>JAFIEG010000002.1 GCA_020832665.1 Pararhodobacter sp. | reverse complement strand
CCATAAGGGTCATCCTCTGAGAGTTT
Organism: Pararhodobacter sp.; assembly: GCA_020832665.1. Lineage (GTDB taxonomy): Bacteria > Pseudomonadota > Alphaproteobacteria > Rhodobacterales > Rhodobacteraceae > Pararhodobacter. The sequence continues at coordinate 98,475 of JAFIEG010000002.1, read as the reverse complement.
TACCCTCTCGGAAACCCGGGGCGGTTCATGGCGTCCGGCAGGTTCTTCAGTGCCGCGGACAGAACGGTCATGCGGCGCTCGGTAACTTCCTGGCGGTTTCAAGTTCATGCACATGACGAAGGCGCCCGTTACCGGCGGATTGCTCCGAGACCTGTCCTGGCCATCAGGCCGTCGCCCGAACCGATCTGCTTGTCTCGAATCCCCAGCCGAATCCGGCAATCGAAATCCACCCGACCACCCCTCTCGGAACTCGCATCTCTCAGGCGTTCGATGAATCGTGCGCCTCGTCATCTTCAACATCATGATTCAAGACGCCAAAATCAGTGTCACCACAGCGAAAGTGGCGGGTTGCCTGGGGAATGTGGCTTCAAGCCCCGCCGGGGTCTGGCTGCAACAGCTTAAGCCGGGCGGTGACCTTGCGGGCAAGGAACAGTGCGCTCAGCGGTTCCCAAAGCGGGCGGCCCCACATGTAGCTGTGGCGGCGCAGGCTTTCAGGGTCGCCGGACAGGACCGATTCGGGGAAAACTGCCTGCATCATCGCCGCTTCGTGCTCGGTGCAGTGATCGGCGCAGGCGCTGCCCATCCGCGCCACCTGCTCCAGCCAGCATGCATTCAGAGCAATCCTTGCCGGCAGCTTTTCCGGCGCACCGGCGAACAGGAACACGCTGTCGGATCGAGGTGAAAACTGCGGGTGATACTGGCGGATGGTTTCTGTCAGCTTGCGCAGATGCCAGCGGCGAAAACCCTGAAGGCGGTGGGTGCCTTCCAGCGCATCGGCGATTTCGAACAGTGATGTGTTGCGCATGTCATGCACACACAGGCAGGCCATCACGAACTGCTCGGACGAGAAATCGCGTATGCGGGGGATGCCGTTGTCGCGGATGACGCGGCCTTCGGTGTCCTTCTCGAACTTCGAGATCAGCGCTGCACCGAAGGTCGCGTAGCCCATCACCCGTGCCACCGGCAACTCGCCGTAGGCGCGCGGCGCGACATGGCGCCCGGCCTCGTCAGACCAGAAGGCGGCAGTCAGGTCCATCGGTCGCGGATCGACCCGCAGCGTGCCATGATCGCGGCGGAACTTGTCCAGCGCTGCGAGCAGGTGCACATCGTTATGGGTTGGCGCGTTCATCACCTCACCGCCCCGGATCTGGCGGCGGCTGAAAGCCTGAGCCGCATCGCTGTGCGGCGGGGGCAGGCATATGGCGCATAGAACCGCTCAACCGAATGGATCGTCTTCAAGGGGTGGAATCCCTTTGCCGGGGATGGATGTCGGCCGGTCGGCCTGATCATGGACGGCGCGCATTTCAAGAGTCTGGCGCATCTGCTCGGCATGGCTGACAAGCGCGGTGGCCAGATCTTTCAGCACTTCTCTGGCCTGTTCCTCAGGCAGCGACAGAAGATGCTCGACCATCCCCTCGCCTGAGGTGACGGGCAGCCGGTCGGCGACCTGGTCGCTTGCGGGCAGATCCATCAGCCGCGCCAGATCTTCGTTCAGGCGGGAAAGTCGCACCGCGGTTTCCAGAAGCGTGGCCGTGATGGAGGTCAAGCGCCCGTCAGTTACGGTGCCAACGGGCGCGGCAGCACCGGCTCCCCAGGCATCGTCGGCCGAAGCGGGGGCGACGGGTGAAAGATCCAGATCGTCGGGGATGCTGGCAGCAGGCTGCCCCGTGGCCGGCGGATCGGGAAAGTCGGCCGCACCGAAGCCCCCGCCGCCAAATTCCTCACTGCCACCGAAACCGCTCATGCTGCCCGGATCACGGCCCCAGTCATCATCGGCGAGATCCGCGCCCGCCGATCCGAACAACCCGCCATCGGCCCGGCTGGCCGCGGCTGCGCCAAAGGCATCGAACGGATCGGGCTGCCCGCCGGCCAGCCCGTCCAGCCGATCGATGGGCGAACCTGGATCGGCCCGGCGGGGTCGGGGCTGGCCGGTATCGTCTCCGGTCACAACCTCAACCTGAAAGGCGAAATCCGCGGCGCGAAACGTGTCACCATGCTTGAGCACCACGGTCTTGCCCCGGCCCAGCGGTTGGCTGGCACCGTTGACGAAAACGCCGTTGGTGCTGGTATCGCGCAGGACATAGACATTGCCCTGGAATGCCAGTTCGCAATGAGCCTTGGAAAGCGTGCGCTCGGGGTCGGGAAGCGGCCAGTCGCAACCAGCCCCGCGGCCCAGCACGATGCGTCCCGTTTCGAGAAACCGCGTGTCGGCGCCGTCGGCGCTGTCGGGACCGGAGGTTCTGATGATCTTGAGCTTCATACCATGCCCGTACAAACCGTCGGATAGGGTGCTGCCGAAGTTGTAACCTCAGCGTATATTATCCGTGAACATGCAGCCTAGAATATGGGTGGCATCGTCACAAGCAAAGCCAGCAGGGTTTCACAGCCTTCCGCTGCCGCCGCGTGCAATGTCCAGCGCCTGCATCATTGCGCGCTCATACCACGCGGTTGCCTCTTGTGGCGATTTCAGTTTCGACACGGCGTAAATGATGGTCGCTGCCGCCGCAACGCCGCTGAGGGTTTTGTCCGGCTCGATGACCACTCCCGCTTCGGGAGGAGCCATGTTTCCGCTGGCCCAGAACACGGCGAGCGCGGCATAGCTTTCGGCACTGTCGAAGCCGGCGGCTTCGGCCAGATCGAATGCATTGCGGGCAAGTTCGTCAGAGGGTTTGAAGACCCATGCCTCGGCAGCCTCCACAATTTGTGTCGATTGCTCGGGTGCATCGTCACCCAGCGACTCGCGGGCGTTCAGGCAGGCCCACCAGGCAGCTTCGCGCCGGGGAAGTGCCTGCGCCATTACCCTGACAGCATCGATCCACAGATCATCGGCAACGCAGCGGCGCAAAAAGGCCACCGTTGAAGGGTCATCGGCGAGCAGCGCGGTGGCTTCGGCCTCGAGCTCCAGCTCGCCGACCGAATCGCGGGCGCGCTCATGCCTGATCTTCTTCAGCCCCTCGAAATCCATGCGCCGTGGTCCTGACCCGTCAGTTGATCTTGGTGATGCCGCCCTTGAGGATGAGTATGCCACTGGCGTTCACCTCGGCCATGGCGCCCTTCACCTCAACCCGTGCGTCGGCCTTGATACCGATTTTCACCGCCTTGATATCAATCCCGGCGGGGGTAAGCTTGATGCTGGATGAGCCCACTTTCAACTCAATGCTTTGCGCGGCCTCGATCTTCACGTTTCCAGCGCTGGCCTTGAGCGTGTAATTCCCCTGGTTCAGCGTAACGCTGGCATTGCCTTGGGAGATCTTGGTGTCATGATTGCCCTGGTCGAGCGTGACGTTGCGGTTGCCTTTGGACAATGAGAGTGAATCGTTGCCGGTTTCCAGCTTGGTATCGCGATTACCCTTCTTGATGGTGATATTCTCGTTGCCCTCGGTGATGGTCTTTTCACGGTTGTTCTTGACGGTGATGGACTGGTCGTTGCCGACATCCTCGCTGTCGTCATTCTCGACGACGCGCTGGAAATCCTTCTCGGCGTGGAAATAGATCTCCTCGGCGTCCTTCTTGTCCTCGAAGCGCAATTCGTTGAAGGTTTCGCCGCTGCCCTTCGGTGTCGATCGGGATTTCAGGCCGCTCTGGGTCTTGTTGTCCGGCAATGAGTATGGGGGCGGGTTGTCGCCGTTATAGACGCTGCCCACGACGAGCGGCCTGTCCGGATCGCCGTTGATGAACTGGACCACCACTTCCATGCCGATTCGTGGAATGAACTGGCTGCCCCAGCCCTTGCCCGAAAGCATCTGCGCAACGCGTATCCAGCAACTGCTGTTCTGGTTCTTGCTGCCCTTGCGATCCCAGTGGAACTGAACCTTGATCCGGCCGTGCTTGTCGCAATAGATCTCCTCGCCGTTCGGGCCGACAACCAGGGCGGTCAGCGGTCCGCGCACAAGCTCGCGATCGGCGCGGCGGGGCGGGCGAAACAGCACCGTATCGGGTATTGCCTCGAATCTGTTCTCATAATGCAGGCCGCTTCCTTCCTGTGACAGTCCGCCCTCATCGGTGGCTTCATGCATAACCCGGACGCACAGAAAGCCCCGGTTGCGCTCGCTGCCATAGGGGTGGCCGGACAGCTTGGTCTTGGCGCCGGCAAACAGCCCGGCCGCGGTCCCGGCGCCGTGCAAGCGTTCATGCGTTGCCTCCAACGCTTCCATGCGGGTCTTGGTCAGGTCGGTACCGACACCGGGCTCGATATATCGGCCGGGGTAGTGATAGAACTCCTGATCCTTGTGGATGGCGGGCTGGGCCAGCGTGGTCGAATGCTTCTGGAGGTTCTTTCCAGGGCTTTCGAAATCGTAATCGGTCTGGGTGATCTTGCCGGTGATCACGTCATGCGTGCTGCGCCAGTCTGACAGCGCGGCGCTGTGGCGGTCGCCGGTGGTGTGCAGGCTGACCTCGGTGTCTTCGCTGGTCTCGTAATGGGCTGTGGCGTCGCCAATGATCATCTCATGGCCGTTTGCGCCGTGCTTGAAGAAATAGTACAGCCCTTCCTCTTCCATCAGCCGCGACAGGAAGTTGAAGGTGGTTTCGTCATACTGCGTGCAATAGGTGCGCACGGTGGTTCCACCCACCGCGCGCAGGCGCGGGCTGATCCGGGCCTCTCCGAGCAATTCCTTGATGATGTCCTGGACCGACTTTTCCTGAAAGATGCGGAAATCCCGCCGCAGGGTGGTCAGCCAGAACTGCGGAACGATGATCGCGCGGTAATGGCGCAGCCCGATGCCATAAGGCATTCCACGGCTGAAATGGCGCACCATGCCGCTGATATGGCGCTTGCTATCGTCAGGTTTCTTGATGTTCAGCGTCAGCGATTGACCCAGCAGTTTGCCAGGGTCGATCGCATCGTCTTCCGCCACCATGTCGATGGTGAACTCGAACAGCTCCGAAATGGCTTCATGGCCGGAAAAGGCGATCGGAACCAGCTTGTCGGGGCCAAGCGGTGACTTGAGCGAAAGCAGGCGTTTGCTTTGGTCCACAGGCATCGAACCACCTCCGCTGGTACGGCTCGAAGCCGCTCAGGCACCACCACCGGGGGGCCGGGTCATGTTTGCTCCCGAAGAATTTGCCCCGGAAACGGCACACACCCACCATCCGGCGGGTGCATGCAGACCCTTGCGCGTGCGCTCAGCCCGATTTCGTGGTCGCCAGATCGTAGCTGACGGTGGTCGGCGTACCTGCACCATGCTCGGTCTTGGACGGGATGTACTTGAACTGGATCTTTGAGAAATTGATCGAGATCGACTCCGACGGTCGGTCGCCTCCCGAAGACATGTTGTAACCGGAAACCAGCGCGTCACTCAGCGTGTAGGTGGCAAAGACACGCCCGGGGCTACCGGTGGAAACCAGGTTGATCTTGACTTCGGCGCCCTTGTTGCCGGTGAGGGCCTCGGTAAAGAACGACGGCGACGACGAATCCATGCTCTTGGTGACGGTGATTTCCGAAACCGAGGGTTCGCTTGCCTCGCGGTTCCGGGTCGAGCCCGAGGGGGTCATGATGCCGCGGCCCGCCCCCCATTGCAGTGAATCGATCGTAAGCCAGTCTTTGTGTTCTTCGTGGGTAGCATCGCCCTTGATGCTCCCGAACTTCATGTAAATTGCCATCTTCAACTCCCTGCTGATCGTCTCGCTTGACTATCCATCCGCGAAGGGATGTGTGGTGGATGAGGGTGCTTCTGCCCCTGCACTCAAGTAGCGCCCGCAAACCTCTGCGGTCTGTTGCTAGGGGCTTGCCCGCAGCAGCCGAGCCACGTTCAAAACTCGCCCACACGATAAGGCGATTGGGGTTATCTGGCAAGAATGTTTTTTCTAGAATGCTGCATTGAAATCAATACGGTCCGGCAAATCCCGGGCAGTCGTTAACGCTTTGGAAATGGTGCGCGTCATGCCATTGCCTTGCGGGCGCCGTGACCGTCGCCGGCAAGGTGCGGCAATGCCGGCCAGGGTGCGTGGCGGGGCGGTATCACGCAAGCTGATAGGCAAATCCGCCATTTTCGTTCAGGCTCAGATGAACGCTGGTCAGTTCTTCGCCGCGGCTGATCCGCTGCAGGATTTCGGATGACAGCTCCGGCAGCAGGCCGTGGGTGATGACCTGCTCGATGTTGCGCGCCCCGCTTTCCACCTCGGTGCAGCGCTCGGCAATGCTTTCCAGCAGTTCCGGGCTGTAGCTGAAGCTGGCCTTGTAGTTCTCGGCCAGCCGCTTTTCGATCCGGGACATCTGCAGCACAATGATCTTGCGGATGATCTCGGGCGAGAGCGGGAAATAGGGCACCATCGTCACACGGCCAAGGAAGGCTGGCTTGAAGTATTTCAGCAGGTCGGGGCGCAGCGCCTCGGCCAGCCCGGCGGCGTCGGGCATGGTGTCCGGGTCGGCGCAAAGTGCGTGGATGGTATCCGTTCCCGCGTTCGAGGTCATGATGATGATGGTGTTCTTGAAGTCGATGTCGCGCCCCTCGCCGTCGCGCAGCATCCCCTTGTCGAAAACCTGGTAAAACACGTCCTGCACGCCGGGATGGGCCTTTTCCACCTCGTCGAGCAGGATCACCGAATAGGGCCTGCGGCGCACCGCCTCGGTCAGCACGCCGCCTTCGCCATAGCCGACATAGCCGGGGGGTGAGCCCACCAGCATGGACACCTTATGCTCTTCCTTGAATTCGGACATGTTGATGACGGTCATGTTCTGTTCGCCGCCATACATCAGTTCCGAAAGCGCCAGCGCGGTCTCGGTCTTGCCCACGCCCGAGGTTCCCACCATCATGAACACGCCGATGGGCTTTCGCGGATCGGCCAGCTTGGCACGCGCGGTCCAGATGGTCTCGGCAATGGCCTCAAGCGCTTGCGGCTGGCCGATGACGCGCTCTTCCATCCGCTCTTTCAGCCCCAGAACCGTGCGTATTTCGTTCGAGGCCATGCGCCCCACGGGAATGCCCGTCCAGTTGGCAACCACGTCGGCCACTGCCTGCGCGTCGACGCGGCCCTTGAGCAGGGGCGCCTCGCCCTGTAGCTCGGCCAACTCGCCTTCGGCCTGCTTCAATTCCGCCTTCAGCGCGTCCTGAACTTCCGCAGATGCGTTCCCGTCCGCGCCTTCTTCCAGACGGCCCAGCAGATCGTCGATGCGGTCGATCAGTTCCTTCTCCTGTGCCAGCCGCTCATCCAGCTCGGCCAGCTCCTTCTGCAGCTGCTCCTGGCGAGCGGTCAACTCGTCGATGCTCTCGCCATGATCGACGCCGGTGGCGCTTTCGCGGTGCAGCACAGCCAGTTCAGAGGCGATGGTATCGAGTTTGCGCCGCCGCACCTCGATGGGTTCGGGCGTGGTGGCGCGGCTCATCGCCACTCGCGCGCAGGCCGTGTCCAGCAAACTTACCGCCTTGTCAGGCAGTTGCCGCGCGGGAATATAGCGGCTGGACAGGCGCACCGCAGCGTTGATGGCCTCGGTCATCAGCCGCACCTTGTGGTGTTTTTCCAGCACCGGGGCCAGCCCGCGCATCATGTCGATGGCGACTGCCTCGTCCGGTTCCTCTACCTTGACCACCTGGAAACGCCGGGTCAGGGCGGCGTCGCGCTCGAAGTATTTCTTGTACTCGGCCCAGGTGGTCGCGGCGATCGTGCGCAATTGCCCGCGGGCCAGCGCGGGTTTGAGGATGTTCGCCGCATCGCCTTGCCCGGCCTGCCCGCCAGCGCCGACCAGGCCATGAGCCTCGTCTATGAACAGGATGATGGGGGTGGGCGAGCTTTCCACTTCCTTGATGACGTTCTTCAGCCGGTTCTCGAACTCACCCTTCATGCCCGCACCGGCCTGCAACAACGTCATGTCCAGTGATTTTACAGCGACGTTCTTCAGCATGTCGGGGACATCGCCCTGCGCGATGCGCAGCGCAAAGCCCTCTACAACGGCCGTCTTGCCGACCCCGGCTTCGCCGGTAAGGATGGGGTTGTTCTGCCGTCGCCGGGTGAGGATGTCGATGATCTGGCGCACCTCGGAATCTCGGCCCAGAATGGGGTCGATCCGGCCGGCGCGGGCCTCTTCGGTGATGTCGATGGTGAACTGGTCAAGGTTCGGTGTCTTGCCACCGCCTGCGGGCCGGCCCGGCGCTGCGCCGGAAGGGGCGCTGGAGGCCTGAGCGGCGGTCGCCGCGGCCGCCGCAGCGGCTTCGGGGCTGGATCCGGTGATGGCGTCGAATTGCTTGCGCAGCGTATCGGCGGGAATGGCATCGAACTGGCGCGAGGCATCGCGCGCCAGCGGTGCCAGTGTGTCATCCGAAACCAGCGCCACAAGCAGATGGCCGGAACGGATTTGCCGTTCGCCATATTGCAGCGAGGCCAGCAGCCACGCCTCGCGCATCAGCTTGACGATATTGGGCGAAAGTGCCGGTGCACGGCTATTGCCGGTTTTCAGCCGGTCGAGCACGCGGTTGAGATCGGAGATCAGCCTGTCGCGGTCGAGTTCGAAATGCCGCAAGATGATGTTGACGTCTGATTCCTTGTCCTCGATCAGCCGTATAAGCCAGTGTTCAAGCTCCGCATTGTAATGCGTGCGTGACATGGTCAGGGCAACGGCCGATTCGAGTGATTGCTTGGTTGAGGGGTTCAACCAGCCAATCATCGACTGCAGATCTATGGCAACCACAACATCACCTTCATGCCAGAATGGACCAATATGCCGAAAACTCTTCCCCGTTGCTGGTGTTCGAGTGGTTTTCGCATTCCCTTGCATCAAGCAATAACATGCCCTTCGGTGCAACTTTTTTCTGAAAGCAAGGAACGATTCTAGTCATTTTCCATTTCATGATCTAGGCTAGCCCATGCTTGGCGGTTGGCCGGCACGGGAATTCGGAGAGACTGACAATGCCCCCTGCAGCGCGTATCGGAGATCAGGTCTTGCAGACCGCTCCGCATTGTCATGCGCCGATTCACCCTGCCGCGCTTACGCCGACCCCCTCGCCGCATCCGGCGATGCCTCTGAATATCGTCAAGGGGGCGGCGACCGTGCTGATCGGCGGCATGCCCGCCGCACGCGTGCTGGACATTACCCAGCCCTGCGTGCTGGCGGGGTGTGTTCCCGGCGGCCCGGGAATGATCGCCAAGGGCTCCGCCACCGTACAGATCGAGAATTTCCCCGCTGCCCGCGCAGGCGATGACACCACCCATCCCAGCTGCGTTGCACCGATCCCTTCGCCGGTGGGAAAGATCATTCCGCCCTGTTGTCCCACCGTCATCATCGGCGGCTAGGACAAGAGCGGGGCGCAAGGTGAAAGCGGCGCATTTCAAGAATCTGCGGCCGGTCTGCCCCCGCTGCCGAAGAGAATCAGGTGCGCTGATCGCACTGGAGGTGGTGCATGTATCCCCCGGCGCGGAATCGGCCGGTGGCCGTAAAGAGATCCTGGCGTGTCCTGCCCATGGCTGCCGGCAGGAATATCCGGTGATTGACGGAATGCCCGTTCTGGTGCCTGATGTGCGCGGCTGGGTGCAGGCGAATGAGCGCGATATCCTTGCTCGCCGCGATCTGAGCGATGAACTGGGCAGCCTGCTGGGCGACTGCCTTGACCCGGCAGGCCCCCATAATGTGACCCGGCACAATGTCAGTGCCTATGCTGCCAGCCATTACGGCACCGGCACCGACGATACCGAGCAGGGCACGGTCCACGGCTTGTTGAGGGCGGCGATGGCCATGGCCGGCCCTTTGCCGCCCGGCCCCGTGCTCGATCTTGGCTGCGCGGTGGGCGGCACCAGTTTTCACCTTGCCGGGGCGCTGGAGGGCCGGCTGGTGCTGGGCATGGATATGGGCTTCGGGTTGCTGCGGGTGGCTCATGAGGCGCTGGAGACGGGCGAAGTCGTCTATGATCTGCGCATGAACGGGTTGGTTTACCGCCGTTGTCGCCGCCCGCTCTGGCAGGGCCCGGCCGGGCCGGTGGATTTCTGGGTCGGCGATGCCTCGGCGCTGCCCTTTGCGCCGGGCGGATTTGCCATGGTCTGCGCGCTCAACCTGCTGGATTGTGTGCACTCGCCCGTCGAAGTGCTGCAACAGATCGATGCGGCACTTGTGCCGGGCGGGGTGTGCCTGCTGGCCATGCCCTTCGACTGGTCGGTTTCGGCCACCCCGGTAGAAGGCTGGATCGGCGGGCATTCGCGCCGCGCCGGTGATGGTGGCTGCCCTGTCACCCGGCTGCGTGCAATCCTTGCCGATGGTGACTGGCCCCTGCCGGGGATGCGCCTGCGTCTCGCGGGCGCGCAAACAGTTCCGTGGGCGGTGCGGCTGCATGACCGAGCGGAGATGCTGTACCAGAGCGAGTTGATGGTGCTGAGTGTTCCGGCAGGGCCGAGTGATGGCGGGGGTGCTGTCGATGTGGCGTGATCGCACCATCACCACCGAATCCGGCAGCGGCCCGGTGGTTCGTCGGCTCATGGCAACAGGCATGACCCATCGCGGTGCGCGGCGCCGGGCCAATGAGGACATGTTGGGTATCGCCGGCTGGTCCGGCAACGCCGATATGGATGAGCCGGTTCAGCGGCTTCTGTCGCTGCGCGCACCTTTCGCCTGCGCGGTTGCCGACGGGTTGGGCGGGCATGAGGGTGGTGCACTGGCCAGCAGCATCGTCATTGCCCGCCTGGCCCGCGAGGCGATGCGCCTGAACGATGCCTCGGCGGTGGCCAGCCTGGTCGCATCGCTGGAGGCAGATTTGGTTCGTCTTGCCGGCGAGCGCGGATTCGCCAGAGCGCCCGGCTCAACCCTGGCAGCGCTGATCGTGCGCGGAGAAGGGCAACCGATGCTGGCAGTCAACATAGGAGACAGCCGGATTTACCGGATCTCCGTGCGCGGGACCGAGCGGCTGTCGACCGACGACACCCATGCCACCGGCGGCGAGGTTGAGGAAACCGACGATCGGACCGGCATTGCCGGCCACGTGCTGGTTCAGGCGATCGGTGGCGGCCATGCGCCGAAGCGGCTGACACCGCATGTCGTCGAGGTGCCGCTGCGCGCCGATGAACGGTATTTCCTTTGCACCGACGGAGTGACCGATGTGATGGGCAACAGCGAGATCAACGCCCTGTCCCTGCGCCACCATGACGACGACGCGGCATTCTGCACCGCCGTCTTTGCCGAATGCATGGCGCGGGGTGGCCCTGACAATATCACGTTTTGCTTGCTGCGACCGCTGCACTGACTGCCCGCGCCCCGGCTCTCAGCGGGGCGGTTTCGTCATGCTGTCATCGACAATGCCGAGTTGGCGCCAGATTGGCAGGGTCACTTCCAGAATCCCGGTCACGGCCTGGGTGATCCGTTCGCCCATGGGGCGCGAGGGATCGTCACGCCAGCGGTCCTGCGGGGCTTGCGCCTGCTCGCCGGATGCGGCGGGATTGGCTGTCGCGGCGACTTGCGGAGAATCGGCTGGCGGGGTGTCCAGCGCCACCTGCTTTCCGCGCACCTCGTCCGGCGGGGTATCCGATACTTTCAGAACATGCGCGGTGAGCGCTTCGACCTGGGCGGGCAGCCCGCGGAACAAGCCGTCCAGCACCGCCGCCTCGACCGAGCCGATCGTCCGCGCCGAGTGCCCCACCGGCACCGCCAAACCGTTCCGCAGTTGCCGGGACATGCCGAACGCGGCCTGCGCCACACTGCGATTGTGGCGATAGGCAGACTGGATGCCCTCGGTGGTGACGTCGCGCAGGATCGGCATGGCCAGGTCCAGCCCGCTCAGAATGGAGATGATCTCGGTGGCCGACATCGTCCGCTCAGCCTTTGCCGCAATATCCACCAACTCCCCTGCCGCGCGGGGTTGGCTGTAGAGCGCATCGAAAATGGGGTCATAGCTGGCCAGCGGAAGCGTCAGGCTGGAGGAGAGCACATCGAATTTCACATCCTCTTTCGGGCGGCTGCCGCAGGGGGCCAGCATCACCTCTTGCAACCGCCCCTCGCGCAGTTCGGCATCAAAGCGCCGCCGACCACGCACATAGATATCTCGGCGAAACATCCGGTTGTTGAAATAATCCTTCGTCGTTTCGCGGAAGGGTCCATCGGGAAGCGCGTCCACGACCTCGCGCTGGGTGTCGGACAGGCCCACACCGCCAATGTTCTCGATGGGCGTGGCGGTGCCGACGAAGGCCAGCTTGGCCTCGGCCATGTGCCGGGCCACATCGCGGTGATAGAGCGGCTGCCAGCGGGCATTGAGAAACTCATGCGCCAGATAGGCCAGCCGGTCATCGGGAAGAAGATTTACCACATCAGTGGAAAACAGCGTGTCCAGCGCATCGCGTGGAAGAACGCGCGACTGCCCCTCGGTGGCCTTGCGCAGGAAATCGATACTCTGTCGAACACGCTCGACGGAATCGCCCTGCACGCCTGAGGCATATTCGAACAAGAGCCGCTGCATGGGCATGATCGGCGTCCAGCCGGGCAGGGCGTTGTAGCTGACATAGGCGGCGCCGCCGGGCTTGAGAAAACGTGACAGGAACCGCACGATCCCGCCCTGCACCTCGGGCGAGACCCAGGAGAACACGCCGTGCAGCGTGATGTAATCGAACTGCGGAAACCGGCAGCCTGGATCGTCGGCCAGAGCAAGGATATCGGCTTCGACGTAAGACAGGTTTTCCTGTCCCGCGCGCCGCCGCGCATCCTCGGCTCGTGCAATATGCGCCGGCATGAAATCGATCCCGACAAAGCGGCCCTCGGGGTTGGCGGCGGCCAGAGCGGCCAGCGTGCTGCCGTTGCCGCAGCCGATCTCGCAATAGTCAAACGCGGGCGAAGCACCGGGCTGGCGCGGCGGCTCGACCCCGCAAAGCAGGCATATCAGATCCAGTCGGGCGGGCGCCTGCTCGGGGTAGCAGCCATTGATGTATTCGATGTCGCCCACATAACCGTCGGTCCAGTCGCCCATTCAAATTGTCTCCGCGTGATTGCCCGTCTTGGTAGTGGTGCCACTGGCGTGATCCGTTCGCTCCATGTCAAGCACCGAGAACAAGGCATCATCGCGATCGGCGTCGGCATCGGGATTGCCGCCCAGCCAACTGTTCCAGCCCAGCCGCGCGCCCCCCTCGCCGACACGGCAGGGCGGCACTGCGCCACCGCGCAGAACCGGCTGGACCGAGAAGAACTGGGCCGGGCCAACGATGAAACGGACCAGTTCCACCAGCCGCGGCAGCATGGCGCCATCGGGCATCAACTCATTGAACTCATCCAGCGAAAGCGGCCCCACACGGATGGTAAATCCGGCCTGAACATCCCAGCATCGGATACCCAGAACGGCATCGTGGCCCAGAACTGCGTGCTGGCCCAGCGGGGCGTGGATACTGGGCAGGCGGGTGCGGGCATCGGGTGCCATCGGCAGCCATGACCCCTGGAACTGCCGTATCTCGACCTTGCGTTCCAGCAGCGCCTCGGCAACCGATTTCACCGTCAGGGCCGAGCGGCGGCGATTGGCAATCTGCCCGGCATGATGAAGCGCCAGTTCCCGGCCGAAAGGTTGCGCCCCATCCAGGCCGGGGGTTTCCAGCCCCACCAGGCTGGCCAGCACCCGGCCGATGGGATCGTCCCCGTCATGGCGAGATACCGCCGCGCGCGCGCGGTGTTCATGCGCGATGGTCAACTGTGCCCGAGCCCATGCCCGATAGAACAGCGAGATCGAACGATGCGCCAGCATGTCCAGGAAATCGCGAAACGCGGTGTTCTTCATTCGCGTCACGGCAATGGCCTGTTCGGTGTAGTGCTCCGGCAGCACCCCCGAGGGGCCGATCAGCCCCATGAAGGAGACGGTCATTTCCGGTGGCGCGCCATCCTTTCCCGGGCGCAGCCGCGCGATCTCGCTTGCCGGATGTTCCAGCGACAGCGACGCCCTGAAGCGCACGGCTTCGTGCTCGGGGCGGCCATCGGTGCCCACCGGATCACGCCCGGCGCGTGCGGAAGCCTGTTCAAGCAACCGTACCGCCTGAAAGAAACCGAACCTCGCGGGGTCCTCTTCCAGCAGCTCGATCACAGAAGCGGCTGTTTTCCTGCCCTTGCCGGCCATCGTCTGAAAACCCCGGTTTGCCCACGCACCCGCGCCGTCAGCCGGGTGAAGGAATTGATCGCACAATACTGGCTGAAGAACTCGTCCAGGATATTTCCCAGCATCAGCATGCCGTTGCCGGAAAACCGCGCCGGGTCCAGCACCACTTCGATATCCACGCCCCGGCACACCGCCGCGGCCCAGGGCGGTGCCCCCGGCCCGGCGGGAAAACGCGCAGTGCCGGGCCGGGCGCTGACCTTGTGCACCCCCTCGATGAGCGCGGCCGTCTCATCGCTTTCGGCAACATCGTACAGCTTGAGGATTTCGCGCAGAGCATCGGTGCCATTCTCGGGCGAGGTCAGCGACAGGTGGTTGAGCGCCAGATGCGAGATAAGCCGCCAGCGCGCGCCGTCGCGCCAGCGGTTGCGGCGGGTCGGAGTCATGGGTGTCAATGCTTCGAGTTTCTCGACTGCGCCCGCCCCTTCCACAAAGGCCATTCTGGGCAACCCGGCGCCATATGGGATGGCCGCAGGAACCGTGCCGTTGGTGCATAATGTGCGTATCTGCAACAGCGTATCAGCCGGCTGGTCAGGGCTGAAATCCAGATCGACCACGCTGATGCGCATTTCATTGGTGGTGGTATCGGTCTCGGCCCGGTGGCGGCTGGCATGCCAGTATCCTGCCGTACCGGGGCGCGTGTGGCGGATGGAATAGAAGGGCAGAAAGCTGTGCCGTCCGCCATCGCGGTCAATCGCCTCGACATCGGTGATGGCGTAGATTTCCATCGCGCTGCCGCGGCGGGCATCGGGGATCACGCGGTATTCATGGGTGGTATGGGTGACATTGATGGGTTCTGCCGTCTGCTCGAACAGATTGACCACCGGCACGCAGCCAAGGGCAAAGGCATCTGCGTTCACGCTGCGGTTCAACTCGCCCACGACCCGGTTGAGATAGAAATAAAGCTCCACCGTGCCGCCCGCCGATTGGGGGATGGCCCCGGCCAGCCCCTCGATATCGACGAAGAGGAATTTTTCAGGAAAGGCGAAATATTCCGACAGCAGCCGGTACCCGGCCTGTGCGGTGGGCGGTGCGGGCAGGACCGCATCTTCCGGGCCCATGCCTCCGGCGCGGATCTGTGCAGCTTCCACGAACTGCGCGTCCTTGCCCTCGGCCCCCGACACGCCAAGCAACTGCACGTTGTTGAGCAACAGCTCGTAAAGTCCGAAGGCCAGATCGGGTGAGCCGCGCAGAAAGAAGCGCAGCCGGTCTGGCCGGGCCTTTCCGAAGCGGAAATCCTCGTTGCGCGCCTCCAGCACCAGCTTCATGACAGCCGCCGCGCTGTTCACCCGCGGGCTGGGCGGTGCGGAGAAGGGCGCGGGGTGGATCGCTGCTGAGGCCACGCGGGCGGGCCAGATATCCAGCGCCGAGGTGGTGCGGTAGCGGCAGGTTTCCTCGCCGGTGGCCTGAATGTCGATCTCGGTGCCGCGCGGAACGGTATGGACATTGCCAAGATCTGCCGCCGCATGCATCTGCACGATCCCCATAGACGGCCAGGGCGCGAGGAAATGCGGATAGAGCAGCTCCAGCAAAGCTTCGGATATCTCGGTAAACTCGTCCTCGAGCTTGAATCGAATGCGCGCATTCATCAGCGCCACCGACTCGATCAGCCGGGCAACATGGGGATCATCCACATTCTCGCCCGAGATGCGCAGATTGGCGGCGATCTTGGGGTGCGCCCTTGCGAACTCGCCGCTCAGCCGGCGCAGAAAGGCCAGCTCCCGATTGTAGTAGGGAAGAAGGGAATCGAACATGGTCAGCCAGTCCGTATGGTGATGCTTTTCGAGGCCGGATCGACCACCGAATCGAATACGATCTGCTCGATCGAGGGGGCAAGCTGTACCACGGCCTCGATGCGAAAGCGCAAGGTATGGTCAAGCTCGTCCTTGTTTTTCAGCAATTCGGTCCGGACATTGCGAAAGCGCGGATCGCTCTTGGCGATCAGTTCGCCAATTGTTTGCATCAGCGCCTCGCGGTCGGCCTCGACGGCAAGATCCATCGCCAGCAGATCGGGGAGCCCATAGGAAAAGACCGACTCGGCCAGTTCGGTCAACTCTGCGGGCAAGCTCAGGCAGCGCCGGCGGGTGTTTAGCATCGCTTCCAGATCACGCCGGATGGCATTGCGAAGCTGGCCGATGGCCATCGCATGGGCGCGCGGTGCGTCCTCATCGTCGATCAGTCGGTCAAGGACCGACCCGCGCGCGGTGCTCTGCCTGTCCGTTGATTTCAGCGCCATGACGCCTGCCCGTGCCCCGTTTCAGCCCGCCCCATCGGCTCAGTTCGGGGCGTTGATGACAAGTTCGGTAATCGACATGACCGGCACGTCCTCGTCGCCGATCAGGAAACACCGCTGGCCCCGGCCCCGGAACACCCCTTCCGGCAATTCCTGCCAGTCGGTTGCACGGCCCAGCTTCAGACCGTCCTCGCGCGTGTCATCGCCCGGCAGCGGCGGGTAGATCGCCGGAACATAGACCACACCGTCGGTGCCGTCGCGCACGGTCATGGAAGCCTGGCGCCAAAGCAGGTCGATCGGTCGCTTGGGCGGCTCGAAAGTCACGGTCTCGATCGATTCGAGCGGCACCCAGAAATATTTCCCGGTGCTGGTGAACACTTCCATTACGGGGGCGAACAGGTCATCCATGTCGCGCATGTCCGAGAAGCTGTTGCCTTCCAGCCGACCGCTCACTGGCGGGCGCTGTTGCTCGGCCTGTTCCAGCAGTTCTGCTACGGCAGCGTTCGAGCCTTCGCGCATCTCCACCAGCGCGCGCAGGATCAGCTTCACATGTTCGCCCGGCGGGGTCAGGAATTCGGGGACACGGCCTTCGGCGAAAAGCTGCTCGCGCGCCGTGGCACCACGCAGAAGCTGGCGCCACAGGGCGATGGAGACCGCCTTGTCGGGGTGCAGGTTGGAGATGGCATTTAGCTGGGTGTCGGCGCGGTCGAGCGCGCCTTCGAAAAACAGCATTTCGGCCAGCAGCGCCCGCGCCGACTCGTCGGTGGGTTTCTTCTTGACGTCTTCGGTCAGCGCCGCGATCGCCCCGGCCAGATTTCCTTCGCGGTACAGATCGGTTCCTCTTGCAGTCATCGAAGCCTCCGGTGGTTACTTGGCGGCAATGGGCCGTTGCGAGGGATCATCTTGCGGATCCAAGGTTGCCCAGCTCGGTCACGAGCCGGAAGGCAGACACCACCTGATCCAGGTGGAAATGGGGCTGGATATGCATCACGCAGCGATATGAGCCGGGCTTGCCCGAGATTTCGCGCACCTGCACCTGCCCGGCGCGCAGCGGGTAGCGTGCCCGCATCTCGCCGCCGGTAGTTTCGCTGTTGGTCGCGTATTCGCGCAGCCAGTCGGACAGGAATTCCTCCACCCGCTCGGGCGTCTCGAACCGCCCGATACGCTCGCGCATCATGACCTTGATGTAATGGGCAAACCGCGAGGCGCACAGCACATAGCGCAACATCGATGACAACCGCTCATTCGCGCTGGCGGCCGAGCTTGTCATGTTTCGTGGGATGTGCAGCGACTGGTTGCCATAAAAGACAGCATAGGGAGTGTCTTTTGCCGTCACAAGCGCGATGAACCCCAGCTCGTTGAGGTCCTGCTCCACCTGATCGGTGATGGAGACATCGGTGCCGTATTTCAGCGCGATTCCCGGACGGTCGGTGCCAAAGGACACCTGCGGCAGGGCGTCGACCATGCCGCCGCCCAACTCGCCTTCCGGCGAGCCGCGGATATTGGCAAACCAGCCATACTGGCCAAAGGCCCGCAGCACCACAGAGGCATAGGCGAACCCCGCATTCCCCCAAAGCATGTCACTCACATGCAGCCCGAAACGGTCTTCGCGGTAGGGAAAGCCGATCTCGTTCTCATGGTTCGGCAGATGCGGGGCGCGCAGCAGGATATGCGGCACCAGAATGCCCAGGAAGCGGGCCTCTTCGGTGCTGCGCAGACGGTTGAAGCGCTGGTATTCGGGCTGATCCATCGCCACGCGCAGATTGATGGGCAACCCGAATTCGCGAAAGGTGTGCAGGCCGAAAAGCTCGGGCGCAGCGCCCACCAGCAGCGGCGCGAAGGCGGCCATGGCGATCTGGCTGAGGCCGGTCAACACCGAGATGTCATCCACCGAGTGGCCCGGCCGCGGTTTGTGGGCAACCTCGTAATCGCCGATTAGCAGGCCATAGGGCTGGCCGCCGGGCATGTCGAATTCCTGACTGTAGATCAAATGAAACATCTGACTCTGGTCGAATTCGACGGCGCGATCCAGATCGCGTGCGATCTCTGACCAGCGGACATTCAGGACACGCACCAACGAATTGTCGGTTTCGCCCGATTGCTCGACAACCATGGCTACCCCGCGCCACGCTGCCTCGAGCCGCTGGAACCGCCGGTGATGAAGCACCGCATTCAACTGCCGCGTCAGCAGCACTTCAAGCTCGGCAATATCGCGCAGAACAAGGCCAGGCAGCCGGTCGGAGCTTCCGCGCAGCGCCTCGATCGAGCGGCCGAACCACAGTGCAAGGGCCAGCGCCGGGTCTTCGGTTGCCAGAAATCGCCGCCAGGCAGGATCATCCCCGACATTGCCGCGCAGCAACGCCGAACGCAGCCCGCGCCGGGGAGGCGTATCCGGACTGGTGCCGGGGGAGGGCGTGGCGCTATCGGTCAAGGCAATGGCCGCAGCGCCGTTATCCGGGTTGTTGCTCATGAAAGCACCCTGCGGCGCGACCTGTCGGAAGGGCCCGGCCCGGGCGCAGATACTGCTGCACGGGCCGGGCCGGTGTCAGGGGTCAGGATGCCTTCGGAATCCGGGCTACCATGCGCATGGAAGTTGTCAGTTCCTCCATTTGCAGCCAGGGGCGCATCCAGGCAACCGCCTGGTAGGAGCCCGGCGCGCCGGGAACTTCCTTGACCGTCACCTGGGCTTCTGCCAGCGGATACTTCGCCTTCATGTCGGCGCTGGCACCAGGATTGCCGTTGACATAGTTGTTGATCCAGCGGTTCAGCCACTCTTCGCAGTCGCCAGCCTCCATGAACGAGCCGATCTTGTCGCGCGCCATGATCTTCAGGTAATGCGCAAAGCGCGAGCTGGCCATGATATAGGGCAGCCGCGCCGAAATGGCGGCGTTTGCCGTGGCTTCCGGGCGGTCATAGACCTTTGGCTTTTGCGTGGTCTGCGCCCCGAAGAATGCCGCATAGTCGGTGTTCTTGTAGTGGCACAGCGGCAGGAAGCCCAGCTTGGACAACTCGGCCTCGCGCCGGTCGGTGATGCCGATTTCGGTGGGGCACTGCTGATCGGGGTCGCCGTCATCGCTGACAAAGGTGTGGCTGGGAAGATTGGAAACCTTGCCGCCCCCCTCGGCGCCGCGGATGGCGGTGCACCAGCCATGCTGGGCGAAAGCATCGGTCAGCCGCCCGGCCAGTACGAAGGCCGCGTTCATCCAGCAGTAGTCTTCGTGCTTCATGGGCTTGGCAGCACCGGTTACCGGGTCGGCGGGGGCTTCTTCATAGGCGAAGGCCTCCACCTGCTTGGTCGCTGCGCCATAGGGCACACGTGCCAGCACCCGCGGCATGGCCAGGGTTACGAAACGCGCATCCTCGCTTTCGCGGAAGCCACGCCACTTGGCATACTCGACAGACTCGAAGATCTTCTCCATGTCACGAGGTTTCGACAGTTCGGTATGGCTTTCAAATCCGAACATCCCCGGCCCCGCTGCAGCGATGAACGGCGCAAATGCCGCCGCCGCCACATTCGAGATGTTGGAGAGCATCTCGACATCTTCGGGATGGTTGGTGAACTCGTAGTCGCCCACCAGCGCCCCGTATGGCTCGCCGCCAGGGGTGCCGAATTCGTTCTCGTAGATCTTCTTGAACAGCTGGCTCTGATCGAACTCGACGGCCTTGGAAAGGTCCTTGGCCAGTTCCTTCTTGCCCGCGTTGATCACCCGGATCTTCAGGGTTGAGCCGGTTTCCGAGTTCATAACCAGGTAGTGCAGCCCCCGCCATGTGCCTTCCAGCTTCTGGAATTTCGGGTGATGCATGACCTCGTTGAGCTGGCGCGAAATCTTGGCGTCCAGCGCCTCGATTGCCTTGTTGAACGTCACCGTCAGGTTCTTGTCAAAGGTAACGGTTCCAGACAGCGCCTCTTCGGTCAGCGTCTTGAGCAGTTCCTTGGTACGGTCGGGCTCGGTTTGCTTGGTTGCGCCGATTGCCTGATCGAGCAGGCTGACCGTTGCTTCCTGTGTCTCGGCAGCCGCGCCGGCCGCCTGACCTTCGGTTTCTGCGCTCATTCCTTAACCTCCGGTTCTTCGCCCTCACCGCCGCCTAGCGACTTTGAAAGCTCTTCAAGCTGTTCGGTGTTTTGCAGGACCTGTTCGAGCAGTTCCTCAAGGTCTTCGGAACGGTCCGCCTTCGACATCAGGTCGCGCAGCTTGTTGCGTGCCTCCTTGAGCTTGCGCAATGGCTCGACCTGATCGACGACCTTTTCAGGCTCGAAATCTTCGATCGAGCGGAATTTCAGGTCCAGGGCCATCTCCGAGCCGTCATCGGCCAGGGTGTTGTTCACCTTCAGGTTCAGCCCCGGCGTCATGCGGGCGAAAACGTCATTGAAATTGTCACGATCGATCTGGATGAACTTCCGCTCCCGCAGGGGCTTCAGAGGTTCGGTCGGATCGCCGGAAAAATCCCCCATGACGCCGATGACGAAGGGCAGTTCCTTCTGGACCACCGCTCCTTCCGTTTCCACATCATAGCTGATGTGAACGCGCGGCTTTCTCACGCGATTGAGTTTGTCGTGCACGCTCATTGTGTTATCTCCCTTGTAGTATCCGCAAGATGGTTATCGCCTGTTTCGGCCACACCGGGCTGCGCTGGGGTTGGCTTCATTAATATTCGTCCTGCGGTTCCGGCGGCTTCATCCCCGCGGCGATGAGCATACGCTTGCGTGCCTCGGGGTCCTCGACGAGTTCGGCCATCAGATCGGCAAAGGAAAGTCGTCCGCGACGCACCAGTTCGTCGATGACAAAGGCTGTCGGTGCCTGGGGTTCGTAGGTGCGGAAATAATCCGCCACCTTGCGCAGCGCGTCAAATGCCTGATCACGGTTGGTGATCTTACCTGCCGGTGCCGCAGTTCCGGCTGTCGCGGCGGTCGCGCCGCCGCCTTCCGTCCCTTCTGTTTCGGCTCCGGCGTCCTCGGCCGTCGTGTCCTCGATCGGCATCCGCCCTTCGGTCAGCGTGACGATGATGCCCCGCACCGCAGTCAGACGGTTGCGGATGGTGCTGGTGGGCGGTGCGTCATGTCCGGCCGCTGCATCAAATGCCGACGACATCTCGGCGAAAGCCTCGATCGCGGCGTCGCAATCGGCCAGCAGGTCCGCGAAGAACTGCGGGCGGCATCCGTTCAGGCTGCCCTCGATCTGGTCAAGCGTCATCGCGCCTTCGTCAAGGCGGCGCTGGCGCTTTTCCTCATCGGTGATCTGCTGGACTTCAAGCGCCTGTTCATACTGCCAGGAGGCAAAGCGCGGTTCACCCTCGGACAGGGGAATCATGCGGATCGGCATGATCAGCGTGCCGTCGCCCCCCTCGCCGTTGAGGCCGGAAAAGGGTGCCACACGGGTTTCGATGCCGTCTTCATCGGGCAGCGGGTACAGTCCGTCCCAGAAGTTCTCAACAAGCCCGCGGGCTAGTACGAACCCGTCCCTGAGTCCGGCAAAGCCGTATGCTCGCAAGAGTGCCTCGATCAGCCATGCCGCGACTTCCAGATCCTTGGTGTGTTCGGCAAGCACCTGGGGGGCAAGGTCGAGTACAAGCCGCCATTCCGGCAACAGCGCTTGAGAATCATCATCCGGGTCACCCGCCCGTTCGGCCGCACGGGCCGCGGAACGGGCATCCTTGAGTTGATAATAGAGCGAACCCGGGCTTACATCTTCCCTTATATCCGAACCGGCAGGGTTTTCCCCTTCGATCGGATGCAGCAGTGTGTCGATGTCTATCGTCGGCTCTGATGCCATGTTTCGGAATACTCAGAACGGTTTCATGTGTTTGTGCCAGTGGTCATTCTGACAGCTTTTTATTTCATTGGGAAACCTGATTTTGGTAACATAGTTTTCTATCGAAAAAAAGAAATAACACTTCGTTTATCCTGCCTTAGACGGCGCTACCCGGCTGGCGGTCCTGCTCGGCCACGCGGGCTTCGGTGAGGGTGTTCAGCCGGAGTGTGCCTGCAGGTGGCGCAGTATCTCGGCGGCAAGTGCCTGCCAGCCGACCCCATCGGCCAGTTCGTAGATTTCGGACAGCGCATCGTCGGTTTTCGGCGTGGCCATTAGGTGCCGGGCCAGGCCGTCCACCTGGTCGTGCATGGCGCCGGCCAGCCGCCCCATCTGCGCCCGGTGCTGCTGGCCGGGCAGGCGAGCGGCAAAGTGATAAAGCGCGCGCATCTGGCCCAGCTTGGCCGAGAACACCCGCAATTCGCCTGCCGGGTCCATCTCGCGCAGCTCCTCGATGATCAGTTGCGCCAGTTCCTCGGCTCCGCCAATGAAATCCCGGATCACGCCCTGCGCGGTTTCACCAAGCTGGCGGCCGGCAGGGGTGCCGCTTTCATCGGTCAGCCGCCCGGCGATGGAGATCAGTGCTTCGATCTCGGACATGATCAGTGCCACGTCGAAGCGCGCGATCATGTCGCGCGTGCGGGTATAGGTTGCGACGGATTCGTTGACCTTGCGCATTGCCTGGATCGCCACCAGCATCCGGGTCTTCTGCGCCAGGCGCAACTCGGCATGGGCTGATATTGCCTCGAGGGCCATTTCCAGCACGTCCAGCCGGAACAGCCCCATCGACAGGCGGTCCAGATCGGGGTTTTCGGATTGGGCCAGAAGCTTGGCCACGCTGTCCACATAGACGATGAAGGGTTCGGACAACTCGTCGCTGAGCCGCCGGTGATGCGAGCGCGCCAGCGATGTATGGCCCAGCCTGTTGAGCAGCCGCATGCTGACCCCGGCCAGGCGGACCAGCACCATCCAGTCTTCGCGCAGGTCGCGACGGGCATCGGGCAGCGGGGCGGTATCCACGATGACCGAGCTCAGCCGCGACAGCGCCCCGGGCCAGTCCTCCAGCAGTGTCTCGAGCGCGGCCTTGACCGCAAGATCGTCCGTCGCCCATTCGCGCTCGGCGCGCTCCAGCCAGATGATGTCCTGCTCGGCGAGAACGGTTTCGCCCGCCGCGGCATGGGCGCGCGCCAGACGCGGTGCGAACTGGGCGCGCAGGGTCTCGGCGCCCGGTCCTTTGGCGGTGTCAGAGGCGGGGGCAGGCGGCGCGGCGGTGCCGGCGGCCAGTTGCGGCAATACACCGCGCAGCGCGGTGGCGAATTCCTGAGCCGACTGGAAGCGGTGATCGGGCTCCTTGGCAAGTGCGCGCTCCATCAGCCGGTCGATGACCGGTGGCAAGCCCGGGTCGTGATGCGAGGGTGGCAGCGCCGGATCGTTCAGGATTGCCTGCATAACGCTGGCCACCGTGCCGGAAAACGGGCGCTGGCGGGTGATCAGCCCGTAAAGCACCACCCCGGCAGAAAATAGATCGGCACGATGGTCGATGGCCGCGCCTGCAATCTGCTCGGGCGCCATGTAGGCAGGAGAGCCCAGCATGTCGCCAAGCTGTGTGATGTCGGACCCGCCCTGCCTTGCGATACCGAAATCCACCAGTGTCAGATGCCCGTCGCCGCGCAGGATCATATTGGCGGGCTTGATGTCGCGGTGGATGATCTGATTGGCATGGGCATGCGCCAGCGCGTCGAGCAACTCGATCACCAACTCCACCGCCTGCGGTGGCGCCATGCGCGGCCCGCGCAGCACCTCGGCCAGGGACTGCCCGTCGAGTAATTCCATGGCCAGAAACGGGTTTCCGCGGTAATCGCCCGTGTCGAATACCCGCACGACGTTGGGATGGTCCATTTGCCGGCAAAGCTGCGCCTCGCGCCGGAAACGGGCGATGGCGCCGGGCCGTTCGCCGTCGGCCAGCGTGTCCACCAGCAACAGCTTGATGGCGGCCGGCAGGCCATCAGGATGCGCCGGGCTGCCGTGATAGACCACGCTCATCGCGCCACGCCCCAGCACCCTGGTCACCTGATAGGGGCCGATGCTTTCCGGTAAGGTGCCGTCAAGTGACATGCCCTCTCCCGTCCGCAATCACAGGAAACCCGGGCAGGGCAGCCCGCTGAACAGGTTGGCGCCGAACGGATTGCCGACGCTGCTGCCAAGCAGATCGAACGAGACCGCCCTGTTGCCCAGCCGAAAGCGAAGGTCGAAGCGGTCGGGCGAATCGGTGCGCACCAGATCTGCCTGTGCCAGAAGGCGGAAGAAGGACCATGGCCCGGTTTCCCTGATCCCGTCCACCTGATTGGGCAGGGGCGGGGTCAGGTGAAGCCGCACCTGTCCGTCATCGGCGGCTTCCCATTCGAAGCTCTGGTATTCGCGTACGCCATGCGAATATTGCAGCCGTTCATCACCTATCTGAAACGTCACGCGGTCGGCGGCAGCATCAAGCCTTTGCGGGCGAATCTGAAAGCGGATGGTCGGCACCGCCGCGCCATTGGGGAACAGGACGCGGCGCATGGCGTCGACACGCTCGAAATAGCGCGGCGTATCGGCGGCGAAACCCAGATCATCGGCCCGGCCCTGCCGCCAGCGCCATGGTGATTGCCGCCGATCAATCAGGCCGTCCAGACGTTCGGAATAGAACTCGTCCAGCAAGCCGCCGGGGCCGAAAAGCGTGACGAAATCTTCGGTCGAGATGTGCTCCTCGCTCCGGGGTTCGAATGGAAAGCGCCCCGAAGTCATCGCGGTGCACATCGGCACGACCTCGCGCGCCCAGTTTTCGGCGATCACCCCTTGCGCACCCTGCGCCCCTACCGAGCGGATATCACGGGCAAGGTCGGCTACCGTTTCGCGCAGCGTTTCGGGAAGCGACTGGGCAGCAAGATCCAGAGCGGCCGGAATCGGGATGCCATTTGCGCTGCTGCCATCCAGCAGCGCCAGCATTGCTGCCTCACGGTCGGGGCCATGCACCAGGCGCGTGAACTCGCGCGAAGCATCTCGGAAACTGTCGAGAAGTGCCGACATCTCGGGACCCTCGCCATTGTCGCCAACCAGTTCGCGCAGCGGGCCGAAACGGTCGGTAACCAACCGCTCAGCCAGAAGATCCTCGTCCTGACCTTCAAGGCCAAGGCTGCGCGCAACCTGCGAGCCCACCCCTATGGTGCGCGCCATCGATGCCGCGCTTGCCGATAGCTGCCCCGCAGCGGCCAGCGCGGCGCGCGGGTCGGGGCCATTCTCTGACTCGGCGGCGGCGGAATCGGCCCCGCCGATCAGGTCGGTCTCTGCCGCGGCTGCCACATAAATTCGCCGCAAGGGCGAGGCACTGCCGCCCAGGATGCTCAGATTGTCGGCAGCTTGCTCGACCGCGTCGAAGGGGCGAATGGAAAGGTCGGCCAGCAACGATTCCCAAGCGCGCGCATAGCGTTCAGCATAGACCTGCAGAATTTCCTCGCGGATATCGATGGTTTCGATTGCGATGGCCGGCGCATCGTCGGGCAGGCCCATCACCCAGCCGTCACGCGCCAGCGCCAGTGCGATGCGATCCACGGCGGGTTTGCCGACGCGGCGGAATCCCCGCTCGGTAAAGACGCCGGGCACGGCTTCTTGCAGCGACTGCCCCGAACGCCGGGCCAATACCCGCTGGGTCATCGGCCCGCCGATATCGGCCGGGCGGACCCCGGGCAGCCGCCTGATTTCAGGAAGGGCCTGAAGCAGATCCATCCCGCGCTCGCCGCGCGGTTGTTCGGCCAGTCGGTCACGCGCAAACTCGACGATATCCTCGTTCAGGTCGGGCGGGGTGACGCGCAGACGCACAAGCGCTTCCAGATGGCCCTCAAGCGCTTGGCGAAGCTCAAGCCGGTCACGCCCGGCGAGCACCTCGTTCCAGTCCGCGCGCAGGTTCTCGACGATGGTATCGGCATCGTAGGGCCCCTGGTCGCCGAGCATAAGATAGCTGCGCAACAACCCGTATAGCTGGCCATCGGGAAGCTCGCGTTCAGCCAGGCGCTGCTCGAGATGCAGCATTACGAAGGGCAGGAACTGGTGCTTCAGTGCAAGCTCATAGGCATTGGCGCCAACCAAGGCGATGTCTTGCCCGCGATACAGGCCAAGCATGGTGCGCCAAGGCCGTTCGGCAACCGTGCGGGCAAGCTGATCGCGATTGTCGCGCAGTACGCTCAGCGACATGTTGACGCCGCTGAACTGCGGCCTGTCGAACACCCCGGTTTCATCGGCCAACTGTCCCAGCGCACGGGTCAGCTGGTTGGCCTCGGCCATGCTGCGATTGCTTCGATCCAGCAGCGCCAGCGTGTCGCTGTGGTTCCAGTACCATGCCAGACCAAGGCTCAGCACCACCGCGCTGCAAGCCAGCATCACGCCCGTCATGCGTGCCCGGCGACGGCGCTCGAACCGTGGGTCCAGCCCCACTGTATCTGAATCGCCCGGCAAGATGCGGCGCAGCAAATCAGCAATGAAATAGCTGCGCCGCCCGATGCCGCCGCCCGGGCTGCGCTCTCCCGCCGCGGCTGGGACCGGCGCAGTGATGGCGTTGCGAAGCAGATCCACCGGCGGGCCGGATTGCTCGGCCGAGGTGAAATAGATCCCGCGCACCAGTGGCTGGGTTTCGTAGCGGCTGGTGCGGAACAGGGTGTCCAGGAATGTACGAAGCGGCGCCCGCGCCATGGCCAGTTGCTGCGGAAACCCGAAAGCCAGGCCGCGCCGGGTGATGTCGGGCTCGCGGTGCAGCCGCTCCAGCACCCGCCGGTTCAGGCTTTCGATCAGCGCATCCAGTTCCGGGTCAAGCGCAGCCAGCGGGTTGCCGCCACCTTCGCGCGGGGTGGGCAGGGTGATGCCCAGCACCTGTGCGCGGTCTTCGGGGGGCGTTTCGTCAAAGAATTCGTCAAACCCGGCGATCCGGTCTGCCTGGCTGAACACCACATAGATCGGCAGCGTTGCGCCGGACGTGGTGCTGGCCTCGCGCAGGCGGTTGCGAAGGCGCTTTGCGTGTTCGCGCAGTTCGTCAGGGGTGGAGTGCAGAAGCTCGGGCAGGGCGAGGGTCAGGACAATTCCGTTGAGCGGTTGTCGCGGCCGGTTGCGGCGGATCACCTCAAGGAACGCAGCCCAGGCCCCGGCGGCGACCGTCTGGGATTCAGCATCTTCCAGCAGATCACCCGGGGGCTCGGCGAAAACCATGTCATCGGTCAGCCAAAGGCCCACGCGCTCGGCCCAGACGGTCTCACGCTCGACATCGTCGGGCAGCGCGCCTGGTTCGCCCAACGGGAAGGTAAGTCCGGAACTGGCGAGCAGGGCCGATTTCCCCACCCCTCTTTCGCCCATCACAAGATACCAGGGCAACTGGTATCGCCAGCGCCCGCCCAGCCCCAACCCGCTGGTTGATCGGCGCAGGGTGCGCATGGTTTCGGCCACGCGCCGGCGCATGGCACTGCGCTCGCGCTCAATGGCGCGCTTTTCCTCGGGGTTGGGGCCGCGGCTTTCGGCGTCAGCCCTGGCAGCGGCCGCGGCGGGTTTGGCCTGGTCACCGGCTGGCGGTGCCGCCTCGTTGGTCGCGGCCTTGCGGGTGGCGCCGACCCGGCTGAGGATGCCCCAGATCACCAGAAGCACGATGATCACGATGAGCCTCGCCACCTCGGAGGCCAGCAGCCGCGTATCGTCAAATGCCAGGCGCGGCCCGAAGATCCAGATCAGTGCGCACAGGATCAGGGTGAGCAGCAGCCCCAGAAACCACCATGAAAACAGTGCACGAAAGAAACCGCCCATCAACGCTGCCTCCAGATGGCCGAGTCGTCGATGATCGCCTCGATGGCGCGCGCGAAGCTTGCACCCGGTTCCAGCAGGATCACCTCGATCCTGCGGTTGCGGGCGCGCCCCTCGGGGTTGGCGTTGTCGGCGATGGGAGCCTGCGGGCCCAGCCCCTCGACCCGGACCCTGCCGGGATTGAGCAGTCGCGGGCGGATCTGCCCGGCGGCGGCTTCGGCGCGGGCGCGCGAAAGCTCTTCGTTATCGGCGAAACTGGCGTTGGCGCGCATGGGGATCGAATCGGAATGTCCAATCACCGCGATATCGCCTTCCTCGCCATCCAGTACCGAGCCGATGCGCCCGGCCAGCGCGCTCAGGCTGGCCGAGGCGGTGGCCGCGCCGCTGGCGAACTGATCGGGGGCGATGATGCGCACGGTCACGCCTGCGGGCAGTTCCAGAACCTCGACGTTGCCCTGAGCGATCTCGGCCGACAAGGCGGCGCTCACGCGGTCAAAGGGGCTGGAAACGGGCTCGGGCTCGGGTGCGGGCTCAACGGGCTCGGGCTGTGGTGGCGGCGCGGAGACGGCGGTGCGTTCCAACTCGGTCGAAAACTGCCACTCAATGCCCAGAACGGCGGCCTGCGCGCGGTCGATCTCGCGTTGCCACAGAATGAACATCCCGACCAGCAGCAGCGCCGCCACCAGAACCGGCACCCAGTAGGGCGTGACGCTGCCGGGCGGGCGCCAGGCCGCGCCCCGCCCCGCCCCTGCCGGTGACAACGGCCCCAAGACCGGCTCGGCATTCTGCACAATCAGCCGGTAAAGGCGTGAACGCACGCGGCTCAGTTCAGTCGCGCCGCGTGGCATGATCCGGTACTTGCCCTCGAATCCCAGCGACAGGCAGGCATAGAAAAGCAACAGCTCTTCGCGGTGTTCCTCGGGCTTGGCGGTCAGTGTGTCGAGAAGCGCGTAAAACCGTTCGCCGCTCATCGTCTCGCGGTGGATGGTTGAAACAAGCCCTCGATGGTTCCACGCGGTCTGTCCGCCCCAGGGCGTGGCCAGCACCACATCATCCATGGTTGCGCACAGTGCATAACGGGCCAGGCGTATCTGTTCGGTCGTATAGCCCGCGGCCAGCGCCTCGGTCTCGAAAGTGCGGATCTCGACGATGGCGCCATCCAGCAAACCCTCGGGATCGGGGTGGGACTGAAGATCGCGCGCGGCGACGATCAGCGCCAGCATCGGGGCGGCGGCATCGAGCAGCCGCGACGGGGTGGAGCCCGCCAGCAATCGCGGGTCGCGGGCCAGTTCGTTCGGCGGAGGAGGGGCGCTGCTCGCCGGGGTTGCAGAGCCGCGCGGCGGTGGCGCGGCGGTCGCAGGCGACACGGCGGGTTGCGGGGTTGAAGCGGGCTCGGCAGCGCGAGAGGAGGGCTCGGCGGTGTCGGCACGGGGGGCAGGCGAGTGCTGCGCGGGGCGAACGACGGTCTTGTCCAGATCGTCGTCGTCATCCGCGAAGGGGTTGTCGCCGCTGCTCATCGCGCCTCAACCCCTGATTGCCCACAGTTCCACCGACAGGTCACGGAAATCCCCGGCAACATGAATGGCGATCCCGCCCGAGCCGGCAAGCTGCTTCCATATCTGCGTGCCACGTTCCAGCTCGAAATAGACCGCGGTGCTGTGAAACGGAATCTGACGCGGGGCAACAGGTAGCGGCCTGATGCGGATGCCGGGAAGCGCCACGTTCACCAGTTCGCGTATCTGCTCGACCGGGCCGATCTTGACCAGCTTTGGAAAGGAAGTGCGGATCTCCTCCTGAGGCGTGTCGGCGCGCACCGCCAGCACGAAGCCGGCATTGGTCAGCAGGCTCTTGTCGGGTATCACGCCGACGCGCACGCCGTGCCCGCGATCCTGAAGGGGGATCTGCACGGCGGGGGTTTCCAGCACCGCGCTGAGGCTCTGACGGATGGCCGCAATGACCGGGCGAAAGCTGGCCTGAAGATCGTCATGGCGGTATTCGGGAAACTCAGGCGCGCGGCGTCCGCGCGCGGTAAAGCTTGCCAGTTCGCCAGCCATCCCGGCCAGCAGGCAGAACAGGCGTTCCGGATGCACGGTGGAAATGCGCGACAAATGCATCAGCACCGGTTCATAGCGGTTGATCGCCTGAAGCATCATGAAATCGGAAACATCCGATACACCCCGCGCGCCACCACCACCGATCCGCCCGGCGATGGCCTCGCCGCGATGGCGTAGCAGTCCGACAAGCTCCGTCATCACCGCGGCCAGCGGTGGTGCGGTGGCGGCGTTGAGCAGCGGCGGAATATAGCCCTCATCCAGCACGGTCTTGCGGTCTGATCGAACCTCCTGCACCCGTGCCGCCCCCAGCAGCGTGTAGCCAGTGGTGCTGCCGCCTTCCAGCAGGTAAGACATGCGCAACCGCCCGACGGTGACCGGGGCGGCCTGCGAACTGCCCTCGATTGCGTCGAACACCTCGGTCTCGGCCATATCGTAGCGCGCGACGGCTTCGGCCTCGTCGCCGCCGCCGAAATCGGATGCGGTGGAACGCCGCTCGGGGATGGCCAGGAAGACGCGCTTGCCGCTGGTGCCTTCGGGCAGTTCAAGCGCCGGGGGCAGCATGTCGAGCTGCGGCATGGAAAACGGCGTGCCGTCAGGAAATACGCCGCTGGCCTCGGTCAGCGCGAATTTTCCGTTCTCCAGCGATGCGCGGTCAAGCTTGAACTCGCGCAGGCCCCAGCCATAAGGCACCAGCCCCGCCACGCGCTCGCGCACCAGCCGTTCGACATAGCGATCCTGCTGTTGGAAATGCTGAGAGCGCAGGAACATGCCCTCATACCAAACGACCTTGTCTTCATGCGTCATGGCAGCTGCCGTTCTGTTTCAGGGTTCATTCTGTGCGGCGGTTCCCCCCATTGGCCACCGCGTCCGTCGCCCGGGCAGGGTTGACCTGCTCCGGCCCGAAACGCCTATTCAACGGGGGACAGCCCCAGCACAACTTCCGTTCCACGCAATGTGGCGCGCAGATTATTCTCCTCTCCGGTCCGGATGGAAATATGCCCCCGCCAGACCGCGTTCTCGATATCCTGATAATCCACGACAACCGCCATGGTGCGGGCGTCATTGGGAACAATGATACGCTGCTCGCGCGATGAGCCGGGGTTCAGCAGCATGTCGGCCTCGGCCAGAAGTGTATCGCCCAGGGTTTCCTCGGCCTCGTCGCGCAGCTCGAAATAGGTGGCCGTGCGGAAGGCATCCTCGGTAGTCAGCACGAAGATCCGCATCACCGCCGGCGACGGGCGGCCATCGACATCCGGATTAATGTTGGTCCCGGCAGTGACGCGCAGGTTGACCACCGTCTCCGGTTCTTCCGGTTCTTCCGGAGCGCCGCAGGCCGCCAGCACGGCAATGGCAAACAGCGCCAACGCCGCGAGCCGAAGGCGACACAAGACAGCAGCGAACTCCGATCGCGGACCCGCCAACTTTGCAAACTGCCAGTTCATCAGCATTTTCTACTTTCTCGCCAAGCCACATTGCAAGTCGCATTGCAGGTAAATCGCCAATGAGTCGAAGAAGAAAGTTACAATTTTTCAACCGGCGATGAAAGCGAAGCTGTCCCGGCAGGTCGCGGGTCAGTCGTTTTCCTGAAGGTCTTTGCCACGCCGCCGGGCAGTAACCGCCGGAACAGGCGGTCGCGGGGCGGAACGGCGCTTCTTGAATTGCCCTTGCCGCATCGGTATCGTTCGGCCAGAAAACGGTTCGCAAACGGCCCGTTTCCGACCCGGCAGGTGACCATGACAGCGACAGAAGCGAATCGCCGTTCCTCTGCCGTTTCGTGCGTAACCGACCCGGCCAGCCGTCGGCCAGAGCGGGCGGGGTGGTGATGGCGGGCGACGACCGGGACCCCCCGCAAACTGCAGACACCGCGCTCGTATCTGTCTCGCCCATGCGGAGGTTGCTGACTTCGGCCGGGATCGTGCTGGGCAGCTTGTTCCTGCTGCTTCTGTCGCTTGGCACCAGCGCATATCTGACATTTTCCGCGCTCGAGCGCGCGCAGATGGATATCCTGTCCGAGCAGTACGAGCTTGCCGGGCGCGAAGCCGCGGCACAGATCGACGCCGGGCTGCGTTTCGGGCGTCCGCTGGAAAGGTTTCTGGGGCTGGAGGAAATACTGGACGGGGTGCGTGATTACCCCGCTGTTGCCGCGGTCCGCGTGAGCGACGCTGCCGGCAGCGTGATCAGTGACGGGATCGACGCCCCGGATGCCGCGTTCATGGAGGGGCTGGCCGCAATCGCGGGCGCCACCGCGGAAAGCGAACCCGGTACACGGCGGCCGGATTCGTTCGACGCGGGCGGGCAACGCCATTTCATTACTGCGCTGCGCGACCGCGAGGGCGCGGTGGCCGGGTATCTGATAATCAGCGTGCGGCTTGACGAGCTGGCCGAGAGGCTGGGTCAGTCGGTTACCGGGGCGTTTGCCGCCATGATGGCGATCAGTGCGGTGGCCGCAGTGCTGCTGGCGGTCGCGGCCGGGCAATTGCGTGGTGCAATGGCGCGCCGGCGCGGTTCACGCTGGCGCTGGATGCTGGTGCCGCTGGTGGTTCTGCTTTCGGCACAGATTGCCTATTCGGCCTTTGTACTTCAGATATTCCGCACCAATCTGGCTACTGCAACCGTTGCCGCCGCCGAGAGCGTCCTGGACCGGGCCGGGGCGGATATCGGGCGGCTGCTTGCACTCGGGCTGACCTTCGAGCGAATGCCCGGCCTCGATACCCAGCTTGAGTCGTTGCTCGATCTCAGCGGTGCGGTCGGCCGAATTGCCATTGAGGACCAAACCGGAGCCACGCTTCAGGAGGTCGCGCGCGAAGATGAGGCTGCCTCGCGGCTTGCCCGCTTCATGCCGGTACCGCCGATCGAACCGGCGCGGCTGGAACTGACCCGCCCCGATGGCAGCGCCGCGGGCAGTATCCTTGCCCATGTCAACCGGTCAACCATTGCCGAAGGGCTGCTGGACCAAAGCATCACAATCCTGACCGTCGCAGTGACCTCTGCCTTTTTCATGATCGAGCTGTTCATCCTGATGCAGATCGTCCTGCGCAGGTCGGTCGCTGGGGCCGCGGGAACCGCGCCGCAACGCGCGCGCGACGGCCCCGCCGATGATGCCGCCGATGCCGTGGCGAGTGAGCCGGTTCATCTGATTGCGCGCCCGGCCATGTTCGCCTTTGTCTTTTCCTGGGCGCTGCCGCTGTCGTTCCTGCCGCTGAAGATGCGCAGCCTGGGTGATGAACTTCTGGGCCTGCCCGCCGATGTGGTACTGGCCCTGCCCATATCGGCCGAGATGGGCTGCGCGCTGCTGATGGCAATTGTCGCCGGGCAGCTTGCCGATCGTTTCGGCTGGTACAAGCCCTTCCTGGGCGGGTTGCTCCTCTCGGCAGCCGGTGGGGTAGGGGCGGCGTTTGCGCCCGATGGCGCCAGCTTCGTTCTGGCGCGGGGGGTGACCGGGCTGGGTTATGGCTTGGCGTGGATGGGGCTGCAGGCTCTTGTCATCCAGTACTGCCCCGAAGAGCGGCGGGGACAGGCTCTGGCCAACCTGATGGCCGGCATTCTTGCCGGCTTCATCGCCGGCACAGCGATAGGCGGCATCATGGCCGAGCAGTTCGGGCATGACCTGGTGCTGATGGCCACCGGGTTGCTGGTGTTCGCGCCCTTCCTGATCGCGCTTGTTACACTGCGGGGGTTCATGTCGGCGGAAGTGCCGGGTCACGCCCGGGCCGGGCGCGGCAACGATTTCGCCCGCTGGCTGGGCTTGCTGCGAAGCCCGGAATATGCCGGTGTCCTGCTGCTGTCGGTGGTTCCGTTCTCGATCGCGCAGGTGGGGCTGTTGTATTTTGCGGTTCCCCTGCATCTGGACCGCATCGGCGCGTCGCCTTCGGATACCGGGCGTATCCTCATGGTTTACGGCGTTATCGTCATCCTTCTGGGTCCAATGCTCAGCCGCCTGATCGACCGCAGCCGCATGAAGGCGCAGATCGTGGTGGGCGGCGGGCTGGTCGGCGGATGCGGCCTGGCGATCCTTTACACCGATCTGGGCCTGGCCGGGATATTCCTAGCCGCGGCGCTGCTGAGCCTGTCCAGCGCGCTGATCGAACCGGCGCGCGCGGCCTTTATCCTGCAGCTGAAGGTAGTGCGCGATGTCGGATTGGCTTCGGCGCTGGGCCTGCAGCGGGCGGCCGACAAGCTTGGCCAGATGGTCGGCCCGCTGCTGATTGCCGTGACCTTCAGCGCCTCCGAGGTGGTCCAGCGGGTCGCCTTTCTCGGCATCGGCTTCGTGGTGGCCAGCCTGTTTCTGGCCGCGCTGGTGATTTTGCGCGGTCATGGTGCCCAGGCCGATCGCCCCGCCATGCGCGAGCAGGGGGCCGACCCGTATGAATGAGGGTGTGGCCAGGGGTGGGGGCGCACTTCCATCACTGGGCGCCGAGCTGGAAATGGTGGTGATCGACGGCGCAGGCGCGTCCGGGTTGATCGATGATCGTTATTTCCTTGCCCTTCAGCAACTGCGCGGCGGCTCTGCACACACGCGCGCCGAAACGATGGACGGCCGCATCGTTGCTCTGCTATCGGCCATCGGCGTCAACGGGATCGACAACGGCTTCAACTTGTTGGAAACGGCCCATGCGGCGATACCGGCTGGGGCAGGCGGGCTTGACCGGCTGGGCGCGTGTATGCGCGCCGACCTTCAACAGGTGCTGGAGGCGCTCGGCGCGCAGGGTCTGCACCTTACCTCGCTCGCGCAGCACCCGACTGCCGGGACCGGACCCGACCAATACGCCCGCGCCGTGGCGCCCAAATCGGTCTATGACTATCTCAACCGCATCCGTGGCTGGACGCATTCCGCTGGCATCGACGCCAAGTCGCAGAACGGCCCGACAACGGGTGTGGAACTCGACAACTGCATTCCAGCGCTCAACCTGTTGCTGGCGGCCAGCCCCGCCTTCATCGCGCTCTTTGCCAACAGCCCGTTCGAGGCCGGGCGCCGCAGCGGGCTGATGGAAACCCGCATGACCCTCTGGCCGCGAGTGGTTGGAAGCAGCCGCTTTCCCGCTGACCGCGAGCGGGTGGGCCTGCCGCCGCGATGGTTCGATTCGCTGGGCGACTATTTCGACTGGACCTTTGCTCCGGGTACGGTGATGCAGGCGATTCCCGCCGCCAGTGGCAGCTACAAGGGTCGCACCTCGCTGTTCGTCGCCGGCGACGGGCGACTGAACGCTGGCGATTTCTTTCGCGGCGGGCCGGTGCCGGGGCGTGATGTGCAGAGCGGCGAATCGCAGCAGATTGTCCCTGGGGCGGCGCATTTCGAGTTCCTGCAATGGTCGAATTTCCTGGATTTTCGCATCAGGTTCGGATTGGGCCAGCCCGGCCCCTCGCAGGGGGAGCTAGCCGCCGCCTTCGCCGACCCGGCGCTGTTTGAGCGACTGTTTCGCAATCACGCGGTCAATCTGTATCTGGAGAACCGCTGCGCCGGCGCAACCTTTGCAGATGCCGATCTGGCCGAACGCGCGCCGGAGCCGGCGCAGGCCAGTTGCATGATCGCGCCCAGCGCGATCCAGGTGGGGCTGGTGGTTGCGGCGCGGGCGCATGGCGCCGGGTTCTGTCATCGCTGGCCGGTGGAGAGGGTGACATCGTTGCGCAAACGCGCCATGCGCGATGCGCTGTCGGGCAATGATTCGGAACTGCGCGATTTCTGTGCCGAGGTGCTTGAACTTGCGCGCAGCCATTTGCCCGAAACCGATCGCCGGCATCTGGCCTATGCCGAATGGGTGCTGGATACCGGCCTGACCGGCGCGCAGCGCACCCTTGACCACCGCGCCGGGCTTCGGTCTTACGGGCACGGGGTGAACGGGCTTGAAAGGTTGGCGCGCGCCCGTGCGGTGCTGCTGCCGCCAAGCGGCGACGATTAGGCGTGAGAAACGCGTGGGCATTCGGCTGTAAGAACAACGTGCACCGCGCCCCACGACACGGTCACGCCAGGAAAGGCGGGGCTTACGGAACGAAGTTGAGCGCGGAGCGTTGCAGCCCTGCAAGCTCGGGCGGCATGCAGATGGCGCCGCGCCGCCCGCGCGGGCCCGTGCGACCGAATGTGTCGCCTCGGACCAACTGCTCGCAGGTCCGGGTGATTTCATCCAGAAGCGCCTGGTCCACATCGTCTTTCAGCACCCGTTTGAGGGTGTTCTCGAAGAACTTGTGATGTCTGCGATGGGCAGGATTGGCCAGAACATCCTGAATCGCGTAGATCAGTGCCCAGACCTGGCTAGCCGGGTTGAAGCCAGCGCCGACCGGTTCGGGGGCATAATCGACGAAGGACGTGTTGAACTGGTTGACCTTGCCCTGCAGCCAGTTCCAGCCATCGCTCAGGTCGATGAACATCGCTTCG
Source organism: Pararhodobacter sp. (assembly GCA_020832665.1). Lineage (GTDB taxonomy): Bacteria > Pseudomonadota > Alphaproteobacteria > Rhodobacterales > Rhodobacteraceae > Pararhodobacter. The sequence continues at coordinate 62,164 of JAFIEG010000002.1, read as the reverse complement.
GCCTTGGCATTCGGCCCCGAAACAAGGTTCGGCCACTTGCTGGTACCGCAAGGCGAATAAGCTTCGGAAATCGCGCGGAAGTCATGCTTCACGAAGGTCTGCGAAGTGGCCCCCGGCGCCGAATTCTCGCAACCGATCATCATGCTGCCGCACTGCCCCGGCTCTTTCGGATTGTAGTAGATATAGACATGCCCATGTCCGCCATCGGCGGCTATCCGGTTGCCGCTGACCGGATTGGTGTTTCCGGCGCCCCCCAGCGGGACATTCACGCCGAAATGGTTCTTCTCGTATATGCCCTTGAATACACTGCGTAGCCCGGTCTTCTTGCCACGCATTTCGGCCACGCGCATCCGGCGCTGACCAAAGAGCGGCAGGGATTTCTCTCGATGGGCCATCGCATGGGTTGCAGCCGTTCGGGTGATGAGTTCGCCGCTTGCGCGCACGTCGCCCACAAGCCAGTCGAAGAAGGCCCTGGCCGAATTGCGCGCCTCGGTGCGCACCGGAAGCTGGATGATGATCCGCCCGCCATGGCCCAACGCCGATGCGATCGGAATGCTTCCGGCAAACTGATGCCAGTCATGAGAGCCCTTGTCGCGCGACTTGTTGTAGAGGATCCCGGCGAAATAGAGCACCGTGAAAAGCCTGTTCAGGAACGTGCCGATCGCCGGGCTGCCCGGGTTCGTCAGTGCTCCGTACCACATCATGGCGTCGAAATCGTACTGATCCGAATCCGGCTTTCCGCGCCAGAATGCATCGAGATACCCGATCGCTTCATTGCGATTCGTCGGAACGCCGCCCACAAGCGTTTGCCCCACAGGCAATTGGGCGAGGACTTGCTGGTACATCCTGACGCCATCCGAAATCTTCACGGTCATACGCGGTACCCCTTGTCCCTTTTTCAAAAGGCCGGCGTGGTGCTAGTGACAGGTTGTCGACGAAACCCTGACACTCTAGAACCAGCCGATTGATCAGACCGACAGCAGTTGCAAGCACAGACGGTAGCACCGATCAATTATTCGCTCAAGATTATGCAAGGCTTAATCGGGGTGGCGGCACACCGTCGCCCGGGGTGCCCCCAAAAAGGCGGCAGAATCGGACCAGCCCATAGCGTTGACGGGTGGTGATCGAGTGTGCCCGGCCCGTGTCCGCGACCTCCGGCGGGCCAGGCCTGGCTGCCTTTCAACTTGTCAATCTTTCATGTAGCAAATATTTGATCATGTTGAACTTTCCTGCCTTGGCCTACTGCCGGGCGACCTTGTCGTCACGCGTGTCGCGCTCGCACCCCCTCAGCGCACTCATCACTGCCATGAGTACGCGATCACGCTCTTCGGACAGTCAGTCGGCTGGAAGGTTCTCGCCCCAGGAAAGTGCTTGAAGGTTAACGCCGCGCGGATGCCGCTGAATCGCAGGCGGTGCGAGTAGGCCGTTTGCACTTCAACCAGACGCTTTGGCGAACGCGTGCGGCTTGAATTCGCCGACCCGCCAGGCTCGTGGCCTTCGGCGACGGCGGTGTGGGTTGCGCGCGGATAGCATGTTGGTCGCCAGCCGCACGGATCAACACGCGTGACAATGCCTGAGCGGTATCAGGGGGCAACAATGAATACCGGTTCCACGCGAAATCCTGCTTACCCCTAGCGATGCTTCGGGTCGAAGCCGGCAGGGAAAAAACACCCGAATTTCCCGGATAATCAGTGCACCGCCGCCGTGCCAGCAATGTCGGAAATCAGCTCGAATGAACGGCAGCGTTTCTCGAAGTCAAAGAGGTCGGAGACGACCATGAGTTCGTCGGCTCCCGTCCGCTCCAGCAGTTCGGCAATGCCCGCGCGTATCGTCTCTGGCCCGCCAATGATGCTTTCCGCGAGCATCTGCGAGGCCTGTGCCTTCTCGCGCCCCGACCAGTAGCTTTCGATGTCCTCAATCGGTGGCCTGATCGGGCCACGGTTTCCCCGGACAAGGTCGGTGAAGGACATCTGCTGCGATGTCGCGAGAAACCGGGCTTCTCCATCGGTGGCCGCTGCAACGATGTTGACACCGACCAGCGCATAGGGGGTTTGCAACTGCCGGGACGGCTTGAAGCGATCTCGATAAACCTGCAGGGCCGGTTCCAGCATCTGCGGCGCGAAATGCGCCGCAAAGCCATAGGGCAGTCCCAGTTCCGCCGCCAGTTGCGCCCCGAACAGGCTGGAGCCGAGGATCCAAAGCGGCACCTGCGTGCCTGAGCCCGGCACGGCCTCGATCCGTTGCCCGGGCTGAACGGGGCCGAGATAGGATTGCAGTTCGAGTACATCCTGGGGGAACCGCTCGGCGCTGGCCGGGTTGCGGCGCAGGGCACGCAGGGTAAGCGGGTCGGTGCCCGGGGCGCGGCCCAGCCCCAGGTCGATCCGGCCGGGAAAGAGCGTCTCAAGTGTGCCGAACTGCTCGGCGATGATATAGGGTGCGTGATTGGGCAGCATGATGCCGCCCGCACCTACCCGGATCGTGTGCGTGGCAGCGGCAAGATGCTGGATCACCAGTGCCGTAGCGGCGGTGGTGACGGTCGGCATGTTGTGATGTTCGGCCACCCAGATACGGTGATAGCCATGCGCCTCGGCGTGCTGGGCCAGCACGCGGGCATTTTCCAGCGACTGCCGTCGCCCGCCGCCCTCGCGAACGCGCCCAAGTTCAAGTATCGATAAGGCGACCAATGTGTTGTCCTTCTCAATGTGCCCACGCAAGGCATGACATAGCGCGATTGGGTCTTAGCACAATTCCTGCATAGGCCAACCATGCTGCCCACACTCCGCGAAGCCATCCTCTGCGCGCAACGCTTGCGGGTTTCGATGCTGCCCTCCGCCGGCCCTGCGCCGGCATCGGCCTGGCCCCTGCTGCCATCCGCACGCAGCGCGGCCTTTGTGAATGGGGCTAGGTTGACGCAACGCGTCCGGTGAACCTGCCGGCGGACGATGCGGCGGGTCTGAAAGCAGCGGCGCGTCCGGCGAACCTTCATTACATCGCTGCCGCCCCGATCGCCTAACCGTTCCGAATCTCCGCTTTGCCATACCGCTCCGTCAACCGCCCTGGCCGAGGTTGCTGACAGGGCGGTGTATCGAGTCTGAGCCTTGTGGGCGAGCGCACCGGATGGGCGGACGAAGCACCGCGCCTGGCCAGCCGTTCGTGGTGGGGCAAATGCCCGCTGACCTCGCGAGTCCGCCGACTGCATAGTTCGCGGGCGCACCTCAGGCCGTCTGCTTTCGGCTGCGAGATCGGCCGATGTCAAGGAAGGTTATCGAGGGCGGATAGGGTGTAAGCATATGTAAAAGTGTCGTTTTGTATCGGTTTGCTTTGTGGATATATTGGCGCTGACATGACGGCCAAAATTTTCAGATATTATGTTGACAATAATGTTAGCACTATTTTAGCATTCAGGACGGAGGGTCTGTCGTGAAACGATTCAAAACAAGCGCCGCCGGTGGCGGGCAGACACAGTTGGCGTCTCTGGTCGCCGAGTTGCGCCGGCAGATTTCCGAGCACAAGATTTCACCCGGTGCAAAGCTGAACGAGCAACAGATCGCCAACGACTTCGGTGTCTCGCGAGCGCGAGCGCGGGAGGTCATCGGCGCGCTTGAAGTCCATGGCCTTGTGGAGCGTCATCCGAACCGGGGAGCGGTAGTCCGCCGCCTGGAACTTCACGAGATGTACGAGATCTATGATGTTCGGGAAGTTCTTGAGGGCCTCGCGGTGCGGCGCGCGGTGGAAAACGAGAACCCCGAAACATGGAAGAAGTTCCTCGATAATCTGACGCCCGAGTTCGAGAGCCGCATCGCCGCTGGGGACATTGAGCTCTACGAAGTGGAGTTCAATCGCTTCCGCAAAGCCGTCATCGCGGCTGCGGACAATCCGGTCATTACAGGCATGCTGGATAGCGTTCAGGACCAGACACAGATCATCATGCGGCGGGTTCTGGTGCTGCCCGGCCGGGCCGAGCGTGGTCTGGTCAACCTCAAGCGGCTTCTGGAAGCAATGTCCAAGGGACAAGCGGAGGAGGCTGAAAAGCTGAGGCGGATCGGCATCAGAGCGGCAATCGATGATCTGAAGCGGTACGAGAGATTTGTCCTATGACAACGGATCCGGAGAACCAGTCACGATTTCACCGAGGCGAGCTTCTCGACTGGACCGGCAAGATGCTGGTCTGGGCCGGGGTTGATGCCGAAGATGCGGAACTTGCAGCCGAAGGCCTGGTGCGCGCCGACGCGCGCGGCTTCAAGACGCACGGGCTCGCCAGGCTGCCGAACTATCTGGAAAAATTCGCATCGGGTGCCCTCACGGCGGGCGCGGAGCCAGGCATTCAGCGAAATGGTGCCTTCATTCGCTACGATGCCGGGAACACGCTCGGACAGATTTGCGGGCCGCGCGCCGTCGAGGCGGCGATCGCGTTGGCTCAGCAGCAGCCTGTCGCTGTCTGCCAACTCGTCAACGCGGGTCACCTCGGTGCGCTTGGGATCAACCTGTTGCCTGCCGCCGAAGCCGGTATGGTGGCGCTGATGTTCCAGGCGACTCCGCCCATCATCGGAATTCCGGGTGCGCGGGCACCGCTCATCGGAAACAATCCGCTTGCCATGGCGGCGCCGCGGGCGAATGGGCCACCAATTCTGGTCGATTTCGCCTGCTGCGTCGCCGCACGCGGAAACATCCTGCTTGCGGCCCGGGACGGCACACCGATCCCCGAAGGTTGGGCTCTGGACCGAGAGGGTCAAGGCACAACCGACCCGCATGAGGCGTTGCTTGGGGCGTTATTGCCTTTCGGCGGTCACAAGGGCATTGCGCTAGCAATGATCGTCGAAATCCTCGCCGGGAGCCTGGCCGGAGGAGAGTTTCAATCGAGCCTCAATCAGGGACAGACGGTCAACAGCGGCGTGGGCGGGCTCAGCGCCTTGATCCTCGTTCTCAACCCCGCAGCAATGCAGGGGCGCGCTGCCTATGAGGCCCATGTTGAAGCGTGGACAACTCATTATCTCACCGAGGGTGGGGACGCCGCGCGCATCCCGGGGCACCGCGCGCATCTAGATGAACTGCAAGCCGACCGGCAGGGCGTTCCCCTGTTACCGGCCATCGTGAGCGAACTCATCGAAGCCGGCCGAGATGCTCGGCTGCCTTTCCCTGAGCCTGTTTCGCAGAATTGAGAAAGCCACCCCTATCCAGAGGAGGAACGAGATGAAAAAGGCAATTGTCCTTCATGAGAAGGACAACGTCGCGACTTTGATCGACGACGTGTCAAAGGACACCGATGTAAGGCTGACAGGCACACGCGACGACACGCTCAAGATCGCCACGGATATCCCCTATGGCCACAAATGCGCCCTTAACCCGATCGGGAAGGGTGAAACGATCCTGAAATACGGTCAGGTCATCGGGCGCGCCACATCTGACATAGCGCTGGGCGAGCACGTTCATGTCCACAATGTTGAAGCACTCCGCGCCCGTGGCGATCAGAAAGAAGGAGACTCCCGTTGAACTTTCTAGGATATGAACGCCCCGACGGCCAAGTAGGTATCCGCAACTATGTCGGCGTAGTTTCGGTCATGGACAACTGCAATTCCGTGACGCGCGCCATAGCTAATGCCGTGCAAGAGGCTGTCCCGGTCACAACCCTTTTCGTGCGCGGCCAGCTCGGGCGGGATCTTGAAATCGCTTACGACACGATTGCGGGCCTGGCATGCAATCCAAACCTCTCGGGTATTGTGCTGGTCGGATTGGAACCGGTGACCACAGAGGAAGTTGCCAAGCGCATTCGACCGAGCGGCAAACCCCTTGAAATTGTCAATATTCAGCTCTGCGGGGGGACAATCGAAGCGATTGCCGCAGGGACTCGCCATGCTGCCAGAATGGTAAGAGAAGCAAGCAGACAGCCGCGTACCGAGCAACCGCTCTCGAAGCTGACGATTGGGGTTGAATGCGGTGGTTCCGACACGACTTCCGGTGTGGCTTCTAATCCGTCCATAGGCGTGGTTGCGGACCGGATCGTCGAAGCGGGCGGTCGCGTTATCATTTCAGAAACGTCCGAGTTCTTCGGCGCCGAGCATGTGTTTGCAGAGCGGGCGATTAACGATCAGGTCGGCCAGGAATTCCTGGATGCGATCCTGGGATTCGAGAAGGAAGTGATGTCCCGTGGCCTCGATCTGCGTGGTGCCAATCCGTCGAAAGACAATATTCGCGGCGGGCTGACCACTATCGAGGAAAAAGCTCTCGGCGCGATGGTCAAGGCGGGGACAAGCCCGCTGGTCGGAGTTCTTGAATATGGCAAGCGGCCGGAAAAGCCCGGAATGCATTTCATGGCAACGCCTGCTCCCGCAGTCGAATCCCTGACTGGTCTGGCCTCGGGGGGGTGCCAGATGATCCTGTTCTCGACCGGCGTGGGCAATCCCATCGGGAGCATGGTCGGGACCACCGTAAAGGTTTCCGGAAATCGTAATACGGTTGTCGGCTTTGCCGATAACATCGACTTCGACGTGTCGCCCGTCCTTGAAAGCGGAGAGACAGTTTCCGAAGCCGGTACGCGCCTGTTTCACTTCGCCGTCGAGGTGGCATCGGGCGCACTGACGACTTCGGAAGTGCTCGACGTTCGCGAAACCGCGATCAGCCGTTTCGAGCCGTCAATGTGATCCGACATCCGTCGAATGGGCGCCGGGAGGATGCGAAGCTTTAGGATGTAGCGCCCCAAGGATCGAAGAGGAGGAAGTCCATGACCAAGGTGAGGAATTCGACAAGGAAGTGGCAGGCGCTTGTGGCGTCTGCAGTGGCTGTCACCCTTGTTCCCGCAAGCGTAGCAGCGGAAACGAACGAGGTGGGGATACGATGCGCCCCGTTTGGCTCGATCATGTACACGGTCGGCAACGCAATCCAGGACCTGACGGCGTCTCGTCATGAGACATTGCGGGTCGTGAATGCCGAAGGCCCGGGCTCCACCGCGGTGACAGTGAACATGATGGCCGGTGGAGAATGGGCACAGACCTTGGGCTGCACCAGTGTGCTCGACTACGTTTATGCAGAGCAAGGGATAGAACCCTTCTTCGAAACGGCACACCCGGATGTTCGCAACGATGTGAAGATCCTGTTCAACGGGTTCTATGGTGCTATCGGTATCCTGACCACGAATCCCGAGATCGAAACGGCCGAGGATCTCGATGGCCGGTCGCTTGCCATGGGTCGGCGCGCGCAAGCGCATTGGGGTGGCCTGCCGGCACTGTTCTTCGAAACCGGTTTGCCGGATATCAATCCGAACATGCAGTTCATGGGAACGACCCCGTCGCATGAAGCTCTCCCCGAAAGGCGCGTCGATGCCATCATCTCGCAGCTGGTGATCACCCCTGATGGGTCGCAAGCCTTCAAGCCGGGTGTGGTGAGTCAGCTTTTCGCTTCCGGGCTGGATATTCATCTGGTCGGCTTCCCGCAGGAGGCATTCGACCGGGCCGCCGAGTTTGGCCTCACGTTTCGGCCAATGACTGTGGACAGGAACGTGGTTCCGGAAGCGGCCTCGGATCGGTCGGTCAACTGGATCTACTCGCCGGCATCCATCGCGGTGCACAGGGATTTCCCGGAAGAGACCGCCTACGAGTTGACAAGGTTCATGATCGAGAATGCCGGGGAACTTCCGTCATATGCGGCAACCCTGACCGTGATTTCCACCCCGGAGGGCTTGCTTGGCGACTGGCAGGCAGAAGATCTGCATCCGGGAGCGGTTCGCGCTTTCCGCGAGGCTGGGTTGCTTGAGTAATCGCTGGGTTGTTTGAATAATCGGCCAGCGCAGCCGGCACCGCGCGCGGTGCCGGCTGGAATCGGAGAGCGCCATGAATCTGATCACCCGCAGTGCTTCTGGGCTGGCTTTGCTGGCAGCCCTTTATCATCTGTATTTCGCCTATTATCGGCCATTTACCGAAGGCGAGCATGCCATCATTCACGTCGGCCTGGCGACCACCCTGATAGCACTCTACCAAGCAATCCAGAATCGCGGGGCCATGCGCCTTCTCGCAATTGTATGCCTTGTCACAGCTGTTATCGCAAGTTTCTACCTTTTTTCCGTTACCGAAGACCTGGAAATTCGCTTTGGCCTGGGGCTTCGACCGATGCAGCTTTATGCCGGAATAGCAATCATCGCCGTCGTGATAATCCTGTGCTGGATGGAATGGGGAATTGTCATCGCAACCCTCGCTGTTACAGCGCTTGTTTACTTCTTCTTTGGCGATAATCTCAGGGGGCCACTTCAGGCCGCGTCGCACCCTTCTTTCGACTATGCGATGACCTTTCTGATCTCATCGGGCGGCTCGGGGCTCTATGGTCAGATCACGCCGATATCGGCAAATATCATCTTCCTGTTCATGCTCTTCGGCGCGCTTCTCGCATCCACTGGTGTGACTAATCTCTTCATGGAACTCGGCAACTGGCTGGGAAGATTGTTGAAGGGTGGCGCTGCGGTTACCTGTGTCGTGTCCAGTTCGCTGCTTGGGACCGTGACCGGGGCGACAGTGGCGAATGTCGCAATTACAGGTACTTTCACGATCCCGACAATGAAACGCCAGGGATTTGCCGCGCGCGACGCGGGCGCGGTCGAATCGGTTGCCTCATGTGGTGGGCAAATCCTGCCGCCAGTAATGGGGGCCGGTGCGTTCATCATGGCGTCGTTCCTGGGGGTCAGTTACATAGAGATCGCCGCTGCCGCCTTACTTCCGGCAATCCTGTTCTTTGCCGGTGTCCTGATCGGCGTCTTCTTCCTGGTTCAGACCACCGGACGAATCACGCAGACGGACGCGCCCGATTTCGACATCATTCGCCGTGAGTTTCTTCCCTTTGTCTTTCCGTTGGTCGTCCTGGTCTACTTTCTTATCCAGGGCTACTCTGCAACGGGGTCCGTTGTGATGGCGATCGGCGCAGTGGTTGCGACGACCTTCCTCAGGCCAAGCACTTGGCGTTCGGCTGCACAGTTTAAAGGCGCGATGGGCACCCTGGTGTCGGGGCTGATCAATGGTGCCCGGCAGGGTGCAGCACTTGCTGTCATCACAGCCGCCATTTCGCTTGTTGCGCAGTCGCTCATTACAACCGCTCTGGGGCCGAAATTTGCCAGTGCGCTTGCCGGGTTTGTCGGCGACAACCTCTTGATAGCGCTCATGGTGGTTATGGTGGCATCAATCCTGCTGGGTTGCGGCCTGCCGACGGTGGCGGCATACACCATGGTCGCTATCATGATGGTTCCGGCTCTGCGGAATATCGGTGTCGATCCTCTGTCAGCGCATATGTTCGTGTACTATTTTGCCGTGTTTGCGGCTGTTACACCACCAATTGCCACTGCCGCGATGGTAGCAAGCAGAATTGCGGAAACCAGTTTCTGGGCGACGGCATGGGCATCAATGAGGTTGATGTCCGGGCCATTGATTCTGCCATTCCTGTTCATCTATCATGGTGATGTATTGTCGTTTCCTCCTGATCCTCGTACGGTCTTTCTTCCGATTGTTGCGTGGTCTATCGCGACGATGGGATTGCTCATCCTGACGGTGGGCTATTTCATTACAGAGACCAGCCTGGCAGAAAGAATGCTGAGCGGGGCTGCAGCGCTTTGTTCGTTCGCATGGATAGTTGACGGTTCATTGCTTTGGCTTTTCGGCTCGGCCGGAACCCTTCTGTTCGTGATTGCATCGCAGACCTGGCGGGAACGAGTTTAGCGTCAACTTTTCCGGCGGCTTCGGAAAGGCGGCCCTTTGAACCGATACCCGGCAATACATGCGACCGGGCCGTTTGACAAAACAAAGCGCCGGGTGACCCGCCTCGATGATCGTGGATTGCCTGGCAACTCAGGGACCAAGATGAGCAAAAACCACCTCAAGACGATTGAACAGCGCCTGCTTTGGCTGTCGCACTGGATGATCCACCACGCCAACCACATCCGCCCCAAGGTGGACGGGATCAAGATCGGTGGTCACCAGGCATCTTCGGCCTCGATGGTGTCGATCATGACCGCACTCTATTTCACTGCGCTGCGACCCCAGGACCGGGTCGCTGTCAAGCCGCACGCGGCGCCGCTGTTTCATGCGATGCAGTATCTGATGGGGCGGCAGAGTCGTGCAAAGCTAGAGGCGTTCCGCGGCTTCGGCGGCGCGCAATCCTACCCCAGCCGGACCAAGGACACCGATGATGTCGATTTCTCGACCGGGTCGGTCGGCCTTGGCGTTGCGATCACCGCCTTTGCCTCGATGATACAGGACTACATCGCGGCCAAGCCGTGGGGCCGTGAACTTTCGCCGGGCAGGATGGTGGCGCTGATGGGCGATGCCGAACTCGATGAGGGCAATGTCTATGAATGTCTGCAGGAAGGCTGGAAGAACGACCTTCGCAACTGCTGGTGGATCATCGACTACAACCGCCAGTCGCTTGACGGTGTGGTGCGCGAGGGGCTGTGGCAGCGCGCCGAGAAAGTGTTCGAGGCCTTCGGCTGGGAGGTGGTGCGGATCAAGTATGGCGCGTTGCAGCGCGCTGCCTTCAACGAGCCAGGCGGCGAAAGGCTGCGCCAGTGGATAGATGACTGCCCCAATCAGCTTTACTCGGCGTTGACCTTCATGGGCGGTGCCGTCTGGCGCGAGCGGCTGTTGGACGACCTGGGCGATCAAGGCGATGTCAGCGCATTGCTCGACCGGCGCAGCGAAGCGGAACTTGCGGCGCTGATGGAGAACCTGGGCGGAAATTGCGTTGTCACCATGGCCGACGCCTTCGCGCAGATTGATCACAATCGTCCGACCTGTTTCCTGGCCTATACGGTCAAGGGTTGGGGAACGCCGATCGCCGGGCACAAGGACAATCACGGCGGGCTTATGACGAAAGCCCAGATGGCCGATTGGCAACGCTACATGGGCGTTCCAGACGGGCAGGAGTGGGAGCCTTTTGCCGCCGTCGATGATGTCGATGGGCTGAAGGCGTTCCTGGAAAAGGTTCCATTCTTCGCGGGCGGCGCGCGCCGGTACACAGATGCAAGCGTGCCGGTGGCGAAGGTCGAGTTGCAGGCCGAGCGCGAAATATCGACCCAGGCGGCGTTTGGAAAGTATCTAGACATGCTGGCACGCGGCGACAGCCAGCTTGCCGAGCGGATCGTGACGACATCGCCCGATGTCACCGGCACAACCGGGCTTGGCCCCTGGGTGAATCGGCGAAAGCTTTTTGCACGCAATTCCCTGGCCGATACATTCCGGGCAGAGAAGATACCCTCGACGCAGCGCTGGGAGTTTCATCCCGAAGGTCAGCATATCGAACTTGGTATCGCTGAAATGAACCTCTTCCTGCTGCTCGGAGCGGCAGGCCTGTCGCACAGCCTTTTCGGCAAGCGGCTGATCCCGGTGGGCACGCTCTACGACCCCTTCGTCATTCGCGGCCTCGATGCGCTGAACTACGCCTGCTATCAGGATGCGCGGTTCATCCTCGCCGGCACGCCATCAGGCGTGACCCTGGCGCCGGAAGGGGGTGCGCACCAGTCGATCGCCACGCCGCTGATCGGCATCGGGCAGGACGGGCTCGCTTCTTTCGAGCCGGCCTTTGCCGACGAACTGGCCGTCATCATGGATTGGGCCTTCGACTATCTGCAGCGCGACGGCGAGAGCACACGTGACGAACGCACATGGCTGCGCGACGAGACCGGGGGTTCGGTCTATCTGCGACTTTCCACCAATCCCATAGAACAGCCGGGCAGGCGCGCCGATGACGATTTCCGGCGAGGGGCCGTTGATGGGGCCTACTGGCTGCGCAAGCCGGGGCCGAACTGCGAGATCGTGCTCGCCTATCAGGGCGTTGTCGCGCCCGAGGTGATCCGCGCTGCCGGGCTGATCGCCGAGGACCGCCGCGACGTTGGCGTACTGGCCGTGACCTCGGCAGACCGCCTCAACGCCGGCTGGACGGCGGCGCAGCGCGAACGGGCGCGCGGCCATCCGCTTGCCCGCAGTCAGGTGGAACGCCTGCTTGACGGGCTGCCAGCGCATTGCAGGCTGATAACGGTAATCGATGGCCACCCTGGCACACTTGCCTGGCTGGGTGGGGTCGGCGGGCATGTGACGATCCCGCTGGGGGTTGAACATTTTGGCCAGACCGGCACCATAGGCGATCTGTATCGTGCAAACGGCATCGACACCGCGAGCATACTGAAGGCAGTAGACGGGCTGTCGCAGGGGCGAAAGCTGAGGGCGGCATTATGAGGCTGCCTGGCGCAATACGCTTCAGAACCGGCCAGGCGCGCATTCCACCAATGGCCGGATCCCACGCCGGGTTTGCAATCACTCATTCTCGGTCTTGGTGGTGTTGAGGCGTCGCTTTTGAACAACTTTGCGCATGGCCGACCAGAAAGACCAGACCAGCAACAACACGACAATTGACATGATGACGCCGCTGACCGGGCGGGTAAAGAACACTGTCACATCGCCCCGCGCCAGTTGCAAGGCACGGCGAAAATGGTCTTCCATCAACGGTCCCAGCACAAAACCAAGCAAGAGTGGGGCGGCCGGCAGCCACGCCAGACGCATCAGATACCCGGCGAGACCGAAGGCGGCCACCATCCAGATATCGAAATTGCTGTAGCTCAGCGTGTAGGTGCCGATGCAGATGAACACCAGCACCGCCGGGAACAGCAGATGATAGGGGATCATGAGCAGCCGTACCCAAAGCCCGACAAACGGGATATTCAGTAACAGCAGCATGACGTTGCCAACCCAGAAGCTCATGATCAGCCCCCAGAACAGCGCCGGCTGGTTGGTGATCAGGTTCGGCCCGGGCTGGATGCCATGGATCATCAGTACGCCCAGGATCAGCGCCATCGTCACGCTTCCCGGTATGCCCAGCGACAGTGTCGGGATGAAGGCGGTCTGATCGGCGGCATTATTGGCGGCTTCGGGCGCCATTACCCCCTCGATCGCCCCTTTGCCGAAACGTTGTGGGGTTCTCGATACCTGCTTTTCAGTGGCGTAGGCGACAAACGCTGCGATCCCCGGCCCGGCCCCCGGCAATGCCCCGAAGAACGATCCGATGCCGGAGCCGCGCATCATGGGAAACCATGAGCGGCGCAGCTCGTCCCGGGAGGGCAGCATCGCCCTAAACCTGACATCGGCCTTGATGTCGCCAGGCTTGATCTTGCCGACGCTGGCGATCACCTCGCTTACGCCGAAGATACCCATCGCCAAGGCCACGATGCTGACGCCGTCAACCAGCCCCAGCTGCCCGAAGGTGAAGCGGTGAACCCCTGTGCCGATATCTGCGCCCACGACCCCGATCATTACCCCAACGATCATCATCGCCAGCCCCTTGAGCACCGAGCCGGATGACATGGTTGATGCTGCGACAAGGCCCAGCAGCATCAGGGCAAAGAACTCGGCATCGGCGAAGCGCAGCGCATAGGCAGCAATTGCCGGGGTGAACAGCATCAGCAGCAAGATACCGACCGAGGCTCCGAAGAACGACGCAACCGTGGTCATCAAAAGCGCCGTGCCGGCGCGGCCGTTGCGCGCCATCGGATAACCGTCAAGGCAGGTTACGGCGTTTGCGGGCGTTCCCGGCACATTCAGCAAGATCGATGCCGTCGACCCGCCATATGTCGTGCCGTACCAGATCCCGGCGAGCATGATCAACGCGGCGTCCGGCGGCAGGTAGAAGGTGAGCGGGAACAGCATCGACATCGCTGCCAGAACACCGATCCCGGGGATCACGCCCAGCAACGTGCCCAAAGAGACCCCGACAAAGCAATAGAAAAGATTTGTCGAAGACAAGGCGCTCGACAGACCCATTGCGATGTTCGGTAGCAGGTCCATCAGAATGGCCATCTGAGCATGTGAATCGGAAGACCCAGAGCAACCCTGAAGATGAGCCACGCCAGGAGGCAAAGAAACGTACCCAAAAGCAGGGCGCTCAGCGGGCGAAATGGCCGCTCGGCCAGCGAGGATACAATGACCGTTGCCATCACTGCAGCGATCAGGCCAAACTGGGCGACAGTCAGTCCGAAAACAACGATTGATCCGACGATCTTCGCCGCGATCAACGGATTGAAATCCGGCCGAACCACGCCCTTTTCCGGTGCCCAAACGGCGATGGCCAGCCCCAGAACCGCCAGTCCCAGCCCCAGCCCCAACGGGAACATTCCGGGCCCCATTCGGCGAAACGTACCCAGGTCGTAATTCTCGGCAGAATACCAGGCGAAAATCAGGCCGCCGACAGCCAGCACAGCCCCGGTTACCCGTTCGCTGGTCGTTCCTTTATCCATTCGCTCCCCCATCGGGCCGTCACGCTTTGGCACTATTGCCTGACCGGGGTGGTCGGCAAGGTATCGCCACACCAGCGATTTCTCGGCCTGGTGTGGCGAACGAAGTCGGGGTCAGGCTGGATAATTCTCGCCTCAGTTCGTCTCGAGGCCGGCCTCGGCGATAAGGTTGCGGTCGAGGTCGATCCGAGCTTCGATCGCAGCGCCAAAGTTGTCCCGATCCATCAACATCAGTTCCATCCCGAAATTGCCCAGCGCCTCGCGCGCCTCGTCATTGTCCATGACGGCGTTCACATCAGCGTTGATCTGTTCCAGGATTGCCTCGGGCGTATCCACTGGGGCCAGCAGCCCGAACCAGGATCCATATTCGATATCGTATCCCTGTTCGGCAAAGGTCGGAATATCCGGTGCCGCACCCAGGCGTTGCGGCGCCATCACGCCAATGGCACGAACCGTGCCGGCATCAACCTGGCCCGAAACGGTGGAATAGCCGCCCGCATACATGTCGGTCTCGCCCGCGACGACCGACTGCAGGGCCGGCGCGGCGCCTTGAAACACAATCATCTCCATGTCCAGATCCGCCATGCCGCTGAGCATCAGCGTTGCCAGGTGGGTGGCGCTGCCCATCGCTGCCGAGGCGTAGTTGACCTCGCCGGCACGCTCTTGCGCCCAGGAAACGAATTCGGCGACATCTTCTGCCGGGACACTCTCGGGGACGATCATCACCAGCGGTGCCAGCGAAATCATCGCGACGGGGGCAAAGACTTCCAGCGTGCGATAGGGCGTGGTGTTGGGGTTGAGCAGCTCGTAAGCCCCCTGGGCGGCATTGTTGGCGACAACCATCGTATAGCCGTCCGGGTCCGAGCGGGCGACATGGTCCGAACCCAGTGTGCCCGATGCCCCGGGGCGGTTTTCGACCAGGACAGGATGCCCCCAGTGATCGGACAGGCGCTGCGCGACAAAGCGCGCCATCAGATCGGTCGGACCACCCGCGGCATAGGGCACGATCATCGTCACGGGCCGGTCGGGAAACTCCTGTGCCACGGCAGCGGTGCCCGCCATCGCCACGGCCAGCGCCGCGGCGCCCAGTGACCTGGAAATCATTTGTCTGGTCTGCATGGTGTCTCCTCCCTTTCGACGACATGCTTGGCTTCCGACCACCGCATGGGTGGCCGCCGTTCGATGATCATGCCTACTTTTGAGTAGAATGCAACCGGCATGAATCGCGAATTGAGCCATGTGAACGCAAGAAAACATGGCTGAAACGCTGCATTTTGCGCCATGCCCGTATTTTCTTCCTACTTGCTGGTCAGGCAGCGCCGGAAGCGGTCCATCCCCTGTTCAGCGGCTCTGGCTCCTGATTCGGCGGGTGTGCTCCGGTCAGAACGCGATGCGCATTCGCTCTGGCCTTACTCAGTACCTGTTGGTAGCATGGCCGCCCAGGTTGCAAGCGGTTGTCCAATGGTCATATCCAATTCAGACGAAATACAGACGACCCGCGAAGCAAAGAGAATGGCCATTCTCCAAGCTGCGGCAAAAATTTTCAACGAACGCGGCTACCATCAGACGTCGATGTCGGATGTGGCAACGGCGCTGAATGTGACCAAACCCTTTCTCTACTACTATCTCAAGGACAAGGAAGACATTCTCTATCAGTGCTCGCGTATCGCGACAGAGCAGCTCCACGACATACTGGACGAGGTCCGCGCGGCACAGGTTTCCGGCTGGGAACGGATGGAAATGTTGTTTCGCGGCTATGTTAAGGTGATGTGCACCGATTTTGGCGTCTGCCTGATCCGATCAACTTCGCCGGGTCTGATGCAGAAGGAAAGCCGCGACAAGCTCTGGACCGGGCGCCGGCGGCTGAACCGCGAAGTCGAGATGATCATCGCTCAGGGCATTGCCGACGGCTCCATTCGCAGCGTCGATCCAAAGAAGCTGTCCTTTGCGATGTTCGGGGCGTTCAACTGGATCACCTACTGGTATCGGCAGGGCGGCCCGCAAATGCCGGAGACCATCGCCGACCACTATCTGGATTTCTTTGCCCGTGGCGTACGCTCGCCCGAGGGCAGGGGGGGCGAACAGGCCTGATTGCCCGCGGAAACCAAGATGCCGTGGGCGAGCCTGGTGCCATCCGGCAGCCCCGATCTCGGCGTGCGAACAGAACTCGGTTGATTTCACGCTTCGCTTCCGGAGAAGCGGATTTATACCATCAGGTAGAAGTATGGCATGCCAGGAGTCCCCGAGACCGCGCTGCACCTGGTCAGACTGATCGTGCTGTATCTGCCAGCCGCAGCGGCGGGCTTGGTGCTGCATGGCGTCGGTTCTCCGCTGACACGATTGATCGGCCCGCCGAGTGTCGTGGCGGCCGCGTTCTCGGCGCTTTCGCCCCGCCTGTCAGTTGGTCATGGCTTCGGCCAGGTCCCAAAGCCGCGCGGCGTCGGCTGGGTCCACGGCAAAGGGGTTGAGGCCCTTCATCGGCAATGCGGGGTCATGGGGCGCCGCCTCTGCGCAGTCTTCGAAATACCGCCCGCCGACATTTCTCAACTCAGGTGCCGTCGCCAGCCAGACCGAGGTGGCAGCGCATTGTTCGGGCGAGCGCCAATGAGCCGGGAACTTGCCTTCCTTGTCGATCCAGCCCTGGCTGCGCAATTCGGCGTCGGTCATGAACCGCTGCAGCCCGGTCATCGAACCGCCGGGATTCATGGCGTTGGCGAACACCCCGTCGGTGCTGTGGCGGGCGTTCAGGGCAACCGCGAAAAGGGCGCAGGCAGTTTTCGACTGCCCATAGGCTTCCCAGCGATCATAGGGGCGAACGTGATAGTCGGGGTCATCCCACTGGATCCCCGAGCGGCGGTGGCCAATAGACGAGACGCTGACCACGCGCGCCCCGCCTTCTGCACGCAGCAGCGGCAACACCTCACGGGTCAGCACGAAGTGGCCCAGGAAGTTGACCCCGAACTGCAACTCGTGCCCATCGGTGGTGCGCGTCAGCGGTGGGGCCATGACGCCGGCATTGTTGACCAGAATACCCAGCGGCCGGCCCTCGGCGACCAGTCCCCGGGCAAAGGCGCGGGTTGCGGCCAATGACCCAAGATCAAGCTGCCCGGCGCACACGCGCGGCGCCGGGAGCGTAGCATTGATCGCCCCGGCCGTCTTTTCGGCGCTGTCGATTGCCACATCGGCGACCATGACCTCGGCCCCGGCACCGGCAAGTGCGCGAGCGATCTCGGCGCCGATTCCGCTGCCGCCGCCGGTTACCAGCGCCCGCTGTCCGCTCAGATCCAGATCTGCCACCACCTCGGCGGCGGTGGTCGTGGTGTCGAAGCGCGAGAATATCCGCTTCTGTCCGAACACGTTCAGCGGGTTGGTCGGGGCCGGTGTCGTCATGGAATTTCCTTTTGCTTTGTTTCTGCCCCGTGTCACCCGATCGGGCGCGCGCGATCGGCCCAGTAGGGGGCGCGCAGTTCGCGCTTGAGCACCTTGCCGCTGGCGTTGCGTGGCAGTTCGGTGACAAAGCTGTAATGGCGGGGGATCTTGTATCCGCCCAGCCGGGAACGACTGAACTCAATCAGCTCCTCCGGCGTTGGCGGGCTGCCTGTACGGGAAACGCAGACCGCCAGCGCGGTCTCGCCCCATTTCTCGTGCGGGATGCCGATCACCGCCACATCCATCAGGGCGGGATGCTCCAGAAGCGCATTCTCGATTTCGCTTGGATAGATGTTGGTGCCGCCGGATACGATCATGTCCTTGATCCGATCGTGCAGATACACATATCCGTCGGCGTCGATGGAAGCCGCATCGCCCGAATGCAGCCAGCCATCGCGGATGGTCTCGGCGGTCATTTCGGGCTTGCGCCAGTAGCCGAGCATTACATTCGGCCCCCGGATGCACAATTCGCCCACGGTTCCGGGCGGCACCTCATTGCCCTCGACGTCAACAACCCGCAATGCGGCCAGTACCACGGCCCGGCCGGTGGATTTCAGCAGTTCGGGGCGACCGGCAAGGGCCTTCTGGTGATCAACCTCGTTGAGATAGGCGATCCCGCCGGTTGACTCGCTCAGACCATATCCCTGTATCAAGGGGCATTCGAAGGTATCCAGCGCCCGGCGCAAGACCGATTCGGCAATAGGCGCGGCCCCGTAATAGATGACCTCGAGATGCGGAAATCGCAGGTTCCGGATCTCGGGCATCTCCAGCAATTCCTGAACGATCGCGGGAACCATGTTCACCGTGTTGATCCGCTGCGTCGCCAGGTTGTGCAGGAACAGGCCGGGCTCGAAGTGCTCCATGAGAACGACCGTGCCGCCATTGATCGCGGCGGTCATGATCCGCAGCACACCCGCGGCGTGGTAGATCGGTGTGGTCAGGAGCGCGCGCGCCCCCGGCGCCCGCGCCGCGATCGAGGCGCACATCGACTGCTCGACATGCGCGACGACGTTAAGGTGGCTGATCATGATGCCCTTCGGCAGGCCTGTCGTCCCGCTGGTGTAAAGCAGATACAGCATGTCATCCGAGGCAATCGGCAAACGGGGTGCGGTTTCGGCCGTGCCCGAAAGGAAGGTCTCCAGCGGCTCCCATCCATCGGCCCGGTCGCCGCCGACACTGATAAGCGCCTCGATACCGGCCAGGTTCGGCAAGATGGCATCGATTGTCGAAAGGTACGCGGCCCCGCGCGCAAAGATCACCCGGGGCTCTGCGTCTTGCAGAATCCCTTGCATTTCACGCGGGGCGAGGCGGTAGTTCAGCATCACCGGCGCCACCCCGGCTTTCGAGCACGCCATCAGCATGACACCCATGTCGATGTCATTCGTGGAAAGATAGGCGATGCGGTCGCCGCGTCCCAAACCGCCGGCGATCATTGCATTCGCCCACCGGTTGGCGCGCCTGTCGGCTTCGCGATAGCTCAGCAAGTTGCCGTCCATCTCCAGAAACGGAATGTCGGGCCGGCTGCGGGCGTGGTATTCGAACCAGTCGTGGATGCGCATTGTCATCGTCATGTCGATCGCTTTCTCAGACCACGGCGGGCCGATTGTAGTTTTCGCCCTTCTCGGCCCACCAAGCGGCCCCGGAAGCGTGCAGGGCCTGCAGATCCAGCTCGGACAGCCCACCCAGCCCGGTAAGGATGGTCCGCGTATCCTCGCCAAGGGCGGGGGCATGGCGAAACCCCGCGAAGGGATGCCGCGACAGCTTTACCGGCGACCCGGCGACCTGCAACCGCCGACCCAGCGGATGATCGAAACTGACCAGCATGTCGCGCAGGGCGACGTGAGGATGAGAGAAAGCCTCGGGGATGGTGCGAACCGCCGCGCCGGGCAGCCCGGCACCGACGAACAGTTTCTGCCAATCGTCGGCAATGCGTTCGATCATCGCTGCCTCGACCAGGGCATTCAGCGCCGCTTCGTTGGCCTGGCGGTCGGCCTGGGTGCCGAAACGCGGATCGGCAACCCATTCGGGATGTCCCAGCAGCATTGCCGCGCGGGCCCAGAACTGTCCGGCGATGCCCAGCACGAACCAGCGCCCGTCGGCGCAGCGAAACGGCCCGTAGGGCAGGGCGCCGCTTCCGCCGCGCCGCTGCGTGGCCGGATAATCGTGCCCCGCGAGGGCGGGCGCAACGCGGTAGGCATGCATGGCAAGCTGGGCATCCAAGAGCGCGATATCCAGCGCCGCAGGCGCTCCGCCGGTCCGGCGCCGGTGCAGACCGGCCAGAAGACCGATCACGGCGTAAAAAGCGCCTCCGATCCCGCCAATGGGATTGCCCCATCGCACCGGCATCGCGCCCGGCTCGCCCGTACCGGTAATGCTCATGCCCCCGCCAAGTGCCTGAATGGTGGCGTCATAGGCGGGCAGGTTGGACCAGGGGCCGCTATGCCCGAAACCCGAGACCGAGACACTCACCAGCGCCGGGTTCGCCCGGCGCAGCGAGGCGCTGTCCAGGCCCAGCCGGTTCATGACGCCGGGTTTGTAATTGTCGTAGATGGCGTCTGCGCGCGCCACCAGCCGCAGCAGGGCATCCCGGCCCTTTGGCGTTTTCAGGTTCAGACAGACCGAGCGCTTGTTGCGGTTGAGCCCATAAAAATATGCCAGCGCCGGGGTGACCGGCAGCTCGGCGGGTTGACCGCTGCGCGTGTCGCTTGGCGGGCGTTCGATCTTGATCACCGCCGCACCCAGATCGGCCAGGATCTGGGTGCCGAAGGTGCCGCTTGGCTCGTCGCCGCAAAGCTCCAGAACGACCAGGCCGTTCAATGGCCCCTTCTGCGTGGCCAGCGCCTGGGCCGTGGGCGCGACGGCATCGGCTTG
Source organism: Pararhodobacter sp. (assembly GCA_020832665.1). Taxonomy (GTDB): domain Bacteria; phylum Pseudomonadota; class Alphaproteobacteria; order Rhodobacterales; family Rhodobacteraceae; genus Pararhodobacter. The sequence goes on along the minus strand of JAFIEG010000002.1, from coordinate 41,616 downwards.
TGCGGCTTGCTCGGTGCGCGGCGACAGGGCCGGCTTGTCAGGGCCGGCGCATTGGGGGGGCGCAAACCTGGCGGGTGGTTCATCGACAAAGCGCAACGGCGAACCGGCGACGGTGATGCCCGGCGCATCCTCCAGCGGTACGGCCATGGCGCGCGCCTGTGCCTGTGGATGGCCGAATGCCTCGCTTATGGTGTTGACCCGCCCAACAGGCACGCCCGCGGCGATCAGTCGTTCCTGCCAGTCGCCCGCATTTCGGGCCAGGAACCGGGGCTCGAGCAGCGCCTCCAGTTCGGCTTGATGCAACTGGCGCTGCGCCAGTGTGGCAAAGCGGGGGTCGTCGGCCAGGGGCTCGATTCCCAGCGCTGCACAGAACCGCTGCCAGAATTTCGACGCCACGCCGATCACCAGCCAGGCGCCGTCTGCGCACAGAAACGGGCCATAGGGCACCGTGCCCGCCCCACCCCGGCGCGGCTGCGCTGCGCCGAATTCGACGCCGGCGCCAAAGGCCTGCGGCACGCGATAGGTGTTCAGTGCAAGCTGCCCGTCCAGAAGCGAGATATCCAGCGCCTGGCCCTGTCCGGTGCGCGCCCGTTCGTTCAACGCCGCGAGAATGCCCACCACCGCATAGAACGCGCCGGTGATATCTCCGATCGGCACGCCCCAGCGGCAGGGCATGCCTGCGCTGTCGTTCGAACCGGTAATGCTCATCGCACCGCTTAGCGCCTGCACCGTGACATCATAGGCGCCGACCTCGGCCCAGGGGCCGGCGGCGCCATAGCCGCTGATCGAACAGCAGATCACCTTGGGATTGATCGCACTCAAGGCGGCATGGTCGATCCCCAGCCGGGCGGTCACGCCGGGGCGGAAATTGTCATAGACCACGTCCGATTCCGAGACGAGGCGCAGGAACTCGGCCTTGCCCGCCGCCGATTTCAGATCCAGCGCGACGGCTTTCTTGTTGCGCTCAAGGGCATAGTGGAACCCGTCAGCCTCGCCGACAGGATCGCCTGCCGCGCGCGGGGGGCGCAGGGCCTCTGGCGCGGGGGTAATGCGGATCACCTCGGCCCCCAGCGCTGCCAGAATGTCGCTGCCAAACGGCCCCGCGACCACTGTCGATAGGTCCAGCACCCGGATGTCGCGCAGCGGTGCGTCGGTCTTGCTGTCGGTCATCACAAGGTCCGCGCGATCAGGACCTTCATGATCTCGGATGATCCGCCCGCGATCCGGCGCACCCGCGCATCCGTGTACATCCGCGAGATTGGCGTTTCGGCCATGTAGCCCCACCCCCCGTGCAGTTGCAGGCACTCGTCAACCATCCGGCATTGCAATTCGGTGTTGAACAGCTTGGCAATCGCGGCTTCGTCCGAGGTCAACTCGCCCTTCAGGTGCTTTGCGATGCAGTGGTCCAGATGCGCCCAGCCGACGGTTAGCTGCGTTTTCAGTTCCGCCAGCTTGAACTGTGTGTTCTGAAACTCGATCAACGGCTTGCCGAAGACCTTGCGTTCCTTGACATAGGCCACCGTGACATCGAACGCCTTTTGCGCCGCGGCCATCGCGATGGTGGCGATGGACAGCCGCTCCTTCGGGATTTCGTGCATCACCTGCTTGAATCCGGCATTTTCGGCCCCCAGCAGGTTTTCGACCGGCACGCGAACGCCGTCAAAGAACAACTCGGCCGTGTCTGAAGCCTTCATCCCCATCTTTTTCAGCCGCTTGCCCCGGGTGAAGCCCTCGACCGGGGCCTCGACCACGATCAGGCTGACACCGTTGCGGCCAAGCTCCGGCGCGGTCTTGCAAACGACGATGATGAGATCGGCGTTGATGCCGTTGGTGATGAAGGTTTTCGACCCGTTGATGATGAAATGGTCGCCGTCCCGGCGGGCCGAGGTGGTGATCGCCTTCAGGTCGCTGCCCGCCTGCGGCTCGGTCATCGCAACGGCGCCGATCAACTCGCCCCTGACCATGCGGGGCAGCCAGCGTTTCTTCTGCTCCTCGGTGCCCAGCGCCTCGACATAGGCGGCGACAATGTCGGTGTGGGTCTGGATGGTGAAACTGGCTTGTCCGGTGTAGCCAAGTTCCTCGTCGATGATCGAAAGATGCAGGAAATCACCACCCGCACCGCCGTATTCCGGCCCCACGGTTGGGCACAAAAGCCCCATCTGACCGGCTTTCAGCCATAGCGATTTCGGGATGATGCCGTCTTCTTCCCAGCGATCGATGTTCGGCAGCAACTCGGTGGCGAAGAACCGCCGGACATTGCGGCGTAGTTCTTCATATTCCGGGCCGTAGATCGGGCGATTCTCAATCATGTCGTCTGTTCTCGCTCATTCGCTTTCGGCCGGGGCCGGGTTGACGTAGCCCTGAAGCAGGGCCGAAGGGACCAGCGCCGACAATTCGTCGAGCGTGAAGACCTCCTTGCCCGCCTTGACCAGGCTCGCCTTGATCTCGGGGTCGTTGTAGATGCCCACGCGCCCCGCTTCGGCGCGAAACGCCTGGCCGTTTACATTCGCCGCCGCTTCCGAGCAAAGATAGGAGACAAGCGGGATTATGTGCTCGGGCCCGCCCATGTTGATCACGGCGTCATAGCGCTCCTGGGTCACCAGACCGGCTTCGAGCCGCTTGCGAAACCCTTCCTTGACGGATTCGTCCAGTGTCAGGCGTGTGGCTGCGGCGGGACAGACGGTATTGGCGGTGACACCATACTTGCCCAGTTCGCGCGCCATGGCCCGGGTCAGCGAAAAAACCCCGCCCTTCGCCGCCCCGTAATTCGCCCCGCCGACGGTGCCGCGCCAGGCCTCGGAACCCATGTTAACGATCCGGCCCCAGCGCTGTTGGCGCATATGCTGCGCGGCGTGATGGATCATCGAATACTGGCCGCGAAGATGGGTGTCGACAACGACATCCCAGCTCTCCACCGGCATGTTCCAGATCATCTTCGGGCGCAGGACACCGGCATTGTTGATCAGGATGTCGACCGAACCGAAGCTTTCCTTGCACAGCGCCACGGTGCGAGCGCAGGCGTCGTGATCGGATACGCTTTCGGCGGCGACAATGGCGGCGCCACCCGCAGCCTTGATCGCTTCTGCCGCCTCTTCGGCTGGCGTTGCGCCTTCGGCTGTCGCGCCATCCTTCGATGTGCCGGGGTCCATGATGACAACGCCCGCACCCAGACGCGCCAGTTCCTCGGCGATGGCGCGCCCGATCCCGCGCGCGCCGCCGGTAACGATGGCAGCCCTGTTTTCGAACAGCATGTGCTTCTCCCTATAAGCTCAGGTCTGCCGCGTCAGCTGCGAGACCGATTTGATCGTCAGGTATCCGTCAAAGCACTGCGCGCCGCCCTCCCGGCCATAACCGCTGTCCTTGACGCCACCAAAGGGGATCTCCGGCGAGGCGCCGCCGAAATGGTTGATCGACAGAATGCCGGTCTCGACCCCGGCGGTAATCGCCGCCGCCTCGGCCGCAGAATCCGTGAAGGCATACGCCGCCAGGCCGAAATCCGTGGCATTGGCGCGCATGATGGCGTCGGACAGTTCGGAATAGGGCTGGACCATGGCCACCGGGCCAAAGGGTTCCTCGCGCAGGATTGCACAGGTGTCGGGCACCTCAGTCAGTACGGTCGGCGCATAGAAATGCCCCGCACGGTTCAGCCGGTGCCCGCCCGTGCGCACCCGCGCCCCGCGATCCGCCGCGTCGCGCACCAGCGCATCCACGGCTTCCAGCCGGCGAGCATGGATCATCGGCCCCATCTCTACCGCCGGGTCCAGCGGATCGCCGACGCGCAGCGCCTCGGCCCCTGCGACCAGCGCCTCGGTAAAGCGCTCGCCATGGGATTCGTGGATCAGGAATCGCGTTGGTGAGATGCAGATCTGGCCCGAATTGCGATATTTCGAGAACAAAGCCAGCCGCGCCACCTCTTCGGGATCGGCATTTGCGGAAACAATCACCGGCGAGTGGCCGCCCAGTTCCAGGATCGCGGGCTTCAGATACCGCCCCGCCATCTGCGCCAGCAGCCGGCCGACCGGCACCGAGCCGGTGAAGGTGATCATGCGAATTGCAGGATCCGAGATCAGGCGTTCGGAAATCTGCGCAGGATGCCCGAACAGCAGGTTCAGCGCGCCGGGCGGCACGCCGGCCTCAACCAGGCATTCGGTGAGGGCGATTGCGGTCGCGGGGGTTTCCTCGGCCGGTTTCAGGACGATCGTGCAGCCTGAGGCCAGCGCCGCGCTCATCTTGCGCGCGGGAGATGCGCCGGGGCCATTCCAGGGCGTGAAGGCCGCCACCGGCCCGATCGGGACACGCAGCGCCGTTTGCGACAGTCCTGGCGCGCTGGCGATTACCTCGCCCATGACGCGCAGGGCTTGTTCGGCGTGCCATTCGAACAGCTCGGCGGCGCGCGCAACCTCGGCCGGACCTTGCGCCACGGGTTTGCCCAGTTCCAGGGCCATCAGCCGCGACAATTCACCCGATCGCGCCCGGACCAGCGCCGCCGCCCGATGCAGGATCGCCGCACGCTTGCGCGGGGGGGTGCTGCTCCATCCGGGAAAGCTGCGCCGGGCAGATGCGATGGCGCGGGCGATGTCGCTCTCGGTTGCAACTGGCAGCCGACCCAGCTCGGCGCCGGTTGCCGGGTTTTCTACCGGTAGCGTCTCGGCGCCGGAACCCGCGGTCCACTGGCCGTCGATGAGCATGTTCAGAGCGGGAAAGCCGGATTCAGTCATTGGACAGGATCACCGTGCCAGCGGCCGCGAACTGTCGCCCAGGCCCGTGGACAAGGCTGGTTCGCAGGTTCGCGACCTGCCGCTTTCCCGCCTCGCCACGCAGTTGCTGGACGGCCTCGATCATTGCGAACATGCCGTAACGCCCGGAATGGCAATAACTAAGCCCGCCACCATTGGTGTTCATCGGCAGTTCGCCCCCAGGGCCGGTCTTGTAGATCAGGCTTCCATTGTCGGCCATTCGTGTCTCGGCCAGGAAAGGGCCACTCTCGCCTTTCGGGACAAACCCAAGGTCTTCCAGGAACATCATCGGCGTGAAGCTGAAGGCGTCGTAGAGCATCAGATGGTCTATGTCAGCCGGGACCAGCCCGGCCTCGGCGAAGGCCTGTTGCCCCGACAGCACGGTCGATTCCGACGTTGTCAAATCGCGCATCATCGCCACCATGCGATGCGCCGTCGCCTCGCCCGTGCCAAGGATGGGAACCGGCTTCTTGCGCAGATCGCGGGCGCGCTCCATCGAGGTCACCACCAACGCCCCGCCGCCATCGGCAACCAGGCAGCAATCCAGCCGGTTGAAAGGGTAGCAGATCACCGGCGAGGCCTCGACATCCTCGGGGGTGATGCGCCCGGCGGAATGCATGAGCGCCCGGGGGTTCAATACCGCCCATTCCCGTGTTGCCGCCGGAACGTGGCTCATCTGCCGCTTGGTCGTGCCGTACTGGTGGAAATGGCGCATGACCGGCAGCGAATATGTGGTGGCGGCGCCGGAAGTGCCAAATGGGGCCTCGAACTGCCCGTTCGGGCCCGAGGGCGGACCCGCAGCGCTCTCCATATCGATCCAGCTTCGCCCGCTTTCGCCATGCACGATCAACGCCACATCGCAGTAGCCTGCGGCAATCGCTGCCACCGCGTGGCGCACGAATATCATGTAGGAACAGCCACCGACGCCGGTTCCGTCCACATAGCGCGGCACGATGCCCAGATACTCGGACAATTCGTTCGGGCCGGCGGGGGTGCAGAAAAGGCCATCGACATCGCCCATCGCAAGCCCTGCATCGGCCAGCGCGTTGCGCGCCGCCTGAGCGTGCAGCGCCAGGCGCGACATTTCGGGCAGCTTGCCGATCCGGTTGGTTTCGGCCGCGCCCACGATGGCAGCCGTGCGGCCAAGCTTCCCTGTCATGCGAGCGGCCTGAATTTGGGCAATGTAACACTGTCGGTCACATCGTCGAAGACCACCTCGACCGGCATGTCGATGAATAGCGCCTCGGGGGTGGGTGGGGCCGACATCACGAGGTTGGACAGCATGCGCACCCCTTCTTCCAGTTCGACAATGGCGATCACATAGGGCGCCGTGAAACCCTTTGCTTGCTTGTGGTTGATGGCATAGCTGTGCAGCTTTGCCCGACCGCTGGCCTGGCGCCAGTCCAGCACCTCGGAATGGCAGTGCGGGCAAAGCGAGCGCGGGTAGAAATGAGGCCGCCCGCAATCGCGGCACCAGGGCAGCAGCAGCCGGTGCTGACGGGCGCCTTCCCAGAAGGGCAGTGTCTCGGGGGTGGGGCGCGGCAGGGCGCCAGCATAGGGCTCTTGCATCTCAGGATATCCGCGCCAGACCGCTCTTGAAGACCACCATATCGCGCTCGACCACTCGCGCCTGAAACCCGAAGGCGCCGCCGCCCTCGTCCCACAGATCCACGGCGATCGTCTCGCCGGGGAAGCAGGGGGCGCTGAACCGCCCGCCCATCTCGCGCAGCCGCGCCGGTTCCTGCGCGCAGGCCGTGGCGATCAGGGCACGGCCGATCATGCCGAAAGTGCACAGCCCGTGCAGCAAAGGCCGCTCGAAACCCGCTTTCGCAGCCTTTTCAGGGTCGGCGTGGATCGGGTTCCAGTCGCCCGACAACCGGTAGATCAGCGCGGCTTCGGGGCGGGTGGACATGACATGGGTCTGATCGGGCGCGCGCTCTGGCAGCCGATGCGGCGCGGGCTGCGCCTGCGCCGGCGCGCCGCATCCGCCGTCGCCGCGCAGGAACGAGGTCGATGTGCGGGTGGCCAGCATTTCGCCCGTGACGGCGTTGATGATGTCACGCTCCATCATCAGTAGCGCACCCTTGCCGGGCCCTTTGTCGATGATGTTGGTGACCCTGTTGCGACCGATGACCTCGCCCGAGGGGGGGAGCGGGCTGTAGATCCGCAACCCCTGTTCGCCATGCAGGCTGCGGATCCAGTCTATGCCGGTGCGGGGGTCGGCCATCCATCGCCCCGGCCCGCCCAGCACGACCGAGAAGGTCGGCACAACCAGCAGCCGGTCCTCGAGCAGGAATCTCAAATCGTCGGCGTCCATCGGATCCTGGCCGTAGCCCAGCCCCAGCGCATAAAGGATCGCGTCGCGGGCGGTGTAGCTCTGCCGGACATCTTCGAAACGCCAGTTCATCACCGCACTGTGGTCGAGCATCCGGCCCGTGCCCCCGTTCTTCACTGCTTGCTCGATGGGACTACCAGTGAGTAGATGTAGCGTCAAGCATGCATAGGCGCCATGTTTTTCTTCTTTGAAAATTTAGAAAAAAATCTTGCAGCAAGCGCATCCTGGCGGCAAAGTGCATACTAATCAGTATGAATAGGGCGAGTTGCATGGAGAAAACCGGCCCCTTGAGCGGCTTGAAGGTCGTCGAATTCGTCGGCGTGGGGCCCGGACCTTTTGCGGCGATGTGGCTCTCGGACATGGGTGCCGAGGTCATCCGTATTGATCGGCCTGGCCAGCGCTGGAACCAGACGCGCGGAGATGTGCTTAATCGCGGGCGCCGGTCGCTGGCGATCGACCTCAAGCGTGAGGGCGCGCGCGATGTGGCATTGCGCCTTGTCGATGGCGCGGATGTCCTGCTCGAAGGGTTCCGGCCCGGCGTCATGGAACGGCTGGGGCTGGGGCCCGATGACTGCCACGCCCGCAATCCCCGGCTGGTTTTCGGGCGAGTCACCGGCTGGGGCCAGACTGGGCCGCGAGCGCATGAAGCCGGGCACGACCTGAACTATATCGCCAGCACGGGCATTCTGGCGGCGATCGGCCCGGCGGAGCGCCCGGTGCCGCCGCTGAATCTGATCGGTGATTTTGGCGGCGGAGGGATGCTGTTGATCGCGGGTGTTCTGGCCGCGCTGGTCGAGCGTGCGACATCTGGCAGGGGGCAGGTCGTCGATGCCGCCATGGCCGAGGGCGGCGCGCTGTTGTCGGCGATGATCTGGGCCTATCACAACAAGGGGTTGTGGGAGCCGCGCCGCGAGGCCAATCTGTTCGATGGCGGCGCGCCCTATTATCGAACCTATCGCTGCGCCGATGGCAGTTTCGTGGCATTGGGCGCGATCGAGAGCGAATTCTGGACCCGGTTTCTTGACCTCGCCGGGATCGAGGACCCCGTGCTGCGCGAGCAGCGAAATGACCGCTCGCTCTGGCCCGATCTTTGCGCGCGGCTGTCGGCGATCTTCCTGACCCGCACGCGCGACGAGTGGTGCGGGCTCGGCGCGGGAACCGATGCCTGCCTGACACCGGTTCTTGATTTCAACGGCGCTCTCGATGATCCGCAAGCGCGGGCGCGGGCAACCTTTGTTGCGCCTGACGGCGCCCCGCAACCCGCGCCCGCGCCGCGTTTCGATCGCACGCCGGGGGCAATCCGGGGGCCTTCGCCGCTGGTCGGCGAACATACCCGCGATCTGCTGGCAGAGGCGGGTTTCGAGGATGCCGAGATCGCCGAGTTGGAAGCGAGCGGCATCGTGCGCCACGAGGCACCGGCCTAGGCGCGGCGGTCCGCCCGGGCGGTGAATCAGATCAGCTTGTGCCCTGCTCGTGCTGGGTTGAACGTCCATCGTGCACGATCACGCGGCCGTCGATCTCGATGGTCGGCTTCAGCATGATGAAATCAATATGGATGTCGGAATCGACGTTCTGGTTGTAGACAAGGCCATTGCCGACCGCGATATGCGCCCGGCCCAGTCCCTTCTTGAAGTTGTTGCAGCTGGGTTCGTTGGCCTTGGCGTTAATCCCCAGCGCGATCTCGGCGATGTTCGCGCCGTTCTCGGTTCCGCAGATCAGCTTCCACAGCGCATCCGAAACCTCGGGGTCGCCGCTGACCCGCGTCACAAGGCCGTTCTCAATCTCCAGGACCAGATGCTCTTTCGGCCAGTCGAAGCCCAGAACCGGCCCGTCGATCACGGCGCGCCCGTTGGTCGTGCCCACGACCGGGCCCTGATAGACCTCGCCCCAGTTGACCGGCGACATCCGCCCCGGCACATGCGCAAAGTTCGAGCGATGCGAGGGCTGACCCTTGATGCTGGCGGTCAGATCGGTGCCCATTGGGGTGGTCAGGCGGACGGTTTCGCCGGCGTCGAAGGCGCGTTGCCAGTAATCCGCCACTAGCGACATCGCCGGATAATCTGCCTTGAGCACGGAAACGTCCAGAAGGTCGGCACGGCTGCGCTTTACCATGAACACGCCACGCGCCTTTTTGGTGCGGATCAGGCCGATGGGCACCCTGTGATGAGGAAGGGGCGCCGAAGTCGTTCGCGTAAGGCTGATAAGGATATCCTGCCCCGGCATCATACGCTGCACTGCCTCGGGCAGGTATTCTCCACCCTTCTTCGGATTGTCATTCATCTCGACCAGCAGCACTTCCCCGCCGATCTCGCGGCTGCGATCCACGATCTGACGCACGATATCACCATTCTCGGCCATCCCGGCCCGGTCGGTGACCACCAGCGTTTTCTCGCCGGGCCTTGTCGCCAGCAGATCGTCCACGACGATGGCGGTAAGGCGGTTTACCTTTTCGGACTCGAGATTTGGCATGGGTTCCTCCTGCGGTCGCTCGATGAGTATACTTATCGGTATGACAGTTCAATGCGGATCGCGCAAAGGGGGGGGCGAGTTCCGGCCATTGTTCCATATTTCTTGGCCTTGACAGTGCCAGGAACTGACTTGAGCATACCAATAGGTAGAATCGTGGGGATATCCTCGCGGGACAAGAGCAGCAGGACGGCATGAGCGATATCACCAAACTGGCCCTTGCAGACTGGAATCGCGGCATCGGAACCGTGCGCGCGGGCCAGCTTGTTGAGCTGGGGCGCGTCTTTTTCAGCGACATGCCGCATTATCCCACGCATCCGGATTTCGCCATATCGCTGCACCGACGCCACGGAGACCGCGTGCGCACCGACGGGGCCAGTTCGGCAAGCTGTCACTGGTCATTCGGCGGCCATACAGGAACGCATGTCGACGCGCTGTGCCATGTCTCGCAGGATGGGCGCATGGTCGACGGCGCGCCGGTCGATAACGACCTGATCGAGAGTGGCGCCTGCCCGCATGATGCCGCTTCGCTGGCCCCTGTCATGACAAGAGGGGTCTTGTTCGATATGGCGCGTCTGGACGGAGTCGATTGCCTGTCGCCGGACCGACAGCTAAGCGAACAAGACCTGATCCGCGCCGAACAGGCCGCCGGCTTCACCCTTGAACAGGGCGATGTGGCGCTGATCCGCACCGGCTGGTCGTGCCACTGGGGAGGGGCTGACTATATCGCCCATGAAACCCCCGGGCCCGGCATTGGCGCCGCCCGCTGGCTGGCCGATCGCGGCGCTGTGCTGGTTGGAAGCGATACGGCGGTGTTTGAAAAGGGGCCGGTCACGGACGCCGCGCCGGTTCACCGGCTTTTACTGTTGGAACGCCGGATTCCGATCATGGAGAATCTGGATCTGGATGCACTTTCGGCAACCGGCGCCACGACGTTCTTCTTTGCGGCACTGCCGCTGCGCGCCCGCGGCGCCACGGCATCGCCGTTGCGCCCTGTGGCGGTGATCTAGCTGCCGAGAGACCGCCTTGCCTTTGGCCAGCTACCAAGCGCGGCCATGCAGCTTTCCATCGACCGAAACAAGCTCAACCTTGGTTCGGCTTCGACCTGGAGTGCGCCGGGCCCTTCGAGCCACTGGCTCATCCAGACCAGGCAGATCGGCTTTCCCGCAACGCTGGCCAGTGCCGAAAGGGCGGCGAACTGCCCGGAATCCCACGCCTTTCCCCAAGGAATAACCAACGCATCCACGGCGCGGTCCGACAACAGGATCTCGGCACAGCGGGTCAGCATCGGCGGGTCCGATGTTGCCTGCGCCGTCGCATCGCAGGGGTTTCTGGCCGAGGCAAAGCCAGGCAGCTCCTTTGCCAGCAGGGCGCGCGTCCGGGGCCCCGGATCGGCAAGGGGCAACCCCATGAGCGTCGCGCAATCGGCCGCCAGTATGCCCGAGCCGCCGGAACTGCTGAGGATCGCCACCCGCGGCAGTGCGGGGCAGGAAAAACCCTCGGTCTTGGCCAGAAACACCGTCGTCTCGATCAGGGTTTCGGGCCGCGAGACGATGACTGCGCCCATGTCGTCCAACGCCCGATCCCAGGGATAATCGTGGTTCGGATCGGTGCCGGTGTGCCATCGAACCGCTGCCGCGCCGCTGGACGTGGTCCCTATCCGGCAGATTACCACGGGTTTGGCGCGGCGGTTGGCCTTGGACACGGCAGCGATCAGCCTTTCCGGCGATGAAACCCCTTCGAATGTGACGGCGATGGCGCGGGCATCGGGCTCGTCGCACAGGAATTCGACAAGATCAGCCACATCGATATCGGCCGAGTTACCACAGGTCAGCACATGGCTCAGACCGGTGCCGTGCGTGGCAGCCTGTGCAAGCGCCAGCCCGAGCGCACCCGACTGGCTGACCAGGCCAATTCCCGCCTGGCCGTCCAACAGGCCACCGGGAAATTCCGCGAAGCCCGCATGCGCCCCGCTCGCGAAACTGGCAAAGCCGGTGGTATTGGGCCCAAGCAGGCGCATGCCCTTCTTTGCGGCAATCGCGCGCAACCGTGCCTGCCTTGCCGCGCCCTCGGGGGCTTCCAACTCGGCATAGCCCGAGGCGAAGACGACGCAGCCACCGACCCCCCGCTCTGCGCAGGCGCGCAATTCATCCTCGACCGCTGCCGCCGGGACGGCCAGAATCGCGCAGTCCGGCACCTCGGGCAAATCGGCCATCGCGCCGTGGCATTCGTGGCGGCCGATCCTGGAAAGCCGCCGGCTTACCGGGTACAGGCGGCCGCTGAATCCTTCCAGGTTGCGCATCGTACGCAGCCCCAGCGAACCGGGCCTGTCGCTGGCACCGATCACCGCGATGCTGCGCGGGTTCAGGAACCGGCGAAGACTGGCACTGTTCGGGGAAGTGGGTTCGCTACCCATGGCAATCATTCCTGATCATTTCGGCAATGCAGGCGCAGGTTTCGCGCATGAGCCCAGCACAAATGCTTGCGTGTCACAAGGAAAAAATCTACCAGTGAGTAGATGCTTCGCCGGGGGCCGCACATGTTGTTCCGGGAGCCGGGCTTCAGGAGGGCGGATGCGCGCCGTTGTCATCAACGACTGGACGGAACCGCGCGATCTGGTTTGGGGTAAGGCCGAACCGCCCGAATGCAGCGGTGGCGATGTGCGCATCGCCGTGCAGGCCGCGCCTGTCAGCCACGCTCTGGGCCTGCTGTTGCGCGGCAAGTATCAGCGCAAGCCGGGATTTCCCTTCATCCCCGGAAACACCGTTGCCGGCCGGATACTCGAAGTCGGATCCAGGGCAGGGCGCGATCTCAGGGTCGGGCAGCTTGTAGTCGCATCGATGGAGTTCGGCGCCCTGGCGGAACAGGCGGTCGCGCCGGCGGCCAATGTCTATCCGCTTCCCGATGGCGTGGACCCTGCGGCGGCAACCGCGCTGAACACCTCTTACAACTCGGTAATGGCGGCGCTGACATGGCCGCGCCTGCTGGACACCAAGCGCGGCGACTGGCTGCTGGTCAATGGCGCGGCGGGTTGCGCGGGTTCGGCGGCGGTGGAAATCGCCAGGGAACTTGGGGCTCGGGTGATCGCCACCGCGTCCGGCAGGGAACGGCAGGACTGGGTGCGCGGATTGGGGGCCGAGGCGGTGCTGGATTCGAGGCCCGAGAGGTTGCGCGACGAGGTATTGCAGTTGACCGACGGCGCTGGCGTGGATGGTGTTCTTGACCCCGTCGGCGGTGAACTCTTCACCCAGTCTGTTCGCTGCCTGCGCCCCGGTGGGCGGATCGTGCCGCTGGGTTTCGCCTCTGGTTCAATTCCGCAGATCGCCGCGAACCTGATCCTTGTCAAGAATATCTCGGTTTGCGGTCTCTACTTGGGTTATTACAAGATTGACGCGCGCGAACGGTTCGAGGGCGAGGTCAGACAGATATTCGACCGGCTGGGCGCATGGCTGGCCAGCGGTGCAATCCGTCCCCGAATCGCGGCCCGCCTGCCGCTGGATCAGGTTTCCCGGGCCTTCGAAATGATCGCCGATCGCTCGCGGATCGGTCATGTCGTGCTGGAGCCGGGCTGACAAGGCTGCCACTCGGTGAACGGCGCGCCTGTCGGGCAGGATCGCTTCGGTTGCCTCGCGCATCGGGCCGACGCCTAGGCCCAGGCCGATGCCCACCACGCCGCCTTGGCCGGGCACCACGCCGATGCCGGCCCCGATTTTCGGCAGGCAACCGCACCGTTGGGGCGACCGGCGCGACGTTGCACGCGAAGCAGGTGGGGCGTGATGGCTTTTCGCTGGTGACGTGGTTCAACCCCTGGCCGGGCTTGTTGCGCCACAGTGCCCGGCTGCGCTTGGCCAGCTATGCCGACATTGGCGCTGACTACGCGGCGGAACTCGCGGTCAGGGTATTCTTCCCGGGCAATGTGGGGCATGATCGCGCAAGCTGTGGTGCCTGGCACTGCGAATGAAATCCTGAACACACACTCGAATCGAGTAGAGACGAGGTGCCGCAGATGTATAGTCAGATCGACGGGATCATCTGGGAGGCCGACGCCGACACGCTGCGTTTCAGCCGCGTCGAGGGCAGTGTCGACGAAATCCTTGGCTACAGTGCACAGGACTGGCTGAACCAGCCGGATTTCTGGCAAGACAGGATTCACCCCGATGACGCGGAATGGGTAGTCGAATCCTGCCTCGATGCCAGCCGCAAGCGCCTGCCGCATCGGCTGACCTACCGTATGGTCGCCGCAGATGGCCGCACGGTGTGGTTGCAGGACAATGTGAAGGTCAAAGTTGAAGGCAAGCGCGCGACCCTTACGGGAATTATGATCGATGTCACCGAATTGGTCGAGAATCGCCGGCAACTGGCGGTCCTGAACGCGCAGAACGCTCATTTCCACGAGTTGTACGGCCTCGTTCCCGTAGCCATCTGGGAAGAGAACTGGGCCGGCGCGCTTGAGGTTTTGCGTTCTCTCAAGGCCCAGGGCGTTCATGACATTCACGCATACGCCGACCGGAATCCCGATTTTGTCGGAACAACGCTGGCTCGGTTGGAAGTCCTCTCAGTGAACCAGGCCGCGGTGGACATGTTTCGTGCCGAGAGTGCGCAGGAACTGATCCGCCGTTCGCACGAGGTTTTCCAGGCAGAACATCCGTCCTCGATCTTTCTCACCGCACTCGATGCCATCTTGCGTGGCGAACGGAGAATGGAAGGGAAGAACACGCTTCGCCGGCTCGATGGCGAGAAACTGCATGTCATGTACCGTATCGCCTTGCCCGATATTGATGACAACGACTCGCGCGTCGTGATCTGCGAAATGGATATCAGTGCCGAGTATGTGGCGAACGAGCGCTTCGAACTGGTTACCCGTGCGACAAGCGACGTGATCTGGGATTTCGATATCGTCAATGACACGCTGTGGGCAAGCGACGGCCTGATGCGAAATTTCGGGCTGGACCCAGCGGCGATGTTTGACTCGCTTGAGAACTGGACGGCGCGGATTCACCCCGAAGATATCGGCCGAATCATGCAGCATTTTGATGAAATCCTGCATTCGGGCCGCAACGACTGGGAGCAGGAATACCGCTGGCGGCGCGGCGACGAGAAGTATGTAATCGTCCGAGATGAAGGATACATACAGCGCGATACCGACGGGCGCGCAATTCGCATGGTGGGCAGCCTTGTCGATATCACGGCGGAGCGCCAACTTGAGCAGCAACTGGCGCAGTCGCAAAAGCTGGAGGCAATAGGCAAGCTTACGGGCGGTATTGCTCATGATTTCAATAACCTGCTTACCATTGTGCTGGGCAATCTTGATTTCCTCGAAGAGCAAGTTCGAAATGATGCTGTCGCGCGGAACCATGTTGCCTCTGCGCTTCATGCCGCTGATCGCAGCGCGGAACTCGTCAACCAGCTCCTTTCCTATGCCAGACAGCAGCCCATGGCGCCGCGCGCAATCGACATGGCGCGCCAACTGGCTGATACGATGCGCATGATCGAGCGCGCTCTGGGCGAGTCCGTCGAGGTGGTCCTGAACAGCGACACTGATCTGTGGCGCCTCCACGTTGATCCCACCCAATTCGACAATGCCCTGCTTAATCTGTGCATCAATGCGCGCGATGCCATGCCTGACGGCGGAAGGTTGGCGATCGGGCTGCGCAACACGGTCGTTGATGCCAGCGATCCGCTGGCCACCGAGAAGGGGGTGAAGCCAGGTTGCTATGTGTGCCTCTCGGTGGCCGATACCGGCCATGGCATGGATGCGGAAACCTTGCAGGCGGCGTTCGATCCGTTTTTTTCGACCAAGGAGGTCGGCTCGGGCAGTGGGCTGGGCTTGTCCATGGTTCACGGCTTTGCCCGTCAATCTGACGGGCTGGCAACCATCCATTCCTCCCCGGGCAAGGGCACCGTGGTCGAGTTGCTTCTACCCGCGCTCGTTGACGAAACTCAGGGCGAGCCGTCAGGGGAAAAGAAGGCTGCAGGGCCGCAACCCGGCACCGGCCGCATCTTGCTGGTGGAGGATCAGCAGTTGGTCCGCGAGCATTTCGTCGCGGTTCTGGAAACACTGGGATATGCTGTTGTCACGGCGAAATCAGCTGCCGAAGCCACCGAGATACTTAAAGGCGACCTGTCCCTCGATCTGCTGATGAGTGATATCGTTCTGCCGGGTGGCGTGACCGGGTTAATGCTTGCCCAGACGGCGCGCGAGTTACGCCCTGGCCTTCCGATTCGCTTTACATCCGGGTTTTCCGACACGGGCTTCACCGGTGGCGAACAATTGGTCGATGGAAAGAACCTGTTGCGCAAACCCTTCCGGAAGCACGAACTGGCCGCCTTCGTGCATGAGGCAATTCGACCGGAATAACAGATCGTACTTTCGAACAAAGTTGTTTTGAAGGGGCATCGGTGCAGAACAAGCGGTTGCGGCGCGACTTCACTTTTTTCCTCTTTTACAGTTCTGCACAAATTCCGTGACGGACTCACCGTACGAACCCGATGCGAGGGCCATTATATATACAACAACGTCAAATTGACCCAGTGGTGACTGGATGGCAGGTCAAAGCGGCGATTCCCTTCAACCACTGTCGAGAACCTTTCTTACCGTGGTCGCAAGCTCCCTGAGACGGTAGGGTTTTTTCAAAAACTCGACGTCCGGTTCTAGCCTGCCTTCTCGAATGATCGAGTCCTTGGCGTAACCGGAGACGAAAAGAACCTTCAGATTCGGCCTGAGGCGGATTGCTGCCTTTGCAAGTTCGCGTCCGGTCATACCTCCAGGCATGACAATGTCGGTGGCGAGCATATCGATATCCTGAAGCCGTTCGAGCCTTTCCAGGGCTTCACTGCCGGTGCGTGCGAAGGTGACCCTGTAGCCGAGGCTCTTGAGTTGGGCAGAGAGAAGCTCGCCCACCAGTTCATCGTCCTCGGCGATAAGAATATGTGCAGAGCCACTGTTGCTTGTCATTCAGGATTTTATCCATCATTTCAATCAGGCTTGAATGCAATCGATCGCATTGATCGTCAGAAAATTCGAGATGCCACGTCAGATCGGAAATCAACAAATGACACCACGAAAATCAGCGAGATTTGAAACCGGACGCTTGCGCTGCAATCTGTGTCCGGTTCTTTACACCAAGCCGAAGGCAGAGCGAGGCAACATGAAACTTCACCGTACTCTCGCTCACCGACATGGACCGGGCAATTTCCTTGTTGGACATTCCCTTGACAACATGCGTCAAGACGTCGTGCTGACGAGGTGTAAGATTGTCCAGCTGGCTTGCCTCCGGCATCAATATTTCGACAGATTCACCGGGCAACCCGTTCTCCGTGTTCTGGATATCGGTGAGAAATTCAGGCACATAGATGCCGCCATTGACGATTAACCTGATTGCCTCTTCCATTTGCTTGATGCCCTCGCCCTTGGGCACAAATCCATGGGCGCCGGCGTCTAGCGCGCGTAGCACATCACCGCGGCTTCGCGATGCGGAAACAACTGCCACCCTTACATGCGGAAACGCTTCTCTTGTTGCGCGGATTCCGGAAAAAGTGTCCAGCCCCGGCATGTTGAGGTCGAAAAAGGCGAATCCCACCGCATCATTGGCCCCGATTGCCTCAATGGCATCATCCAGTGAACCCGTTTCCAGGACCTCTAAAATCTCGAGCTTCTCGGTCAATACGACCCTTAGTGCGAGACGAAAGAATTCATCGTCATCTGCAATCAAGGCCATGGATTCGTTGATGTTCATGGATCGATAATACATTCGCAATGCATCTAATACAATGCCATAGGTTGAAAAGTCGCCGAAATCTCGGTCACAAGAGCGCATGTGATCGGGCAGGGCGGCTTCCTGGACTTTTCGGGGCGGCCAAACTGCAGGATGTGCCTGGGCAGGGGCTTTCCGGCCAGTTGCTCGCCCGAGCCGGCAGGCCGCGAACCGGCCTCTTCCGGATCGCGGCAACCTAGGCGCGCCCGACACCGCCTCAGCCAGACGATCCCCTGCACAGCCTTGGCCTTGCCAGTGCCGCGCGCAAGGAGGGTGTCATCAGGCCGGCCGTCGTCCCTGACAGGTTCTTCCGCGAACTTTGAAACAGTCGTTCGACGGTGCGCAATTGAAATTTCTTGTCGGCTGCAATAAGTTTTCACAAGCCATATCATTTTTCGCTGGCTTCTGGAAAAGCCATGAGGAATGGGGGGTGCGTTAACCGAACAGGCGTATCGTACTACACCTATGAGTTGAGTGTCCGGAATGACCGCGAATTGTAATGCTGCAGCGAATATCGACCCACAAACCCGGTTGGTGTTGACGTTCGAGAGATGCGGATTAACAGGTCACTTTGCCGAGACTTTATCTTGATTGACATCAGGATGGCGGATACATACTGCATGGCTGTTGGGCAAGTCATTTTGATTCGGTGTCCATTTTTAACCGAACCGGTGCCGTCACCGCGCCAGTGCCGAGAATTTCAATAAGCTGGCCGGCCGAATTAGGAATGATCTTACGAAATGAAAACAATGGGCCTGCATCATGTCGGTGGATAATAACGATCGCGACGAATCCTGGAACTTTCCTGAATCGAATGGATTCGATCCTGAGTATTTGGAGGAGTTCGTCTCTGTTCTTGGGGCCGAGCGCGCTGAGGAATGGTTGGAGCGTTTGGACGAATTGATTGCATCGGCATTCGGTGACAACAATGATAACCCCGAAGAGATCAGAAGAGCGGCCCATTCAATGGTTTCCCAAGCGGGGTCTCTTGGTTTTACGGAGCTTGCGGCTCTCTGTTCGAAACTGGAGAGAGCAATTTCAGCTGACGAGAACTATATCGACGAATTTCGATCTGTCCAGCAGGAAGCGGGGCGAGTTTCCAATACGGTCATCCGGATCAGGGACGCCCTGGTTTCAGGAACTCGTTCTGCCGGAAAATAGGTGCGCCATCGGCGGTGTCGAAGGCAGAAATTGCGCATGTAGCCGGGGTGTGTTCCGCAATTATGAATTGCATTGCGGATTCAAATTTCATTAAAGTTGATATCTTTGAAAAATCCGTCGTCTTTTTCCTAGCTGGTAACATACTGGATGATCGTCGGCGTAATGATGACGGCAAACAGTACCGGGAGAAAGAACAGGATCATTGGCACAGTCAGCTTGGGGGGCAGCGAGGCGGCCTTTTTCTCTGCCTCTGCCATGCGCATGTCCCGGTTTTCCTGGGCCAATACCCGTAAGGCCTGCCCCAATGGCGTTCCGTATTTTTCTGACTGGATGAGGCTGGTCACAACAGCCCTCACCCCTTCGAGCCCGGTCCTGCGACCAAGATTCTCGAAAGCCATTCTACGGTCCTGAAGATAAGAGAGTTCGGCCGTGGTAACGACCAACTCGTCTGACAGTGCAGGAGCCGACGCAGAAAGCTCGGCTGAAACCTTGCGCAAGGCGTTCTCGATGGACATGCCGGATTCGACGCAAATCAAGAGCAGGTCGAGTGCATCGGGCCAGGCGCGCTTTATGGCCAGCTGTCGCTTCTTGATCTTGTTGGTCAGGTATAGCGGTGGCAGATGACAGCCCATGTATCCGGCTGCCAGTACCACGATCGATTTGATGAAGAACGGCTGGTCTTTCAGAACGATGGCGAAGGAATAAAATGCCGATATCGCCAGCATAAGCGCCGGTACCAATGCAAGAAATGCCAGATAGGTGACGACCGGCGCCTGACCGCGATAGCCAGCCATTCGTAGCCGGTGCACGATCCTTTCATCGGATAACAAGCGCGAGAGATTGAAAGTCTCGACGACACTTTGAAATATCTGCCTTGGTTGCTGACGCAAGGCTTGCCTGGCGCCCTTCGCGGGGAGCGGTGTGTTCCGGCCCTCAAGAACGGCAGCGGCAATGCGAGCCTTCAGCGGATCTGGCACAACCACATTCCAGAAAAGTACCAGCACGAGCCCGGCGACAGCCAGACCGCCCAGCAAAGGGGCCAGCGATGGCTCGGCGTTCCAGATACTTTCTATTTGCATTTTGGCTCTCAAATCTGGAAGTTGATCATGTTGCGCATGACCAGAACGCCCATTCCCATCCAGGCGCCACATCCGAGCAGCACCATGTTGCCCAGTGTCGTTGTGAAGAGAAGAGAGATGTAGTCAGGGCTCGTCAGGTACACGAAGAACGCGACGGCAAAAGGAAGAGCCGCGATAATGCCCGCCGAGGTCTTGGCCTCAGAACTCATCGCCTTGATCTTCTCGCGCATCTTCTTTCGCTCGCGCAGAACGCGAGAGAGATTGCCCAGTGCCTCTGACAGGCTTCCACCGGTTCGGCTTTGGATCGCTATCACGATTCCGAAAAACCGAACCTCGGGCAGGGGCACCCGCACCGCCAGTCGATGAACAACCTCTTCATTGGTCATGCCGAGGGTCTGGTCTTCGACAGCCTTCCTGAACTCAGATTTAACCGGGTCCTGGGCCTCGGCGGCAATGATCTTCAGGCAGTCTGCAAGTGGAAGGCCCGATTTCACCCCGCGAACGACAACATCGATCGCGTTGGGAAACTCCTGCGTGAATCGCTGAAATCGCGCATTCCGGCGCCGTTCGACGAACAGATGGGGCAACAGGAGCCCGATTGCGGCAGCGAGGATGGCGATGACCGGGAGCGCCTGAGCCGTAAGTGTCATGAGCATCCCCAGGGCGATCACACCCGTTCCGAGGCTTGCCAGCCAGTATTGCCTCAGTGAGAGCGGCAATTCAGCCTGCCGCAGGCGCTGCTCCAATGTTGGGCGCTTCGGTCGTTCATTGGCTCCATCTTCGCCCGCCTCCCTTATGAAATCCTCGATGGTCTTCTTCCGTGACGGAGCCGCGGAAACCGAAGAGCCGAAGAGAGCCATTGTCGTGCGCCGGCGCAGTTGTTCGGCTCGCAGCATCTGAGGTTGCAAGAACGCATACATCGATCCTGCCACCGCGAATGTGACCAGGACAAAGACCATCAAAGGATATGCCGCATTCACGTCAGGTCACTCCGATCTGCGCCGTTTTCACGCCTCCGCCGCCTTCAGCGCGGCGGCGAGCCTGTCTTGCTCGCCGAAATAGCGGGCACGATCCCAGAATGCGGGGCGGCCGATCCCCGTGGAACGGTGTCGGCCGATTATATTGCCATCGGCGTCTTCACCAAGGATGTCATAAAGAAAGAGATCCTGGGTTATCGGCACGTCGCCTTCGAGCCCCAGGACTTCGGTGATGTGGGTGATCCGGCGTGAGCCATCACGCAAACGCGCCGCCTGGACAATGATGTCGATGGACGAGACCATCATCTGGCGGATGGTCGTGGCGGGTAACGTGAACCCTCCCATCGTGATCATGGCTTCGATCCGTGACAGCGCCTCACGCGGTGTATTCGCGTGCAAAGTGCCCATCGAACCGTCGTGACCGGTATTCATCGCCTGCAGCAGGTCAAAGGCTTCGGGGCCGCGCACTTCACCAACGATGATGCGATCAGGTCGCATTCGCAGGCAGTTTCTTACGAGGTCGCGCATGGTCGCCTCGCCTGCGCCCTCGACACTCGGTGGCCGCGTTTCAAGCCGAACGACATGCGGCTGCTGCAATTGCAATTCAGCAGAGTCTTCGCAGGTAACGATGCGCTCGGATGGCTCAACGAACCCGGTGAGACAATTCAGGAGCGTCGTCTTGCCCGAGCCGGTTCCGCCCGAGATGATCACGTTGCAACGCACGCGACCGATGATTTCCAGCAGCGTGGCACCTTCGGGCGTGATCGCGCCGAACTGGACCAGCTGCGCCAGGGTAAGCTTGTCCTTCTTGAACTTTCTGATCGTCAGTGTGGGGCCGTCCACGGCAAGCGGCGGGGCGATCACATTCACCCGGCTTCCGTCAGGTAGCCGCGCGTCGCATATCGGGCTGGCCTCGTCTACGCGGCGACCAACCTGATGAACGATGCGCTGGCAGACATTCAGCAGTTGTTCATTGTCCCGAAAGCGAATGTCGGTGCGTTCAACCCGGCCGCCAACCTCAATGTAAATGCAGTCGCTGCCATTGACCATGATGTCCGCGATGTCATCCCGCGCAAGAAGCGGCTCAAGCGGGCCATAGCCCAGCACATCATTGCACAGATCCTCGATCAGCTCGGCCTGTTGCGCCGAGGACATGGCGACCTTTCTTGCGGTGATGACGTCTCCGGCTATGACTCGGATCTCGGCCCGCGCCTGCGATAGCTCCATCGCCCCAAGCAGCGAAACATCGATCGCATCGATGAGCGCTGCCAGAATCTCTTTCTTCAGAGAAAAGTAGGCGGGCGATTTCGTGCCGTTGCCTGCTTTCTCCTGGGCGGCGTGTGGTGCAGGCATTTCCGGTTTGGCGACGGTCGCAGCAGGACGAAGGTCCTCAGCCGGAACAACATGTGCCGTGGCAGGTTCCAGGGCGGTAGCGTCGTTGAACCCCATGCGTCTGCCGAACATGTGTGCCTCCAGATCGGAAAGGTTTCGGGCGGAGGCCTGGGCAGGCCTCCGCCAAGAAAGTCAGCGCGTCGCGATGTGGAGCGCTCGCATCAGGTACCTTCGCCGGTCAGCGCGTCAGAGACCGCATCGAAGGTGGCACTCAGATCGGTGCCGACGGTCATTACCGCGGTAATGATGACGACGGAAAGCAAGCCTGCGATCAGGCCGTATTCAATCGCGGTGGCACCTGATTCAGATTTCGCGAAGCGTGAGAAGAGTTTGGTCATGGGTTCGGTCCTCGATTGATGCGCCAACACAGCGTTGGCTGTTCCTGACGCCCTCAGCCAGGGAACGGCGGCGTCGTAGAACTGGATGCTGAAATTTCGGAAGGAAATATACTTGGCCCGATGGGTGAACCGCTTGGCCATACAGCAGCAACAGGAAATATTCTTAATTATTTCAAACCTTAACATGCCGACTCGCGACAAGCTGCCTGGCGAAGATGCAAGACAGCCATGAGAATCTGTGCGTGCCAAGCAACTCTTGATGCGAATCGACTGGCCTTCTGGTGAGGTTGGACTGGAGGGGCAGACAGGTCATCAGGCCAGGTCGTTTGCCACTTTGTTGCGCGGCCACTTGGTACTTCACGGCAGGCACCACCACCTTCCCGGATCTGGATGGCGCATGGCACATTTCGAGCGTGTTGCGATTGACCGGCCGCGTCCACCTCAAGACGGAGGGCATGCGGCGGCTAGAGATGTAGGCGCCCGCAGTCGTGCCGCGGGCATGCCTTCGGCGTGACGGGGCGGACAGGCGAATGCCCGGGCCGCAAGCGGCCCGGGCGGGATGAACGGAATGAACGCTTCATGCTTCAGGAAACCCAGACCTTTTGCAGGACGCGGACAATCCCGGAAATCAGGGTCTTTGACGCAAGCGCAAGCCAAGGGTTGCTTCGCACGGGGGCTGCCAGTTTCGGACCGACCCGCCAATAGAAGGCGATGAAGGCACGCCCCCAGGCACGATGCGCGAGCCATTGATCCCGAAAGGCGCGAAGGTACTTCACATCCGGGTGCCAGGGGTCACGATAGGCGGCAGTTGCAACAAAGCATGTCCCGGCCCCGCTGCTTTGTTCGCCGTCCTCTTCATCCTCAAGCGGCTCGTCCTCTTCAGGTGGCACTTCATCTTCAGGAGGCCCGCCATCTTCTGGTGGTTCGTCGTCTTCAGGAAGTTCGTCATCCTCTGGCGGCTCGTCATCTGCAGGAGGTTCGTCTTCAACATATGTGTAGCCGCCCGCTCCGGAGCCCGTGAATGGATCGGCGCCATACTTGATCCCGTCAATCCTGAGGCTGGGCGGCTCGGAATCTCCATAATAACCGATCTCGTCCAGAAGCTCCTGTAGCAACTCCTCCTCCGGATCGGTCGAAATCGTGATGATCGGGTTGCCCTCTTCGGCCCTGAGTTCGGCGGCGTCCTGAAACTCCTCCAGGGACACGCCGCGCAGCTCGATCGAGTTGTCCTGCCCGTAACTCACGACAGTGTTGCCGTCGTCATTCTCGTGGATTCTGACGGTCTGCGGGTCGACATCGTCCTGAAGCGTGATCAGGTCCGAGCCGGCCTTGAAATCCGTGATGACATCACGGCCGTCGCCGTCGAAGAAGTGGAAGCGATTGACAGCATCGTCACCGCCCCCGCCAGCGAGGGTGTCGTTTCCGGGACCGCCAACCAGGGTATCATTGCCGTCTCCCCCGACCAACAGATCGTCGCCTCTTCCGCCATGGAGATAGTTGTCCCCGGCGCCGCCAAAGATGGTGTCGGAACCATCGCCGCCCCAGATCATGTCGTCTCCGGAGCCGCCATGGATGAGATCGTTATCGATGCCACCGGCGATCAGGTTATTTCCATCGCCGCCGAAGATCGTGTTGTTTCCGGTATTGCCGTCGATAACGTCATCGCCGTCACCGCCGTGCATGATCTGCGAACCTTTGGAACTATCCGAATGATGATTCTGCTTCCCGCCAAACATGTGAACTGCCGAATTTTCGCCCGGATCGGCAAAGACCTCGTCTCCCTCCGGTGCCCAGTTCAGCGTCAGCTCATCTTCCCGGTGTTCGTAGAACTTTATCGGAACAAAGTTCTTTGGATTGACATACTGGACAGTCTCAGATTCCCTCAGCGTGTCGAGAGAATCCTTTTTCAGGAAATGACGCTCTTCTCCCGTCAGTCCGGAGGTGCCGTTCTGCAGGTCTCGGGCACCTTCAAGCGCATAGAATATGTTGTCTCCAATTGCGAGAAAATGCTGAGTTCCAAGATTCTCGCTCTCAAACTCAGGGTGCTCGATTTCGATCACCCGAACGTCTATCTTGGCTCCGCTTGGGAGGGTTACAGTTTTTGGTAGATCTGCCAGGTCAATCGCGGTTCCTTCTATGAGAATCCGATCCGATGTCGGATTGAAATCATCCAGGCGACCGACGATAGGAGATTGGTTCTCTTCGATATTTGCGAATTGAAACGTATTCCGGCCGTGCCCGCCATAAGCGTGATGCCCCTGATGCCCGATAGCATCCGGATTCTTGGTGACATCGAGGATCATCCAGTCATTCCCTGGCCCCGCGAACATATGAATCTGCCCGGCGTCCGGAACGGAGCCTTCCAGGATATCGTCCCCAGCGAAAGCAACCAATCCGGTGCCTGCATGCCCCTCCACGCTGGGATCACGATGATGAATTAGGTGATCATTGCGAGCACTGCCCCTGATCATCCCTGTCGTGAAATTGTCTTGGACAATGTTGTCCGCCTCCGGCATTGCATTGCTCATAGCTTCACCTCAAGCTTATGGCCGCACTCACAGAGAGGGCCGATTCACTAATCGAAAAATCGCCTGGGAGAGCCGCTCAGATCGCTGCCGATGATCTCTCATCGTCGCCGATTACGGCGAATAGCAGGCCGCCGATTGGCCGGTTTCAATCACAGTGGTGCCGGGCTCGTTCTTGACAAGACGGCGGATGGTTTTTTCGTGAACCAATCCATTGATTGATACGCAGGCACAGCGCTGGCAGATCCTGACGCACTCAGCCAGGCGATGGCGGCGTCGAAGGAATAGATGTCGAAATTCCGGAAAGGAATAAACTGGGCCCGATGGGTAGACCGCTTGGCCATGCCTGTTCAGGTGGAAAAATTTTAAGCAATTTCAAACATTAACCAGCGCTTCCGGAGCAGCCCGGCCGAACATTGCCCCGGCAAGAAGCACCGATATGCAAGATCGCCGGTTCGTCTTTGAACGAATCTCCTGTCCAACTGGTGAGATAAGTCATGGCGGGTGGACAGGTCATCGGGCCAGGTGATTGGCACCAGGACCCTTATCGATTTGATAGCTCTGGTTTCTGGACCGTTCGTTGCGCACGCCATTTCATTGGCCCTGACTTTTGGGAACGAGCCAGATGGATTGCCAGCCCCCATGGCGGTCACAGGGCGCCTTTTTTCGGTGCCAGCCAGCCAAGTCTCTTGCTCAGACAGAACAGCAGCCGGGCGTGCTTGATCTGCCGCACCTTGCAACCGGGCGGTCGTTTGTGGGTGGCGGATCGGCGATGGGCAGCTTGTGCGCTCGTTTGGACAGCGCACTCACGACCATCACCTGAGCGGCTCACTCACCGGGACTGGCCATCTGGCCCAGTCCGGTCCTGCCCGTCAGGCCAGCTATCACATGCCGGGACCACCACTTAAAAAGGAACCCGGGAGCGCGAAAGCACCCCGAACGGTCGCAGCAACCATGTGAGGAACGCAAGATGGTTCTCGGATACGTCATGATGAGCATGATCTCTGGCGCGCTGCTGGCGGGGATGGGCCTTCTTGCCGGAAATCCCCTCTGGACTGTCTTCCTGCTTTACTGGCTTGGAGGCTCACTTGGCATCGTGGGGTTGGCGGCGCTTGTCTTCTTCTTGCCGCGCAGCCGGGATGCTTCTGCCGAAGGTGTTGACGCCACGGTTCCGGACATCGCCGACGCCTGAGACCAGTGAGCATCGCGTGCGGGGCCGCTACACTTCCTCACGGATCATCCACAGGCGGGGAAATCACTTCGTTCGCTCGGCGTCTTGGGGCTGCGAAAGCTATGCGCCCAGGCGAAGCTGGTGCCTTCAGACAATAAATTCCGCAGGCATGTCAGTGGGCATGGGCTGTGAATTCATTCGCTCTGCGTTCGTTTCCAGGCCTTGCGCCATGCCGAAGTCCTCGATGATCGGGGCCTTGCGGCAGGATTGGCCGTGCGCAACCGGGCGGGCCGCTGCCGGGTTAACAGCGCCCCTTTCATGAATGCAATTCAACTTTCAACAAGCCCATGAACATCGCAGGCCCCTGATGCCAAGGCGCCGGCAGACAGTTCGTCAAGTTGTGGTTTCACCACTTGTTGTTGCGAAGATACTGTAGATCGACATTTGGGAAGAGATCGCGCTTTTCGAGCATTTCCTCGATCTGCATCAGGTCGACCTCGACTGCGTGTTGCTTGTTGAGCAACCTGAAACCGGCGGTTGTCTCAATCGGGATAAAGGGTCGCTCATCGCATAGCAGGTCGATGACCCGCTGACCTTGATAAACGAAGACCGCGCCAATGATCTGGGTTTCGTTGGCCATGGCGATCCGAACGGGAACGGCGAACTTGGGAAGTTTGGTCTGCGAAAGCATTTTGGTTCCTCTTTCACGTTGGCAGCCCGATGGTTTCCGGCATCTGATCGATCGACCGCTTCACACCCCGCACAACATTGCACCAGGAATGACGCGAATCTTGGTTTCCGGAAGCCGCGAGGGGTTCGCGGGAATTTACAAGGCTCCTGCTCTTTGGCGTGTCGCGATCACGAAAGGGCGAGAGTTCATCTCCCGGCTGCTGTTCATGGCTCTCTCAGCCGAATGATAAAGGAGTCGATGAAATCAATGCGCCAAGCCGTGATCAGAGGAAACTTGGCCTGATGGCCTGTCCATGCGGCGCGTTGGTGAAACAGGCGACATTCGTAAGACTTTCAGTATTTCACCCGTCGCATCGACGCCTGTCGTCGGGCACCGCCCGCGGAATACGGCAGATAAATTCTGCACAAATGTCATGCTGCTGGCGCGAATCCCCTGGCCATCCGGAGGGTTCGTTTGAACAGACGAACAGGCCATCCGGCCAAGTAGCCTGTGGCGAGCGCGCGGGATATTAATGAATCAAACACGGCACACACACCGGTAGTATTGCTGCGGGAGAAGCAGGCATGATCCGGACAGACCTCTCGGCCACCGCCGCCGATGCAATAAGGAATACACCCTTTTCGGGGGAGTTGAACGATTCCGCCCGTTTTCCCGCCAGGAAATGTCTGAACGCCATTCTCGGCAAAGACAGTCTGGTTTTCGTGCCGCTGCATGGCCTTTCGGGTCAGGCGAAGCGCGGCAGATGTGACCGGCTCGTTCCCCAAAGATGCCCCGTCACGCTTCTGCGTCTTTCTGACAAGCGCTTATGACAAGGAAACCCGACAATGATGCGCCTCGCAATTCTCGCACTGTCACTCGGCTCTGGCTCGCTGGCCACGGCCTTGATGCTGGACAGCGAAGATACGGGCAGAGCGGTTGCCAGTGTCACCGAGCCGGTGGTTGCCGTGCCCATGCGAGAGGTGCTGGTTGCCGAAACCGACCTCGCACATGGTGACATCGTCACTTCGGGCAGCTTGCGCTGGCAGTCCTGGCCCGAAAGCGCTGTCGGCGGTGCCTTCCTCGTCCGCGAAGAGCAGCCCGAGGCCCCAACGGACCTGACAGGCAGGTTCGTGCGCGGCGGCTTTTCTGCCGGCGAGCCCATCCGCATGGAACGAATGGTCGAGACCGATGCGCGGCTACTTTCCTCGACCTTGCCCGAGGGGCGGCGGGCCGTTGCGCTGCGTGTCAGTGCCGAGAGCACAGCCGGGGGGTTTGTCCTGCCGAATGATCGGGTCGATGTCCTGCTCACGGCAACCGAGAATGCCGATGGCGAAAGCAGAGCCGCCAGTCGCGTCATTGCCCGCAATGTTCGTGTCCTTGCCATAGACCAACTCGCCGACAGCGCCGATACGGATGCTGTGATCGGCAGTACCGCCACGCTTGAGCTTGCCGAAAGGCAGGTGGAAGTTGTGCTTTCCGCTGCGGCATCGGGCATGCTGTCGCTCGCGCTACGTTCGGCGGCAGACCACCACTTGATCGAAGCCGAACCCGAAGCCATCGCCACCCGGGACAGGCCCGCGCCCCTCGCTTCCGCTCCGCAGCCGGAAGAGCCAACCAGAACGGTTCGGGTGCGCCGCGGGACGGAAGTGGAAATCGTGGCAATTCAGTAATCGGTCCTGGCCAGCGGCGAGCGGCCAGTGCCGAAATCACACGCGTTGGAAACGGAAGATTGGAATGATCCCCCACGTCTCAATTCGCGCTTTTGTCCATTCACCGATCGCAAGCGCGGCGGTGGAAGGCGCGTTTGCGGATCGTCATCTCGCCCGCGCGCAGGGGGAAACAAGGTTTGGTGGTATTGCCGCCGCGGTGGCTCATCACCGTCAGCATGCCACACCGGATGTGCTGATCGTCGAGGCCGAGCAAGACGTGCTTGCAGAGCTGCCTGCCCTGGCGGATGTGTGCGATACCAAGACGCTGGTTCTCGTCATCGGTCAAACGAATGACGTGACACTTTACAAATGTGTAATGAAGTTGGGGGTCTCTGACTACCTGGTCGCGCCGGTTGACACAGCAGGGCTGGTGGCCAGCTTGCGCGGGCTCTATGAAGGGGGCCAGCGGGCCACCAAGGGCAAGACATACGCATTCATCCCGTCGAAAGGCGGCGCGGGATCGTCGATTCTATCGCACAGCGTGGCCTGGCTGATGGCAGCGCGGGAAGAAAAGCCCGTCATGCTGGCCGATATCGACATGGCATTCGGCGCGGCATCCTTGTCGCTTGACGTCAAGACAGAACACAAGCTCGCCAATGTGTTGAAAGACCCTGCGCAGATGGACACCGCGCTGCTTGACCGACTCCTGACCTCGAGAGGAAAGCATCTGCGGCTTCTCGCGCCTTCGGCGGCCCTTGCCGAAGAGGAAATTTCCGCCGCCTCGATACGCAAACTGGTCGAACTTGGGCGCGAGGGATTTCGGCACACCGTTCTGGACCTGCCCCGAACCTGGACACCGGCCGTGAAAGAAGCATTGCTGGTCGCCGATGAAGTGGTCGTCACTGCCCTGCCAGACCTGATCAGCCTGCGCAACACCCGGGCGATCCTGGACTTTCTGGCGCGTTCGCGTCCGAATGATCCGGCGCCCAGGCTTGTGTTGAACCAGGTGGGGCAGCGCAAGCGGCCCGAGCTGGCTCCGGCGGCGTTTGTCGAGGCACTGCAGTTCAGTGCAAGTGCTATCATCAAATCCGATCCGGCGGTTTTCGGAAAGGCCGCGAATGCCGGGCAGACAATTCCCGAGGTTGCCCCGAGATCAGCCGCGGCACGGGCATTGGCCAAACTTGCTCATGAACTGCTGGGAAAAGAGGCCCGGACCCCGGCCCCTCGTCGCTTCGAATTCTGGAGGCGGTGATGGAGCGAGCGGCGAACGAGATCTCTGCCAAAGTCAGCCTCATGATCTGGCTTCCCCTTGCGCGGTGGCTGCAACGCGCCGTTCGTTTCGTCAGGGACCAGCATGGCCTTGCGGCAATCGAGTTCGCTCTTGTCGGGCCCATTGCCGTTTTCGGCCTGGTGGCAATGGCAGATATTGGACTGGCTGTGCGCGACCGGATGGCGCTCGACCACATTGTTCGCACCGGCGCACAGACCGCAGTCGCGAATCCCGGTACCGACGCCGTGCTCAATGCGCTGCACGCGGCATCGGAAGGCAGTCTGACAAGGGCAGGCAGCGTTGCTGCCCTTTCGGTCAGCGTTGTGCAGGAATGTGCGTGCCCCGAGGCCCCTGCCAACTCGATTGCCTGCACAACAACATGCTCCGGGCAGAAGCCGACCTTCATATTCTATACGCTGCGGGCAGATTCTGTCGCTTCGGGCCTCTTGCTTCCGGACATGGCGGTCTCGTCCCGGGCACGGGTCCAGGTCAGATGACGGCCATGAGGGCCATACAGCGCCGCTGGCGTGATGAAGCGGGTGCGGCGGCGGTCGAGTTCTCCATTGTCGGGCTGCTTGCCATCGTGCTTTGTGTCGGGACGGTCGAGTTTGGCCGCGCCCTTCATATCGCAAACGAACTTTCCTTTGCGGCGGATCGGGGCGCGCGCCTGGTGCTTCTGGACCCGCAGGTTTCCGACGAGCAGGTTGTGGCCGAAATACGCAATAATCTGGGGCTGGCAAATTCCGATGGTCTGGAGATCCTGACCAGCAACGGCTCGCCAACCGCGCGCGGTCTCAGTGTAAGCCTGCCGCTGACCCTCATTATTCCCACCTTCGGCACCGCAGGTTTCCGGGTGAGTGTCCAGCGCATGGTCCCGACCCAATGACGATGCTGCACCAGATTGCCGGGTTGGCCGGCCCGGTGCCGATGAAGACTGCACTTGCGGCAACGCACCGAGCCACCATGCCGAAACGAAGCAACGGCGAAGCCATAGAGATCGAGGAACCAACGCCATGAAGCTGCACGCAAAGGCGACCAAGCTGTTGAGCCAGCGCCTGAGAACTTGGCGCAAGAGGCTCGCGCAAAGCCCCCGCCGGTTCCTTGTGCAAAGCAGCGGGGCGACGGCGGTGATGATGGCGGTGGCGCTGCCGGTCATGATCCTCGGTATGGGGATCGGTGCCGAAACAGGCTATCAGTACATGACGCAGCGCAAGCTGCAGCATGCCGCAGACCTTGCCGCACATGCCGGAGCTGCCCGCCTGCGGGCCGGGGACAGCCTGAGCGAGATCGAAGCGGCGGCAACGCATGTTGCGACCGAAGGCGGTTTTCACGCCGATACGGGAACCATCGTGGTGAACACGCCGCCCCAAAGCGGCCCCGCCGCCGACAACCCCGAGAGCGTCGAGGTCATCCTGAACCATACGCAGCGCAGGTATTTTTCGCTGCTGGTAAGCAATGAACCCGTCCAGATCGGCGCGCGGGCCGTTGCGCGAATATCGGCCACGGGCTCCGTGGCCTGCGTGCTTGCACTGGACTCGACGGCATCAGGAGCCATAACAGTATCGGGCTCCACTTCGGTGGGGTTGGACGGATGCGATATCGCATCCAACTCCAACGCCGCCGATTCAGTGCTCATGTCGGGCAGTTCTGCCGCGCTTTCTGCAAATTGCGCACATGCCGTCGGCCAGGCTGTGGTGACCAGCCAGTTGCAGTTGTCAGGCTGCCCGGCGGTGCGGGAGTTCGCGCCTGCGGTGCGTGATCCGTATGCACATGTGGCCGAACCGGCGGTGGTCGGCGCTTGTCGCAGCAGAAACGTGGGTAGCCCGAATTCCACAACGACGCTGACGCCGAGCGACAACCATCCGAGCGGCGTGAAATCGATCCGTTTCTGCAACGGTCTCAATATCAGAGGGGATGTCAGCTTCGGGCCCGGGCTCTATATCATCGAAGGTGGAGACTTTACCGTCCACAACGCCGGCGCAGATTCTTCGGCGCAGCCGGCAATGGCAGGGGAGGGTGTAACCTTTTTCCTGACAGGATCGGCGCGGATCGTCATCAACGGCAACGCCGAAATGTCGATTTCCGCACCGACCGCGGGACCGTTCTCGGGATTGCTGTACTTTGCCAGCCGAAGCCAGAGCGGCATTTCGCATCGCCTTGCCGGCACTTCGGGATCGACCGTCCACGGCGCGGTCTATGCGCCCGCCTCGGAGCTTGTGATGACGGGCAATTCAAGATCGAGCGGTGGTTGCACCCAGATCATCGGTCGACGTGTAACCTTCACCGGAAATTCCACCCTCAGATCAGAGTGTTCCAATGCCGGCACCAGTGACATTCTGGCAAATGAGACGATTGCCATCATTGAATAGAACCATCCGATCGATCGTAGCGCCCGGAACCCGGCGGCGCGATGCTCGGCGCGTGACCTGCGGGCCATTGCTCTGTTCAGTCCAGAAGCCTGCGCAATTCGCGGTTCAGGGTGGATCGGTCGAAAGGTTTGGCCAGCCAACCCAGATCGGCGAAATTGGCCATTTCGGCGGTCAGGACAGGGTCTGCATAACCGGACATGAGGACAACTTTCAGCCCCTTGTCTGAAGAGCGAGCCTGCTTGGCCAGCGCTACGCCGGTCTCGGTGCCATCCAGCATGATATCGCTGAGCAAAAGATCCACCTTCTGACCCGCTTCCATGATTCCACGGGCCTCCGGCATATCTGCCGCAGTCTTCACCTCGTATCCAAGTTTCCTCAACTGGCTGGCAACAGATGCGCGCACATCGGCTTCGTTCTCAACCAGCAGGATTGTCTCGCCCCTGCCGCCGACCGGAGCACCCGCCGGCTTTCGATTTGGCCTTGCCGGAACCTCGCAATTTGCGGGCACCAGATACATCTTGATGGTTGTGCCGAGTCCGATGGCGCTGGTGATCCTCAGATGACCCTTCCATGCCCGCATGCCTTCGCGCAGCGTGGTCAGGCCAAGGCCCGTTCCCTTGCCCACCGGTTTGGTCGTGTAGAATGGTTCCAGCACCTTTCCCATGATCGGTTTCGACATGCCGTGGCCTGTATCGCGCACCGAAACCGTTACATAATCGCCGGGCGGCACTGTCCAAAATTCGTCGGCAAGCCGGGAATCAAGCCGCTCCCGGGCGGTTTCCAGAACAATCTCTCCGCCCTGCGGCATGGCATCGCGCGAATTTATGATCAGATTCAACAGGATGTTTTCGAACTTGTAGGGCTCGGCGTTGATTGGTGGCAACCCGTCGGACAGGTTGCAGCGCAGCGACACCTGTTCTCCCGTGGCCAGCTTCAACAACGGGACCAGATCCTTGATGCTTTGGTTCACGTTC
Source organism: Pararhodobacter sp. (assembly GCA_020832665.1). Lineage (GTDB taxonomy): Bacteria > Pseudomonadota > Alphaproteobacteria > Rhodobacterales > Rhodobacteraceae > Pararhodobacter. Next base: position 8,750 of record JAFIEG010000002.1, on the reverse strand, counting down.
ACCGGTTGCGAGGGCAGATGGCCCTGCCGCGAGAAAACAAGCATCTGATGCGCCAGCCGGCCGGCTTTTTCAGCCGCGCTCATGGAGTTGGCGAGGTGTATGCGCGAGGGGTGCTCTGGCGGCAAGGCGTCCTCGCCCATCTCTCCAGAGCCGATGACAACCGTGAGGATGTTGTTGAAATCATGCGCCATCACCGTGGCCAACTGGCCGACTGCTTCAAGTCGTTGCGCCCGCATGGCGACCTGGCGCATCCGCTCCTGTTTGTTCAGCTCTGCCCGGATCAGCAGATAGATAACGAGCGCCGAGAGCAACACGAAGCCCGTACCTTTCGCCGTCTGCACCGCTCCGCTCCTGACATCAGCGACGAAGTGCTCGACAAGCCTGTCCGACACGAAGATGTAGAGCAGGCTAAGGATCGCATAAATCAGTGCAATCCTGAGGTCCGGCGCTAGTCGCATCGAGCTTCTCCGCGGCGCTGCTGTGGGGCTTGTCAGGCAAATAACCGGGAAGCCCGCGAAATCGAAGAAGCCCCGGTTCATTCTCAGGCGTTACTCTCCATGGTTGAGCATTAGTGCTCGCCGTAGCCCGGTCAAGCGTTTTGTGGAACCTCGGTAATTTCCCGTTGGCGATTTGATCTGTCGGATTTCGGCGAGCATGCCCGGCGCCCCGCCAGCGGCGAAACCGTCCTGCTTTGCGAGCCTGCGCAATGAGCTGGCAAGGAAGGTCACGCGCGCAGATCTGATGGGGATCGGCTGGCGCCTTTCCGGTCTGACGTTCGTTGCCGCCGGAACCCAAGGCGCAAAAAAAATGAACGACCGTGCAGCCATGCTCGACTTCTTTCCTTGCCGATTGACAGTCAATATGACGGCAGTGTTTCTACGCAACGCCGAAGGCGGAAGCCAAGGCCGGAAAACCAATGGCAATATGCCCTTGTTCCCGCCGATTGCCGACTTGGCTGAACCGGCTCAAACCACACAGGCAGCAATTCCGCGCGAGGTTGCGTTCCACGGCTCGGTTCGTTCTGGTGTGTTGGTCAGTGGTTCCGTAGGGTCTTCTAAAGGTTTCCGCAAAGCGAGGTGCCGCAGTTTGGTGCATTCTCGTCTCATTTGTGACACCATCACCTCATACCGGTGAGGAGCGTCAGCATGGGGGAGTGCATTCGTCATGAACATGATTTCTCACACGCACCTTGCAGGTGGCCGGAAAACTCGGAGTTCGCGCATGACTTACACGGCGAGCAGTAATGTTGACGGGCAATCGGTTCTTGTGCTGGATGACGACAGCGCGGTAGCAGAAATCATTACGGCCATGGCAATCTCGCTCGGCGCACAAGCTCGCTTCGTGTGCTGCGCGGATGATTTCTTTCGCGAGCTCGACCAGGCAACGGCGGATGTGGTGATCATCGACTTGCAGATGCCGGGGCGCGACGGTCTGGAAGTCATGCGCGAACTTGGTACCAGGGGGCCGGTGCAAGTCATCCTTACAAGCGGCTGCGACTCGCGGGTGTTGGAAACCGCGCGCCATTCGGCGCGTATCAACGGGCTGGATGTCGTCAGTGTGTTGCCCAAGCCGGTTCGCCGAACGGCCTTGCTTGCGGCGCTGAAGGCCGTTCAGGTGCAAAACGACAGTCCGAAGACTGCCCCGATCGATTTCGGCTCGCTGGCCATAACCGCGGAAATGATCAAGGAAGCGCTCACGAACGGACAGATCCGCGCCCATTTCCAACCCAAGCTGCGGCTGCGAGACCACGAGCCCTGTGGCTTCGAGGCCCTGGCGCGCTGGGAACACCCGGAAATGGGCATGATTTCGCCGGGTGTATTCGTACCTCTGGCTTCGATGGCCGAACTGGACCGCGAACTGTGCGAGGTGATGCTCGACCAGTCGTTGTCCTTCCTGGCCGAACTGGGCGATACTGATTTGTGCATGGCGGTAAACGTACCGATGCGCGTCTGTGCAGAGCCGGCATTTCCGGCGCTTCTTGACGGATATTTACAACGATTCGACCTTACGCCGGCTCGCCTGATCCTTGAAATCACCGAGGCCGGCCCGGTCGAGATGGCGCAAGGAGAGATCGATGCGCTGACCCGTCTGAGAATGCGCGGTTACTCGCTTTCCATCGACGATTTCGGCACCGGCGTCTCGTCGCTGGAACGCCTGGTCCGCATTCCCTTCAACGAGCTGAAGATAGACCGTTATTTTGCCCGCGACATCAGTACGTCGCCAGGTGCTGCAAAACTGGTTCGCAACCTGGTGCGGATCGCAAAGAGCATGGACATGTCCGTCACGATCGAGGGCGTGGAGGACGCGGCCATGATGCAGCTTTCCCGCGAACTTGGCTGCGACATTGGACAGGGATTTCATATCGCAAGGCCGATGCCCGCGGAAATGGCGCGAACCTGGCTGATTGAACAGGCCGGTCGACTGCCCGTATAACTTTGCGGTCTTCGCAGCCGTTGCCCCATCCCGGCGGCCAAAGTGTTACCGATTGATGTGCCTGGTCAACCCGCCCGGCCTCGGTCGAATGATCGGCGCCGCTTGCCAGGCGGCCGAGAGCACCGGAACCATGTCGATCTTGTCGCGAGGGGCAGTGCGCCGAAGTGTGGCCAATGCATCCTCTCATGCCTTTGGCGCAAACCAGACAAAACGTTCGACAGGGGCGACCTGGCATAAGCGCTCTTTCTTTTCCCATCAGGCTTGCGTTGCTTAACTACGCCCTCGTCATTAGTTGATACCTACAAGCGCGCACCAATCGGCCTTGCGAGGGAATCATGCAGGAAGCACAGGTGTTGTCTCGTTCGGCCATGCACGCATACGACATGTTGTCGCTTCCGGTGTGGGTGTTTTCGCTCAAAACGTTGCAGATTCTCGCATCGAACCGGGCGGCACAGACCTGGCTGGGCTATGACGCGCAAACGCTGGAGTCGATGACGATCACCGATCTGCGCCCCAGGGCAGACCGGGCGCGGATAGTCGAGCAGATCCGGCAGTTCGACGTCAGCATGGCCGATGCCGGAACCTGGACCATAATTGCAGGATCGGGCGATCACTTCACCGTCGCGTTCCACTGGCACAAGGTGCTGTTCGACGGGGTCGAAGCGGTCGTGGCCAGCATTCGCGACATTACGCAGACAGCCCGAGCGCAGGCGCAGGCCGAAACCCTGAGCGCCGAGGTCGAGACCTTGCGCCAGAAAGCCGAATTGTCCAGGGAACATCTATCGAGCCTCTTCGATTCTCTTCCGGGCAAGATGGCGGTGCTGACGCCGGGCGATCATGTGATCGTCGCGGCCACGAACGAATATGCACAGGCGGTGATGATGGAGCGCAGCGCATTGCTGGGCCGCCGCCTGCTCGAGGTTTTCCCGAACGATCCGAAAGAGCCCGACGCCGACGGCGTGAGCAACCTGCTGGCCTCGCTGCAGCGCGTCGAGGCGTTGCGCGTGACCGATGTCATGAGCCTTCAGCGCCATCCGCTTCGGGGTCCGGACGGGGTTTTCCAAGAGCGTTTCTGGCTGCAGCGCAACAAGCCGGTCTATGACGATGCGGGCACGCTCATCTACATTATCCACCGGGCCGAGGACGTGACCGGGATGCTGTCGGGGGACGATGCGATCGCCGCTGACATTCCTGGCGCTGGGGCAGACGCTCCGGAGAGCATGCAGCATGCAGCCGAAACGCATGCCGCCCTGGTGGCCCTGAGGGAACGCGAAACGCGACTGCGCACGGCGGAATGGCTTCTGGATCTCGGGTCATGGGAGTATGATTTCGACCGCGAAACCCTCAGCTGGTCGAAACGGGTTTTCGACATTTACGGTGTGCCGCAGGACCAGACGCCGCCGGATTTTGACGGCTACGTTGCCATGGTTCATCCCGATGACCGGGCGCAGATGCTTTCCAATTTCAATGATTTTGCCGAATCCCGCGCGGCCACGCTTGAGTTCGAGCACAGGATAAACCGGCCAGACGGCACCGTGGGGCATGTAAGGGGCGTTGGGGCGCGGCATATCGTTGAAGATCGCGAGATCGTCATCGGCCATGTGCAAGACATCACCCGCTACAAGGTGGCGGAAGAGCAGGCGGTGCTGGCAGCGCGCCGGCGCAGGCTCGCGGGCCGGATGACGCGCCTCGGCAGCTGGCATGTAGAGCTTGGCAAGGGAAATATCACCTGGTGCGAAGAGACGGCGGCCATCCATGACGAGCCCAAGGAGAAATCTCCAACCCTTGATGAGGCGATAGCCTATTACATCCCCGAACACCGCGAACGCATTCGCACGAGTTTTCGTGCTTGCGCACAGGAGGGGCGCCCCTTTGACGAACTTCTACAGATCACCACGGCGAAAGGGCGGCGTGTCTGGGTCCACGCGATCGGCGAGGCGGTGCGCGACGAAGCGGGCCAAATCGTCGCTGTCGAGGGGGCGTTTCAGGACGTGACGGAGTTGGTTGAGGCGCGCGACGCATCCGAGGCTCTGTCTGAGCGGCTGCACCACACTCTGGAGAGCATCAGCGATGCCTTCGCTTTGCTGGATGCAAACTGGCGGTTTGTCTTTCTCAACAAGAAGGCTTTTGCACTGCTACAACGCCGCGCGGACAATCTGCTGGGCAAGAGCATCTGGGAGGCGTTCCCCGAGGCGGTGGGAAGAACCCTTGAGACGGAATGCAAACGTGCCGTTGCCGATGGGCAGGCCGTCTGTTTTCGCGAGTATTACCCACCGCTCGGTCTATGGCTCGAAATCGACGCCGACCCCACACCCGAAGGGCTTGCGGTCTATTTCCGCGATGTGACAAAGCAACGCGCCCGCGACCAGCAGTTGCGCCTGCTGGAAAGCGCGGTGTCGCGCCAGAACGACATATTGTTGATCACCAAGGCAGAGCCCATCGACGAGCCCGACGGGCCAAAAATCGTCTATGTCAACGACGCCTTCGAAAGGCGCACGGGCTATTCCCGCGAAGAGGTGATCGGGCGCACCCCGCGCTTCCTGCAGGGGCCGAAGACGCAGCGAGACGAACTCGACCGCATTAGGCGGGCGATGGAGAAATGGCAGCCCGTTCGCGCCGAGCTCATCAACTACACCAAATCCGGCGAGGAATTCTGGCTTGAGATGGACCTGGTGCCGCTTGCCGACGAAAGTGGCTGGTTCACGCATTGGGTCGCCGTCGAGCGCGACATCACCGAGCGGCGGCGCGCCGAGGAAGAGATCCGCCTCAGTCAGGAACGGTTCCATAGGGTGACGCAGGCCACCAACGAAGTCATCTGGGACTGGGACGTAATCGCCGACAAGCACTGGTGGAACGAAAACCTGAAAACGCTTACCGGCCTTGACCCGGCCGAGATCGAGCCGGGGATCGACTCATGGAAGAGCCGGCTCCACCCCGAGGACCGGGACGAGGCGGTGGCGGGTGTCGATGCGCTGATCAACGGTGCGGAAACGATCTGGTCGGGCGAATACCGCTTCCGACATGCCAACGGGCGATACCTGAGGGTCCTCGACCGCTCCTTCGTCATTCGCGATTCCGAAGGCAAGGCCATTCGGCTGCTGGGCAGCATGATCGATGTTACAAATCTGCGCGAAATGGAAAGCCGCCTGCGCCAGTCGCAAAAACTGGAATCCGTGGGCCAGCTCACCGGCGGGGTGGCGCATGATTTCAACAACCTTCTCACCATCATCCTGGGCAACACCGAGTTCCTGCAAGACGCAATTGACGAAAGCGACCCTCTGCGCCGTCATGTCGACATGACGGTTCGCGCGGCCGAAAGGGCGGCCGAATTGACCAATCGTCTGCTGGCCTTCTCGCGCAAGCAGGCGCTGCAGCCACAGGTGATCGATGTCAACGCGCTGATCGCGGGGATGGAGGATATGCTGCGCCGCACGCTCGGCGCGGAGCTGAGCATAGAGATCACGCGCGGTGAGGGGCTTTGGCAAACCGAAATTGATCCCAGCCAGCTGGAAAGCGCGCTGCTGAATCTTGCGATCAACTCACGCGATGCCATGCCCGATGGCGGTTCCCTGACGATCGAGACTGCGAATGCCTGGCTCGACGATACCTATGTCGCCCATGAGCCTGATCTGACGGCCGGGCAATATGTGGTTATCGCGGTCAGCGATACCGGCCACGGCATTCCGCCCGACCAAGTCGACCGGGCCTTCGAGCCGTTCTTTACAACCAAGGATGTCGACAAGGGCACCGGGCTGGGGCTGAGTATGGTCTATGGCTTCGTCAAGCAATCGGGCGGTCATATTCGCCTGTACTCCGAGCCCGGCGAGGGCACGACGGTAAAACTGTACTTCCCCCGCGCGCGAAGTGAAGCGACTTCGCTGGACGTGGCCGAAAGCGGACGACCGGAAGGCGGGAACGAGACGATCCTGGTGGTCGAGGACGATCCGCTTCTGCTGCAGCAAGTCTGCACGCAGGTAAGCGATCTGGGCTATACGGTTCTGAGTGCCACAGCCGGGGCGGCCGCGCTGGAAATCCTGCGCGCGCGGCCCGACATCGATCTTCTGTTCACCGATGTGGTCTTGCCAGGCGGGATGAACGGGCGGCAGGTTGCCGAGGCGGCACAAGTGATCAAGCCGGGGCTGAAGGTATTGTACACCTCTGGCTATTCCGAGAATGCCATAGTGCATCATGGCCGGCTGGACCCGGGGGTCGATCTGCTGAGCAAGCCCTATCGGCGATCAGAACTGGCGGTTAAGCTGCGCAAGGTTCTGGGTTCGGACTGACCTTTTCAAATGGGCCGTGCCTTTGGCATGGGTGTCGGGACTTCCCAGATCAGGCGTGAACGCCCGGTTTCTCTTGTTGACAAGGGAACTCAACAGCCACGCCAGTTGCTGTTCAATCTGGTATGTTGAATGGCGATCAAATTGGCAGCAGATACGATGTTTGACGATGGATGGGTTCTCACTGAACACCAACACACGGTATCGCACCAGCAAGGCGCTGTGCTGGAGTTCCTGCCGCCTTTCTTCCTCGCGCGCCAGGGGCGTCCTTGTTTTGCCGGCACGCCCTTTTCAGCCGCCCAAGGCACCATCGTTGAAGTCCTCAGCCGAGTTGTCCATAGTCGATATGCTTCGATAGGCAAAAAGGAACATGAGCTCACAAAGCGCAACAAACCCGGAGCCACTGCACCCGGCGCAATCCGAAATGGCCGAGGCGCTGCCGCAGATCGTCTGGACCGCGCGCCCGGATGGCGCGGTTGATTGGGTAAGCCACGAATTCGAGCGCTACACCGGCATCACTGATGCCGATTTCGCAGCCGGAGACTGGCTTCTGGGCCTGCATCCCGACGACCGAGCCCCGACAACCGAAATCTGGAAAAAGGCCCTTGGAAACGTTCAGCCCTACCGGACTGAGTTTCGTCTATGGTGCGCCGCACAGAAACAGTGGCGCCTGCATCTTGTCCATGCCCGGCCATTTCTGGATGAGGCGGGAAAGGTAAAGCGTTGGTACGGCATCGCGACCGATATCCAGGACCTGCGCGAGGCCGAAGAGGCGCACGAATCCGAGTTGCGGTTGCAGATTGTCGAGCGGCGTGTGCTTGAACAGATCGCGGCGGGAGACCCGCTGTCGCGTATCCTGAAGGATATCTGCACGGCGATGGCCGATGTCCTCAAAGGTGCCCGCGCCAATGTTGCCCTGGTCTCTGATGATGGTCGCTATCTCGACACATACCTCGGCGATGAAGCACTGGAGGAGTGGACCCAGGCTTTGGGGCAGGTCCCGATAGATGAAGGACACGGCTCTTGCGGCGCGGGTGTGTTCCGCCGCGAACCGGTCTTTTCGGCCGACATAGCGCGCGATCCGCTATGGAAGCCTTATCGCCAGCTTGCCGCGAGACACGGCCTTGCCGCCTGCTGGTCGATGCCCATTCTGGATGCCGCAGGGCAGCCGATCGCCATCTTCTCTTGCTACCATAGAGCACCGGGGGCGCCATCAAAGGCGCAGATTGCCCTGCTGCAAAGGATGGCAGAAGCCGTGCGCACCGCGATTTCGCAGGTTGAAGGTCGCGATCGGCTGCAAGCAAGCGAGCATCGTTATCGCAGCCTGTTCGATTTCCTGCCCATCTCGATCTGGGAACAGGACATCACCGGCATCCTGAAGATGCTGGAAAAGCTGAAAGCGGCAGGGGTGACGGATTTCGAAGCGTGGCTCGAACAGAACCCAGCCTTCGCGAACGCGGCGATGGCATCAATCAGGGTGCTCGATACGAATCGTGCGGCCAGGCAGCTCCACGGCGTGCAGAGTGACGATCTCGAATCCATGTTGCAGGCGCTTGTTGCGCTGACGGACGAACCGGAGTTCCGCATGGCATTGCGCGGCATGCTTGTGGCCGCGTGGGAGGGCCGCAGCGATCTTGAAACCTGCTATACGATTTCCCGCTCGGACGGGACGAAGGCAGACGTCTTGGCGCGGCTTCTGCTACCCGAGCAAGGCAGCGGCAGGCTGCTGTTGACCGAACTCGATATCACCGAGCAACGCCGCGTCGAGGAGCGTTTCCGCCATGTTGCGCAAGCGTCGAGCGATTTCATCTTCGATCGTGACTTCGCTACCGATATGACTTGGGTCAACGACGCTGCTACCTGGCTGCCCGACTTTATTCCCGGTGCTCACGTCGTTCCGCGCAGCGCTTGGGTCGATAGCGTCCATCCCGACGACGAAGATGAGATCCTGGCACAGATTGAAGCCGCGATCGAAGGCGGCAAGGATTTCTGGGAAGGCGAGTATCGCCTGCGGCGGAGCGATGGCGAGTATGTCCC
>JAFIEG010000066.1 GCA_020832665.1 Pararhodobacter sp. | reverse complement strand
GTCAACGGCGTGAAACCCGCCGAAATGCTTGTGCAGATCCTCGACGCGAATCATGGTTTTCCCTGCTCACTTAGGCACAATCCTTGTCTGCGGCCGGCCTGGGCAGGCCGCAGACAGGCGCAAGATCTTCGCTCACCGGTAGCGGACGGTGGTAATGGTGCCATCCACGATCTCGATTTCGCGGAAGTTGCCGGCGCTTTCACCGGTGCCAATCAGTTCCACCGCCGAAGCGCCGACATAGTCGATCTCACCGCCTGCGGCGAGAATTTCGAGCCCGCGCGCCAGTTCACCCGGAAGGATCGGCTCGCCCGGTGCGTTTGCCACCCGCAAGACATGGTCCTTGTACACCTGCGGATCCGCCGAACCCGCCGACTGCATGGCCAGCAGGATGAGCGCTGCCGCATCGTAGCTTTCGGCCGCGAAGGGCGAGGTGCCGTCGAACCCGTCGGCAGAGGCCAGATCGGCGAAGCTGACCGCGCCCTCGCTGTCGCTGCCCGGTGTCTGCCCGAATGAGCCATCCAGCCCAGTGCCGATATTCGCCACCAGCCCCTCGCCGACCATGCCGTCGGGCAGCACGAAACTATCAAATGCCCCGGCATCGAGCGCGGCACGAATTACCCCGCGCCCACCCTGGTCCAGATAGCCGATCACCGCCAGGACCTCGCCACCCGCCGCGGCAAGCGTTCCGATATCGGCAGAGTAGTCGGCCCTGCCATCCTCGTGCGAGGCCGAGATGGTGACTGTTCCGCCGCGGCCCTCGAAAGCGGCGCGGAAGCTGTCAGACATGCCCTTGCCGTAATCGGTATTGGAGTAGCTGACCGCAACCTCGGTGATCCCCCGATCCAGAATGACATCGGCCATGACCTCGCCCTGCCGAGCGTCCGAGGCCGCGGTGCGGAAGAACAGCCCGTCATCTTCAGCCGAAGATAGCGCGGGAGAGGTTGCCGAGGGTGAAATCATCACCATCCCGTTCGGCCGCGCCACGTTTTGCAGGATCGCACCAGAAATGCCCGAGCAATCGGCCCCCACGAGGCCGGCGATCCGGTCGCTGGTGATCAAACGCTCCGCCGCTGCGGTCGCAGCGCCCGAATCGAGGCAGGTTGAATCGGCGCGGATGCCTCTGACGGTCTGGCCGCCCAGCAGGTTCCCGCCGGCGTTGACTTCGGCGATCGCCAGTTCGGCGCCGCGCGCCATGTCCTGGGTGATCGATTCCAGTGGCCCGGTGAAGCCGAGCAGAATGCCCAGCCTGACTTCGTCGGCGCTGGCGCTGGTGCCAAGCAAGGTTGCCGCACAAAGGGCGAAAGCGGTTTTCGGAATTGTAAGGGTTCGCATGGTGCTTCTCCGTGTTGGTGGTTTCTCTGATGGTTTCGGGATGAGTCTTCTTCTCCGGTGGCTTGGGGTGCCACCGGCCGGCTCGGTTTTCAGGGGTGCAAAGGCGCCGCTGCCCGTTCGGCCAGCAGCGCTTGTCGTCATTCGAACGCTAGCAAGCGTCGGGTCGTTTCAGGGTCCAGGAAGCCCGCAATCGTGGCTTCGGTTTCGATGTCGAGCGCGTGTTCCAAGTTGCTTGCGCCGGTTGCGTTGAGCGCTCGCTTCATCAGCCGCAGTGCGTTCTCCGGAAGGGCCGCCAGTTCACGCGCGATTGTGCGTGCCTCGTCCAGCAGGGTCGCATCGGGGACGACGCGCCAGGCGACGCCGGCCTGCAGCAACTCGTCCGCGGTATACTGCCGGCCGAGGAACAGCATTTCGCGCGCCTTGAGCAGCCCCGCCAGCGCCGGCAGCAGGGCAGTCACCGCACCGGTCACGAACACGCCCAGCCGCATTTCCGGAAAAAAGGCCCGGGCGCTCTGTGCCCAGATCGGAAAGTCGCAGTTGATCGCCCACTCGAAACCGCCACCGACCGCCCACCCGTTGATCGCGCCGACCACCGGCTTGTCTCCGAACGAAATTGCCCGGGTCGCAGCCTGGATCGCCTCGACCAGATCGCGTGCCTCGGCTTCGGATTGCGGATGAACATGCTCTCGCCGGTCGTCGCCAGCGCAAAAGGCCCGCCCAGCGCCGGTGAACACAATGGCCCGCGTGTGGGGGCAGGCGTTTGCATCGTTGAAGGCTTTCGCGGTGTCATCGATCAGCGCCCGGTTCATGGCGTTGAGGCTTCCTGGCCGGTTGAGGGTGATGATGCGAACGCCGCCTTCTTCCAGCGTGCTCAGGACGGTGGCATATGTGAAGCTGCTCATTCGGTGCTCCTGATCACGCGCCTTGTCTTTCCGTCGGTCAGCGGGAAAGTTCCGTGCACCACAATCGTCACGCGCGCACTTGCGCCGAGTTCGCGCTTCAGGGCAGCTTCCACCCGGGCCCCGAGAGCGGGGTCGGCGTGCTGGCCGCGCGCCAGTTCCACCGCTACCGGCAGGAAGTCGTAAGGGGGTGGCGTATCAAGCACGATGCGATAGTCGCCGCTCAGTTCCGGCATCGACGCAATCATGGCCGAAACCATGGTCGGGAACATGTTCAGCCCGCGCACCACCACCATGTCGTCGCTTCGCCCCACAACGCGGAAGCGGAACCCGTGGCGACCGCACTGACAGGGCTCAGTTTCGTCAATGGCGATGATGTCGCCGGTCCGGAACCGAACCAGAGGCTGGCATTCGCGGTCGAGATGAGTCAGGACCAGTTCGCCCTTCTGGCCGGACGCCAGTGGCAGGACCGCACCGTCTGCAGGATTGATCAGCTCTGCATGAAGCACGTCTGCGGCCAGAAAATGCAACCGGGCATCATGCTCGCATTGTGCGGCAAAGTTCGAGAAGACATCGGACACGCCGTAGTTGGCATTGCGTGGCACCATCCCCCATGTTTCGGTGATCCTCATGCGCAGTTGCGGATCGTCCAACCCCGCCTCGCCGCCAAATAGCCCCAGCTTGAGACCCAGATCGCGCGGCCTGACACCAGGAAACTTCTCGTCGAGCACGCGCTCCAGTACCGAAGGATAGGAGGGCGTGCAGGAAATGGCATCGATATCCGCCTCCAGGATCGTTCTGATCAGCAACTCGGTACCCCCGACGCCGAACGGAACCACCAGCGCGCCCGTTTCCTGAAGCGTCAGATGGTCGGTCAGACCGCCCATCCACATCTGGTAGTTCAGGCAGTGAACGACCGTATGTGCGGGGGTGAGACCGGCGGCGCGATGGCTGCGCCCGCCCACGATTTCTGTGATCCGGCAATCACGCGCCGACAGAGCCAGATTCATGGCCTGCCCGGTTGTCCCCGAGGTGCGGTGCAGTCGCACGGCTGCGCTGCGCGGAGCCGCCAGATAGTTGCCGAAGGGCGGGCACTCTGCCTGCGAGACGCGAAGCTGCGACTTGTCGCTAAGCGGCAGTTCAGCCAGATCCCGCAAGTCGCGCGGCGGCTCGCGGCCATTCCAGAGTTGAGCATAGAACGCTGAGTTGGCCATGACATGGCTTCGTTGCCTGTCCCAGGCCTGTTGCCGGATCCGGGGCAATTCGCTCAGGGCCGGGGCTTCGCTGGCGACCGGGCCGTTCATTCAGACAGGCCCTTCTTCCAAAGCGATGTCAGGGTACCGATCACCATATCCCGATCGCCCGAAACGGATCGCAAGGTCTGATCGTTGTTGAGCAAGATCGCTGTCAGATACTGATCAACCATGCCGCCGAGCGCATAGACGCGGCGCAACAATTCATCCTCTGAAAGTCGTGTGTTCGGGTTCTTGCGCCGGAATGCAGTGGCTACCGTCATGACCCATTCCCGGTTGAGAGTCTGAAATGCGGCCATCGCCTCGGGGAATTCCTCGAGGTTGTTGACCAGACACCGCATCAGGCCGGGATTTTGTTCGAACAGTTCATAATAGGCTTCCGTTGAGCCGCGCACGGTATCCGACCCGTAAAGCCTGGATGCCGCACGCAGTACTGACTGGATGAACTCGACAAAGCCGAGAAGCAGGTCCGAAACCAGCATGTTGCGATCCGGAAAGTGCAGATAGAATGTTCCGTGTGCCAGCCCGGCCGCGCTGCAGATATCGGCAACAGTCAGCGATACGAGTGGTTTTTCATCGAGATATCGGCAAGTTGCGATGCGTATCGCGTTCTTCGTCCGCTCGCGCTTTCGCGCGCCTTTCGACTGGAGCGCAAGGAAATTTTCATAGCGCATGTCTGGTAGCTCGTCGCGCTGCGGGGATGTCTGGTTCATGGATGCCTCCTGAATTAAATGATACGAGTATCATAATTGGAGTCAATGTTTATTTTTGGTGCAAGCCAGGAACTCTAAGGAACCGGCCTTGCCTCTCCATTTGGCCCATCCCCTTTAGCAATAACAACACCTTAGGGGAAGTTCGGAGCGCCCAAGCCCGCCCACGGCCGGGTAAGTAGCCCGGCAAACAGACTCGCAGGACTGCGCCCTGCGCCTGGGCGAGAGCCTCCCGCGCGACCTCGACGCCGGCGGCGCCCACCGTCGCGACACCAGCCGCCCCGGCGCCCTTGAGCGCCCGCCCGCCGGCCAGCGCTTCGCGTGCGTCGGGGTCTTGGAAGAGAATGGCACCGCCCCTGCCGGAAACGGCTGGCCCCGGCTGCGCGCCGGGTCGAGATCGATATGCATGAAGTTTGGGCGCGTGGAATATCCGAGGCCGAGATAGCCCGCCGGGGCGAAATCTCCTGCAACGAGTTCGAGACTCGAAGAGCTTTTCTGGTTTGCCCGGCCCGGATTGTGTCGATCATTGGCCCGATCGGTTCATGCCGACATCACAACCCTGTCGTCCCGATATCCGCAAGCATCGAGCGTTGAGCCGCGCTCGCGCAGCGCGACTTTCCCTGGTAATCGAGCGGAGCTTTTCACGGGGGAATGCACATTCTCGCGGCACTCGCCCGAGGCAAGTCCGGAAGAGGACGCGCTCAACCGGACCCGGCTCAGCCGTTCTGCCGCAAAGCCCCGCGCAGAGCAATCGCGGCGAGTCGTGTCTTGAAGCCCCCGGGTTCCAGAAGGCTCATGCGCTCCAGTGCCGCCGATTCCTGCCGGGCCGGGCGGCCGCGAGCACCGCGCAGTGCAAGGGAGAGCAGCGCGGGAAGGCTGGCGCTTGCCGCGCGCAGATCGGCAAGCGCGGGCATCAGATATTGTTCGATCGCGGTGAAATCGGTGCCGAAGGGAAAGCGCGGAAGATCCTTGTCCCGATACCGCGCGAGCCAGCCCCGCAGCGCCTTCGGGGTGTTGTTGCGTGCGTGGTTCGGCAGGCGCCAGGCCTTTGGCAGCTTGCCGGCATCCTTGGCTTCTTGTTCCAACTCGCCTTGAAAGCGGCTGTCGGCGATCGCAAGCAGGGCGGCGATGGTGTCGGCATCGCTTTTCCCGCGCAGATCGGCGATGCCGTATTCGGTAACCACGATGTCACGCAGGTGCCGGGGGATGGTCGCGTGCCCGTAGCTCCAGCGGATATTGGAACTCAAGCCCCGATTGCCATGGCGAGTGGCTGGAACGGTGAGGATGGCGCGCGCGCCCTTCAGCGCGAAGGCCTGCTCGACGAAGTTGAACTGCCCGCCGACGCCGCTGACCACCTGCCCGTCCTCGGTGGCATCCGACACGGCGGCACCAAGGAGCGTGACCATCATCGCCGCATTGACGAACCGGGCGTCGCGCCTTGCCTCGCGCTTGGCGTCCTCGTCGCCGTAAAGCGCGTTGGTGAAGGAGACCGGCACCATGGCGATGCGCGCCCGCTGTTTCTCGGGCAGTGCTTTCAGGCGGGCGTAGAAGTCGTGGCTGTCGACGAAAAACCCCGCATGAATTGCTGCGCCATCGACCTCGCGCTTGATGATCCCCTCTTCGAAAAGGGCAAGCAGACCGTCGACCAGCATCTCGGTCACGCCATAGAGCCCGGTCTCGAACCGGCCAGTCTCGGCGAAGGCGTCGCTGCGGGGAAAGGGGCAAGTCTCCCAGATCGGGGCAATCCGACCGCGCTGGCGCAGCATAAGGGCGTGGGCGACGGCGTCGCCAATCTCGCCGATGCCGATCTGCAGGCTTCCGCCATCGTGGATCAGCCGAGAGACATGCAGGCCCATCGCATGGTCCTGCAGCCCCACCGGCCGCTTGACGACGGAAAAGAGATCATGCGGCTTTTCCCCCGGCCATTGGAGGACCGCGCATTCGCCGGCGTCAATCTCGGCCGGGCCGGGCATGAACGGCAGATCGGGATGCACCTGGCCAATAAAGGCAAACTCGGCGTCGCCCGACCGGCGCAGGGCCAGCAGGTCGCCGGTGATGTCGGTGTTGCAAGAAAGGCTGAGCCGGTCGCCCTGGCCCCCCAGCAATTGCAGCACCAGGTTGGGGCGCTGGTCGAGCAACACATCGAGCGCATGGGTATAGTTGGCCGAGACGTAGCTTTGCTGCACACTCGAAACCTTCAGCCAGTTCGCCGCCTGCAGGAAGAACTCGGTCACGCGGATGTTGCCGGGCAACTCGCCGTCGCGGATCAGGCGCGCATATTCGACCTGCGGATAATCGCCGAAAAGCCGGTCCAGCGCGGGTTCCATAAAGCGCCGTTCCATATCCGAGGACGGGCTCGGCCTTTCGAGCGTCAGGGCGGTGAAGATGTGCAGGCGGATCGACCGGTCGGCGACGGCGCGGCGCACAAGTTCGTTGATCAGCGTGACAGGCTTGCCCAGGCCAAGGGGCAGCGCGACACGCAGATCACGCCCGACATTGTCCAGTATCCAGTCGGCCACCCGGCCGTCCGTTTCAAGCTGTTCGGTCATGTCGTCTTGTCGTTTCGCCAATAGGCGTCAGGTTTGAATCGCGGGCCATGCGCCTTCTCCAATTCTAGCAGGCGTTGGTGGACCTCGTCGTGACCGCGATTGCGGGCATAACGCAGTGGCCCGCCGCGGAAGGGCGCGAAACCGGTGGCGAAGATCATCGCCGCATCCGCCTCGTCATTGCTGCCGACCACGCTCGTGCGCACGCATTCCGCACAGGCATTCAGCATCGGCAGAACGAGCCGGTCGGTCAGTTCGTCGCCGATGCTGTTGCTGGTTTCCGGCTTGGGTGTGCCGTCTGTCCAGTCGTAGAACCCCTGCCCTGACTTGCGGCCCAGATGCCCTGCCGCGACCTTTTCGCGCAGCATGGCGGGGATCTCGGCGATTGGGGTGTTGAGCGACTTCGTCAGGCTTTCGGCCACGTCGAGGCATATGTCGAGCCCGACCTGATCGGCAAGGGTTACCGGGCCCATGGGCATGCCGAAGTTCAGCGCCGCCCTGTCGATGCGTTCCTTCTCAATGCCCTCGTCCATGAGCAGCAGCGCCTCAAGCAGATAGGGCATCAGCGCACGGTTGACGAGGTATCCGGGCGCGTCGGCAACGGCGACGGGCAGCCGGCCGATGGCGGTGCAGAAGGCCAGAAGGCGCGCACGGGTTTCCTTGCCGGTCTTGTCGTGGCTGACCACTTCGACCAGCGGGATCTTGCTAACCGGGTTGAAGAAATGCAGCCCGGCGAAGCGGGCCTTGGCCGGCACATGTTCAAGGAAATCCGAAAGGCGCAGGCTTGAGGTGTTGGAAGCAAGAATTGCGCCTTTCTTCATGCGCGCGCCGAGATCGGCGAAGATCTGCGCTTTCAGCTCGGGCTTTTCGGGCCCGACCTCGATCACCAGATCGGCGCGCGCCACGCCATGGCCCATCGGGTCGGGCATCAGCCGGTCGAGCGTGTCGCGGGTTTCCAATGCATTCTTGTGCGTGTCCTTGCAGATTTTCATTGCCTGCCGGATCATCGCGCCAAGCGCCTCGTCGTCGGGGTCCGACACCGTGACGCGCATGCCCTGCATGGCGATCCAGGCGGCGATTTCGGCGCCCATCACCCCGGCGCCGACAACATGCACATCCCTGATGTCACCCGCGTCAACTGCGGCCTGCTTCAGCTTTCGGCGCAGGAAGAAGGCGCGGATCAGGTTGCGGCTGGTGTCGGTCTGAAGCAGTCCGGCGAAAGACGCGATCTCGGCCTGCCGCATCGCCTTTCGGTCGTCGCCATGCTGCGCCCAGATGTCGATCAATGCATGGGGGGCGGGGTAGTGATCCTGCGGCGCAACCTTCTGTGCCTCGCGGCGCATCCGCGTGGCGGCGAGCGCGCGCGCCGAAGAAAGCGCGAAAGCCCGCGCCATCAGGCCGCGGCCGCGCTTATCGACCTCGCCGCGCAGGATGCCGGCGATCGCTGCGCGCAGATGGCGTTCCTCGACAACCAGATCGGCAATGCCCAGCTTGCGTGCTTTCTTGGTATGCGCGGCGCTGCCGGTCAGCATCATCTGCATCGCCGAGATGGGTTCGATCAGTTCGGGCAGGCGCACGGTGCCGCCCAGCCCCGGATGCAGGCCCAGCCGCACCTCGGGCAGGCCGAAAGTGGCGCCGTCGATGGCGATCCGGTAGTCGCAGGCCAGCGCCAGTTCGAACCCTGCGCCCAGCGCCGGGCCGTGGACGACCGCGACGGTCGGGCAGGACAGCCCCTCCAACCGGTCGAAGACCCCGTGCGCTTCGGTCAGAAGCCGCCTTGCTGCAGCGCCATCCATGTCGGCCAGCGCGTCGATATCGGCACCCATTGCAAAGCCCTGTGCCTTGCCCGAGCGAACCACAAGCGCGCGCGGCAGTTCGGCCTCGATCGTTTGCAGATGGGTATCGAGTTCGCGCAGGACTGCGTCAGAGATCGTGTTGACCGAGGCATCCTTGCGGTCCAGAACCAGCCATCCGATCCCGTCCTCGTCCAACCCGAAGCGCCAGTGCCCGTCACCCGGCGCAACCCGGGCAGCGCCAAGTTCCAGCGTTGATTCCGTCAGGAAATCTGCCAGTTTGCCGTCCATCACGGTGCCTCCAGGATCAATGCGCCGCCCTGGCCGCCGCCGATGCATTCGCTCGCCACGCCGCGCTTGCGGCCGGTCCTCGCCATCGCATTGGCCAGGTGCAGAACGATCCGGTTGCCGCTAGTGCCCACCGGATGGCCAAGGGAGATGGCGCCACCATGGATATTGAGCCGGTCGCGCGGAATCGCGCCGAAGGGCGCGTCAAGACCGAGGACGCGCTCGCAGAATTCGGCGTCCTGCCAGGCTTCAAGGCAGGCCAGGACCTGCGCCGCGAAGGCCTCGTTGATTTCCCACAGATCGATGTCCGATGCGCCCAGTTTCTGCCGCTGCAGAAGTGGCGTGACCGACATCACCGGCCCCAGCCCCATGACCGCGGGATCGAGCGCCGCCCATTCGCTGTCGGTGATCCGGGCGATCGGTTTCAGCCCGTGCCGTTCGACCGCCTCGGCCGAGGCCAGGATGCACCAACACGCCCCGTCTGTCACCTGCGAGGCATTGCCGGCGGTCACCTGGCCGTAGGGTTTCTCGAAAACGGGCTTCAGCTTGGCCAGCGCTTCCGGCGTGCTGTCCGGTCGCACGCCGTCGTCGTGCCGGTAGACTTTGCCCTCGCGGTCGAAGGCGGGCAGAACTTCGCCCTCCAGTGCGCCGGCCTCCCGCGCGGCGGCGAGGCGCTTGTGGCTTTCGACCGCATAGGCATCGGCCATCTCTCGCGTGATGCCGAAATGATACGCCAGAATCTCGGCGGTCTGGCCCATGCCGAGATCGGTGATCGGATCGGTCAGCCCGCGTTCGAGGCCGATCACGGGCTTTAGGTCTCTGGGGCGGATCTGGACCGCGCTGTGCGCGGTCGCCAGCGGCCCCGAGGATCGCTGCATCCCGGCAAGCCAGTCCACCGCCTCGTCACGCAGGATCATGGGCGCATGGCTCAGGGCTTCGGTCCCGCCGGCGAGGATCAGGTCGCCCCGGCCTTCGCGAATGTAGCGAAAGGCAGTGTCGATCGACTGCATCCCCGAGCCGCAGTTGATCTGCACGGTGAAGGCGACCATTTCCGCGCCCATACCCAGCCGCAGGGCGGCGACGCGGGCTGGGTTCATTTCGTCGGCGATGACGTTCACGCAGCCAAGGATGACCATGTCGTAGACCTTGGGCGCGACGGGCTGGCGCGCCAGCAGCGGACGCCCGCACTGCACGGCCAGATCGACCGGGGTGAAAGGGCCGCGCCGGCCACGCACTTTCAGGAAAGGCGTTCTCGCGCCATCGATCAGGAAAACGTCTCGTTCGCTCATTCCGCAGCATCCTTTGACGGGGTCGAGCGGTGGACGCCTGGGAATTTCGCCGCGATTTCATCGACCGAGAAATCGTCAACCGCGATCACTCTGGCGACAGCCTTGGCCAGATCGTCGAGTTCGGCCTTCTCGTCCTTCGTCAGCAGCCCGGCTTCGAGCGCGGCTTCTGGCGTCATGCCAAGTTCGCGCAGCCGCTTGCGCAGCGCATCGGTAGCGATCGTCATGTCGAACGCATCATTGAGCGCCGCGATCCCCGGATGCTGGCCTGGCCCGGTCAGATCGGCCGAAAGCCTGTCGCGCGTCGCTCCCGGCTCGCTGATCAGCGCGGCGCAACGGCGGGTCAGTTCGTCGGACGGGCCGCGCCGGGCCGCGCGTGGCCAGGTCAGCACACGCAGCAGCAAGGCTGCCATGCGCGAGGGAAAATTGGCGATCACCTCGTCGAGCAGGTTGCTGATCCGCGCGAATGATCGGCGGGCAACGTATTCGACAAGGTCGAATTCTTCTTTCGGCCGGCCTGAATCATGCCAGCGCTTGAGCACGGCAGAGCTGATGTAGAGTTCGCCGAGGATGTCGGCCATGCGCCCCGAGAGCATCTCCATGCGTTTCAGCCCGCCGCCGATGGTCAGGAACGCCAGGTCGGCGGTCAGCGCATAAGCGGCAGACCAGCGCGACAATTCGCGGTAGAAGGGCGCTGCCTGTTGTGCGTCGCGTGGGGCCGGGGCGAAACGGCCGCGGGTCAGCGCGCGCCCAAGGCTGCGGCCGAGCGTGCGCAGCGAGTGGGCGACATGACGCCAGAAATGCTTGTCGAAGGCCGTCAGCGCCGCGTCTTCGTTTTCTTCCTCCAACGCCAGAATCTCGTCCAGCAGATGCGGGTGCGCCCTGATCGCGCCCTGCCCAAAGACCATCAGCGACCGGGTGACGATATTCGCCCCCTCGACCGTGATGCCGATGGGCACAGCCCGGTAGAGGGGGGAGAGATAGTTCATCGGCCCATCGATAACCGCCTTGCCGGCGTGAATATCCATCGCGTCGTCGATCGACGATCGCATGTATTCGGTCGCTGAATACTTCATCAGGGCCGAAATGACGGCGAGCGCGCGCCCCTCGTCGAGCCCGGCGCAGGTCAGGTGGCGTGCGGCCTCGACAGCATAGGCATTGGCAGCGAGGCGCGCGAGCGGTTCCTGGACACCCTCGAATTTGGCGATGGGCAGGTTGAACTGCTCACGGATGCGGGCATAGGCACCGCTCGAATGGGCGGCCAGTGTCGTGGCGGCACAGGCGAGCGAGGGCAAGGAGACACCCCGCCCGGCGGCAAGCGCGCTCATCAGCATCATCCAGCCCTTGCCGGCATATTCCGGTCCGCCGATGATGTTCTCGACAGGGATGAAGACATCGGTGCCGGTGGTGGGGCCGTTCTGGAACATGGTGCCGGCGGGGATGTGCCGGCGCCCTATCGTTACCCCCGGCAGGTCGGTCGGCACCAATGCGCAGGTGATGCCCGGTTCAGGCTCGTCGCCCAGCAGGCCCTCGGGGTCCTCAAGCTTGAAGGCGAGGCCCAGAAGCGTGCAGACGGGGGCGAGCGTGATGTAGCGTTTCGACCAGTTGAGCCGGATACCCAGCACCTCTTCGCCCTGCCACTCGCCCCGGCAGACAACCCCGCGGTCGACCATCGAGGCCGCGTCGGATCCGGCCTCGTTGCTGGTCAGGCCAAAAGCGGGCAGGTCGCGGCCATCGGCGAGGCGGGGCAGCCAGTGGTGCTTCTGTTCTTCGGTGCCGAAAAGGTGCAGTAGTTCGCCCGGGCCCAGCGAGTTGGGCACCATCACCGTGACCGCCGCAGACAGCGAAACCATCGACAGGCGCCGCACCACCTCGGAATGGGCGAAGGCGGAAAAGCCGAGCCCGCCATGGTCTTTGGGAATGATCATGCCGAAGAAGCGGTGCTTTCGCATGAAATCCCAGACCTCGGGCGGCAGGTCCGCATTGGTCTGGTTGATCGCCCAGTCATCAAGCATCGCGCAAAGCTCGAGGCAGGGCCCGTCGAGGAACCCCTGTTCCTCTTGCGTCAGCTTCGGCGGCCGCACCGCCTGCAGCTTCGCCCAGTCCGGATTGCCCGAGAATAGCTCGGCATCCCACCAGACTTCGCCGGCATTGAGCGCCTCGCGCTCGGTCTGCGAAAGGCCGGGCATGGCCCCCTTTGCCCAGCGGAAGATCGGCTTGGTAATCCTGTCTCTTCGAAATGTCGACATGGCGGCCTCCTTTCAACCAACGTATGACGGGCAAATGCGTTCCGATTTTGTGGCAACGGGCGCCTTTCCCGAGTTCGACGCCTTGCCGGCGAGTCATTCGCGCGAACGGCCGGCGAGTGCCCGGAACCCGCCCAGATCAGCAGGAAGTTCGGCAACCCCACCACCCTTTGCGTGCCCAGCACCGGGCCCAGCTCGGCCAGCCGCAACAGGTCTGCCACGCCGGCGATTGCAACTGCCAAGACGATGGCGGGCATGCTCAAGCCGCGTTCGTGCAGCGCCATCGTGGCCGGCGTAAGCGCCATGATCGCCAGATAGGCCGCGACGAACCAAAGCGGGATCAGTGCCACACCCGGAGCAAACAACAGAGCCCCGGGCGCCAGCAACTCGGCCGCCAGCCAAAGGGGCACGACGAGCAGCAGCAACAACAGCGTCGGGCGCAGCAGCCGGTGCGCCCGATGCCTGATCCAGCCGACGGGGGCCATCCCGTCCGAGCGCGCCCGCCGCCAGCTTTCGGCATTGAGCGCGCCACCGACCAGGAAGATCAGCGGCATTACCTGCCAGATCAGTGTGGCCCATTGCCAGCCCGGTTGCAGTTCCAGCAGGTAGCGCGCTTCCGGCTCGCCCTCGGGAGCGATGACCACGCGCACCACCCAGTGGCCGAAGACCACCATGATGATCGCCGCCACGCGAAGAAAATCGAGATAGCGGTCGCGCCCGGATGGGGTCGCCCCCTCCACCCGCGCCGCCAATTCGCAGGCGACATTCTGTTGCCCGGCCTGTGCGCGCATCTCCTCAATAGAACGAAACGCGCAGCGATCAGTTCCCACATTGTCTGGACAGTTTCGCACTGGCATCGAGAGCGCTCATGCACCGGCGGCTGACGTGAACGTCTGCGCGCTGCGGCCGGGTCGATCAGCCAGCACGGTGCATGAGTCCGCCAGGTGAGATCACGTCGGGGGATGGCCGCGCACGGCTCTTGATATCATTGCGACCACAAAGAGAATCAGGAAGATGACGAAGAGAATTTGCGCAATCGAGGATGCGGCGCCTGCAATTCCGCTGAATCCCAAAGCGGCCGCAACAAGTGCAACAATCAGAAATGTCAGCGCCCAGCCAAGCATGTTTGTTCCTTTCCGCACAAGTCGCCGGTGGCGACAATCTGCATATAAAACGCCCACCGCGACGAGAAGTTCCCCTTGGCTTCGAATTGTCACTTCAGGGCGATGGTATCTGGTTCCATGCCGCCGGCCGTACGGCCCGGCACATGATACAATCGGGAACCGCTTTCGACGCCGTGCGTTTCCTCCGTGACCGTAAAACTTTCTTGCAGGCTGCGCGCCACCTTGCGCGACCTGCGCGGCCAGAAGCGGAAAGGAGAAAAACATGTCTGCTCCGAAGACGAATCTTGACAAGCAGAAGCGGCGCCATTGGGGTCCGCTGACGGGTATCGCGGTGTCCCTTGCGGTGGTGGCGGCATTGTTTTTCGGCTATCTGTACTACCTTGCCGACACCGAGACAGAGCAGCCGGTCGAAACGCTGCCAGAGACTGAAAGTGAAATGCCTGCCGAAGGCATGCCCGCAACCCCGCTCGAACCGGAAATGGAAAATCAGATCCAGGAAGTCGTGCCGACGCCGCAGGATTGAAGCAAATCCTCCAACCGCGTTGTCAGGAAGCGGCCGGCCTTGGCCCGAGCTATACGCAATTGCCCCGGACCATCGCTCGGGGCAATTGGAAGCCCTGTCCGGGCCGACATTATGGCGATCGCCGTGTCAGACCGTTTGACACGGCACAGTTAGAACGAGCCTCAGCCTGCCAATGTCTCGGTCGAGGCAAGGAACATCGCCTGCGAGACCGCCGAGCGCACCTGCTCTTCGGTGAAGGGCTTGGCGATCAGGAAGGCAGCCTCGGGCTTTGCAACTGTCAGCAGACATTCGGGATAGGCCGTATTGAAGATCACGGGACGATCACCCAGTTTCACCAGCAGCATGGCCACCGCGCCAATTCCTGACGAATTGTCGGCCAGTTTACTATCGGCCAGAATCAAATCTGGTGGCGATTGAATGCCCATGTCCACGGCTCGTTTGCGAGTCGGGGCAACGCCGGAAACCTCATGTTCCGGATCGGTGACGATCCGGTTTCCTGCCCGACCGTCAATGCGCGCGCATGATGGCGCAGACTCGGAAGCTCCTCGGCAATGCGCGTCGACATCGACATGATTTTCCCTTCCTGAAGGATGCTTTCGTATACGGGTTCAATCTGGCGCATAAGCTCTGGTGATGTCACCGCCCTCAATGACGGCGCCACTCAACCAACTGTGTTTTCCGAGGCACCGAACGCGCCAAGGGCGTTCGTGACCGCGGATGACAGACGCCTGGCCCTTGCAGAGCTGGCTGCGGCGTTTGCAAAACTGCCTTCCGAACAGCGCGAAGCGTTGGTGCTGGTGGGTGCACTTGGGTTTTCTCTCGACGAGGCTGCGCAGACTTGTGGCTGCGCGCCCGGCACCATCAAGAGTAGCGCCAATCGCGGCCGGCGCGCGCTGGCTGGCTTGCTTCGGCTGAAGCCCGATGAAAGCATGGACCTGACCGACAACACCACTCTGGCCGTTATGGCCGCATCCGGCACCAACAGGGCCTGATTGCCGGCCGGCATCGGCATGCCAGGTATTCGCTGATGCTGTTTGGCGACCGTCTTGCCGTGCACCTTGTGGCACTGATGACAGAGGCGCTTTTTCCGCCGCTCTACCGGCTAAACCACGCCCTTAAACGGAACCTTGCCCCTGGCCATGCGTTTTATCGGCATGAGACCGCAGAAAAAGCGGGACTGGCAAAGGAGCACAACGTGAGCCGCGATCAGGACATGGGTCAGCGAACCCGAATGACCGACGGCACCAAGGCAAATCACCGCTGATCGCCCCGGTTCCGCCTCACCCGCCCCTACGAGGTCAAGGCCAGGGGCATTCAAGATACAGGAGATACTTGTGGCAATTCTGGGAAATCGAAAGGCGAACTCCAGCGCCGAGCAGGGGAAATCGGCCGCGAAGTCAGTAAAGCAGGGTGCGCACGCAGCAGGTGCGGATCTTTCCGAACAGGTTGGTGCCTTGCGCAAGCGGATCGAGGAACTTGCCGAGGCGCTTGGCAATACCGGTCATGACAAGGCAAGGGCTGCGGTTGACGAGGCCCGCAAGGCCTCGCGACAGGCATTGCTTCAGGCCGAAAAGGGGTACGGCGCGGTTGCCGATCATACCAGGGCAGCCGGGGCCACCACCGCACGGGTTACTGCCGAGCGCCCCGCCATTGCGTTGGGATTTGCCGCGGCGATTGGCCTTCTGGCCGGATATGCACTGGCGCGACGCTGATCGCGAGACATTCGACATCGTTTTTCAAGCGCCGGCTGCCCTGAGGCAACCGGCGCTTTACGTCGTCCCCTCGCGCAACCAACGATCAAGAACACGGGCTTGGGTGCCACCGAAGCATCTGCATGCCGGCACGGGCCGGGCGGGCTGTCCCGCTTTCCGTCGATGGGTCCTTGTTTCAGCACGCCGGAAGGACGATCAGCGGGAATAGCGAAAACAACGTGGCGCCCAGCCCGATCCACGCCCCCATGCGCGGCAGCGCCTGCCAGCGGGTTTCAGTGCCGGAAAAGCGCAGCAGCAATCCGCCGCAGGCCAGCAAGCCCGCACCCCAAGCCAGCGCCATCGCCAGCCGGTGCACGCTGCCCACAGGGGTGGCCATCGCATCCCAACCCTGTGCGCAACCCGTACCGTGCAGCGCATAGACCGCCGCGAAGGTCACAGCCCAGATCGCCGGGCCGGCCAGCACCTGCCCCAGCCAGAGCGCCCCCCGCGCCATCACACACCCCCCTGCATGATGGCCGCAGCCCCCGCCAGAAGCGCGGTCGCCAGGCTGAAATCCTGCCAAAATCGCCACGTTTTCAGCGTGCCCGTGCGCCCGTTGGCCAGTTCTCCCCGCCGCAACTGGTCAAGCGCGAAGGCGGCAAATCCGGTGCAGATAAGCGCATGCAGCGCAACATAACCAGCGAGCACGCCGCGCAAGGCATCGCGCGCATGGGTGGTGGGGTCATCCATAAGCCCCAGCCCCAGAATCGCCACCGCAAGGAGCGCCAGCGCATTGACAACGGCGCTGAACCACAACGCTCCGGTGCCCCTTTCGCCTTGCACCGCGTGCCTGGCCAATCGCACACCAATTGCTCCCAGCGCCAGCCCGGCCACCACCGTCGCCATCGCCGGAATTGCTGACTGGCCCGGCACGAAAGCTTCGGGCGCGTCCGGGCCAGGGGTGACCAATGTGAGGAAGCCGAGCCCGAATAGCAGCGAAGCGAAAAGCGCCCCGTTGGAGAAGAGAAGGCATATCGTGCCGGTGTGGCCGAGGCTGGCATGAGCATGGTAATGCACGGGCAAGGACAGGCCCGGCGCGGCCTCGACAGCCGGATGATCCTGTTCGGTGGTCAACCCCCGCCCCCAACGCCAGATCAGCGCGGCAACAAGCGTCAGGGCCGGGAGTGTCCATATGTAATGCCCCGACAGCATCAGCAGCACGAACAGCGCGATGGCACCGGCCAGCCACAACGGCAGAGCGGTGTTCCCGGGCAGAACCGCCACATGGTCCGGCCGCGCTGCACCGATACTGGTGACCAGAAATTCGCGCCGGCCGCGCGGCGCGCCCGGCAGCACACCTTCGCCACGCGCCAGCGGCAGCAGGGCCGGGCGCGCCGGTTCGCCCGTCAGCAGTCGTGGCCCCGGCAGCGAGGCGAAATTGTAGGCCGGTGCCGGCAGCGCCAGCGCCCAATCCAGCGTCGGCGCCTGCCACGGATTGCGTGCACTGCGTTTGCCCAGCGTGGCCTGAAGAAAGAGATCCAGCGCGAAAAGGGCAAAGCCGATGGTCATGACGAAACTGAATATCGATGAGGTGAGGTTCAGCCAGATCCATTCGGGGTTGTCGGGGTAGATGTCGATCCGACGCGGCATTCCCAGTAGCCCGGTCAGGTGCATGACGAAGAAGGTGCCGTGAAATCCGATCAGGATGATCCAGAACGCCGCCTCGCCCACGCCCCGAATGCGCGCGCGCCCGGTGATCTGCGGCATCCAGTAGGTGGCCGCCGCCATGATCGGAAAGACGAAACCGCCGATCAGGACATAATGCAGATGCGCGGTTACGAAAGCGGTGTCATGCGCCTGCCAGTTGAACGGCACCAGCGCCAGCATGACGCCGGTCAGCCCGCCCATGACGAAGGTCAGAAAAAAGCCCAGCACATGATACATCGGCAGGTGCAGTTCAGGCCGCCCCTGCCACATGGTGCCGATCCAGGCAAAAACCTGCACCGCCGTAGGCACTGCCACCAGCAGCGACGCTGCCGAGAAGAAGGCCAGCGCCATGTGCGGGATGCCTACGGTGAACATGTGATGCACCCACAACCCGAAGGACAGGAACACCAGCGCCACGATCGAAGCCACGATGGCCCCGTACCCCAAGATCCGTGTGCGGCACATGACCGGGATGATGGTTGAAAGCACCCCGGCCGCGGGCAGGAAGATGATATAGACTTCAGGATGGCCGAACAGCCAGAAGAGGTGTTGCCACAGAAGCGGATCGCCCCCGCGGGCCACTTCGAAGAACGGCCAGCCGAAGGCCCGCTCGATTTCCAGCAGCACCGAGGCCAGGATCAGTGGCGGGAAGCCGGCCAGCATCATCACGCTGGTGCCCAGCATGTACCAGGCGAAAAGCGGCATCTCGGTCAGCTTCATGCCCGGCGCGCGCTGACGCAGGATGGTTACCGTGATCTCGACAGCCGCCGCGATGGCCGAGATCTCGACGAATGTGACACCCAGAAGCCATACGTCAGCGTTGATCCCCGGCGAATAGGTGGCGCCGGAAAGCGGCGTGTACATGAACCAGCCATCGCGCGGCGCCACCCCCGCGAAAAGTGCACCCAGCATGATCAGCCCGCCGAAAAGGTAGCACCAGTAGCCAAGCGCGGTCAGGCGCGGAAAGGCCATGTCGCGCGTTCCCAGCATCTTGGGCAGCATGTAGATGCCCAGCCCCTCCAGCATCGGGATGGCGAAAAGGAACATCATGATGCTGCCATGCATCGTGAAGATCTGGTTGTAGAGCTCGGTATCCAGAAATGCCCCCTCGGGCGTGGCAAGCTGAGTGCGGATCAGCATTGCGAGGATCCCGCCGATGGCGAAGAAAACCAGCGCGGTGGCCATGAAGCGCAGCCCCAGCGTGGTGTGATTCACCGCCGTGATCTGCCCGCGCCAGCCCGGATCGTTGGCCCATACCGCTGTCAGTGCGCGATGAAGCGCAAGTGCGCGCTGCGGGGGATTTTCGGGGATATCAAACGCGCCGGATCGCGAGCGCGCAGCTGCGCGGCTTTCCCGCCCCAGTGCCGTCGGATCGCTCATTGCTCGCCCCCGTCGCTGTCGGCATCCCGGGCTGTGGCGGTCACGGCCTGCGGCCAGTCTTCAGACGGATGGGCAATGACTTCGAACGGCATGATCGCATGGCCGACACCGCAGAATTCGGCGCACATGCCGGCATAGCGCCCCGGTTCGTCGGCCTGCAGCCGCAACCGGTTCTGGCGGCCCGGCACGGCATCGATCTTGCCTGCAAGCCGTGGCACCCAGAAGGCGTGGATCACGTCCTCGGCGGTGACGATCACATCCACCGGCTCGCCGGCGGGGATGTGCAGCACGTCATGCGTTTCCACCATCCCCCGGGGGCCGGGCTGGGTGAACCGCCAACCCCATTGAAAGGCATGGGCCCGCACTTCGACCGCTGCGGCACCGCGCGGCACCAGGCGCTCGCCCACCCACAATCCGGCGGCAAGAAAGACGCTCAGCACCGCCAGCGAGAACCCCACGCCGAGCGTGTGTGTCCAGCGTCGGGCGGGCACGTCGCGCGGCGCGCCAAAGCTCATCGCCACCAGAACCAGAACCAGCAGAAAAAGCGCGCTCGACGCGGCGAGCATGCCCCACCAGAGCCAGGCAATCTGCGCCGCGGCGGGGCCTGCGGGCGACAGTGCCGAAAGCTCGGTATCGCACCCCGCCAGGGCCAAGGGAACCGCTGACATGATCAGGCGTTTGACCTTCCAGCCCCTCATCTGACAGGATGACAAGCCATGACCGAAAACCGCCCGCCCCTGAGCGACCCTGTCCAGGAACGCCGCGCGCTGCGCGACACAGAATCGCGTATCGCCATTGCCGGGCATCCTCTGCATGCGATGCTGGTGGCGTTTCCCATTGCCCTGACCATGAGCGTGCTGGGCGCCGACATGCTCTACTGGTGGACTGCCGATGCCTTCTGGCCCCGCGTTGCCGGCTGGGCCGCCTTCGGTGCCTTTGTCCTGGGCGTTATCGCCGGCATCACGGGGACGGTGGAATTGCTGATCGTGCCCGGCATCCGCATCCGCTCGGCAAGCTGGACCCATTTCATCCTGGCTGTGATGCTGCTGTCCGTCCTTGGCGCGAACTGGGCAATTCGGGTGGGCGACCACGAGGGTGCCGTCCTGCCCATGGGGCTGCTGCTGTCGCTCCTGGCGGCGGGGATGACGGTGGTCACGGGATGGCATGGGGGCAAACTCGTTTTTGACTATCAGATCGGCACCAGGCCCGGCGGCAAGTCGCGCTCCTGAGGGCTGCGCATCACCTCGGGCAGGCTGTCGATCAGGGGCGAAAGGTCCGGCTTGGCCAAAACCAGCCAAAGAACAGACGCCATGAACGCAAGCGCCAACGGCAGGGCAAGTATCGGCAGCGGCAACCGATAGTCGCCCCGTTCCTCGCGGGAACGGCCGATCAGATTTCCTAGCCAGGCATGCACCAGCACCATACCCGACACGGCGACAAGCTTTGCCATCATCCATGCGTTCAGGACGTCAAGCGCCAGCAACAGCACGGTGCCGGCGGCCACCGCGATGATGGCGGCCGGGGTCACCAGACGGGTGTAGGCGCGGTGTGACAGCAGCCGGAACTCGGCATACCCGGCCTGGGTCTGCAAGAGTTCACGCCGCCCGTAGATCTGCATCAGCAACGGCAGCGCAACCAGGCCCGCACACCAGACTGCCAGCGAAGCGATATGCACAGCCTTCAGTGCCGCGATCATGCCGTCTGCACCCCACACCATGCGCGCCGCAACATCAAGGCGGCCAGAGCCGCCAGCGGCGCCATCCCCGGCACCCACATGATCAGCCCGGAAAGCTGCTGATCAGCCAGCGGGGAAAGACCAAAGGCCGAGGTGGTGACCAGATGCTCGGGATAGAGCAACTGCGGGCTGAATGTCAGGATGGCACCGATCAGGCCCATCTGCCCGGCCAGTGCAGCCACCATCAACGCACCGCCAAACTGTTGCGGCACGCGCGCCCCCGGATGCAGAATCGCGCTCCAGAACCCCCAGGCACTGCCAACAAGGGCAAGCTGCATCAGCCAGTAAACCGGCGCGCTTTCCCAGGCGGCGGCATATATCATCGGCACATGCCACGCCCAGAGAGCAGCCGACAGCATGACGAACCAGGCCCCCAGGTGATGCCGGGTCAGCGGAAAGGTCAGTGCCAGCGCCGGACCGACCAGCCCCAGAAGGACCAGGTGATGGACCGTGCGTGCCGAAAAAAGCGCCACGGTCAGCGCGCACAAGGGAGAGACGAAGGCTATCACCATCCCGGCCATGGCCACACCGGCAAGGGCGGGACGCGGCGCATCGGTCCCTTCGCGCTCGCGCTGCCGGCGCAGGATCACAATGCCTGCAAAGCCTGCCGTAGCCAGGGCGGCCAGCAGCCACGGATCGGCATTCCACGCGCGCAGTAGCGTTTCGGGTAGCGGGGCAGGACCGCAATAAGGATCAGTTCGTGCCATCAAGATGACCTCTGCCGTGACAAGAAGCGACTGATGATCAAAACGCGGTTCAAGCCTATCGGTTTCGGTGGATAACGCAAATAGCGCATCTGAGATGGAACTTGCTGTCCCGCCGTTGGGCAACGCTGGCAGATTGTCCGGTTCGGGGCGTCCAGCACAATGCCCGGCGTCACGAAGGCCTAGTCCCGCCAGCCCACGATCTTGCGTGCCAAGACATCAGTGAGCGCGCCAATGTTCGCCCCAAAGCTGGTTGGGACCATTGGCGTTTCATTGGCTCACCCTTTTTCAGGATCTCGTTGGCGGTGCGCAGTTCCCGGTTCTCGCGCACCTGTATCTTGACGCGCGTGCGTGAGTGGTCAGACCAGAACGCCTGCCGGCGTCACGCGCCGCCTGCAGGCACAAGGTGCGCAACGTATCATGGGAGCAGCCAAGCTTCGACGCGATCGCGCGGCAGGCGACGGTCTGAACGCTCAAACGGCCCCTCCCCGGACAGTTTGAGCCGTTGCGCGGCGCTGCTTGAATTCGCTCGTGTAATCAGCCCGATGCTGGCGATACAACCCGACGCCGCGCCAGCGGAACCCGGGCGATACAGGGGGCGCGGATCACACCGATCCCAGGCAGACGACTTAGTCGCAGTTCTGATAGTTCGATGCCAAGCAAGCCCGCGAGCGTCGCTGCGCCTCTGATATCTGGTCTTGCGTCATGCCGCTGGCGACATTCTCACGGTAATCAACCGCAATTGTAGCGCCGTTTTCAGTGGCTATTTCGAGCCACATATGTGCCTCGACAATGTCGAGAGTCACGCCAAGGCCCTCGGCATACATGACGCCAAGATTGGTCTGCGCGCGGGCGTAGCCTTGCTCGGCGGCGGCACGATACCAGCGCACGGCCTCGGCATAGTCGAGATCCACGCCCAGACCCTCGGCATACATGACGCCAAGATTGGTCTGCGCGCGGG
>JAFIEG010000153.1 GCA_020832665.1 Pararhodobacter sp. | reverse complement strand
GGGGGGGGGGGGGGGGGGGGGGGCCCGCCCGCACCTGACCCCCCACCACCCCGCGCGCGCCCCACTGCCCGGGGGGGCCCGCGCCCTGCTTGCCAGTGGGAGGTGCCCGAAATGCCCGTCGCCTTCCGATCTGGTCACCCGGAAAGTGTTTGACGCGAAATCTGCCATTGATCCCGATACCGCCGGGTCGTGGCATTCGCGACATCTGCTCAAACCCTAACGCAGATCAGCGCGGTCATTTGTGAATACTGGCATATATCGTTCAGTTCGGTGTGACCGGCTGGCACAGGCCGTGCGGTCTGCACCTTTGAAAGGACGCACAAGATGGTCAAGCATGGAAAGACGATCGCGATTACCCTTGCCGCAACGCTGGCGCTGGCGGCCTGCGCAAACCCTGACGGAACCGCCAATCAGCCCGGCACCGGCGCGATCATCGGCGGTCTGACCGGGGCGGCGGCCGGGCAGTTGATCGGCGGCGACACCAGGGCAACGCTGATCGGCGGCGCGCTTGGTGCCGCGGCCGGCGGCGCGATCGGGGCGCAGATGGCCGCGCAGGAGCGCGAGTTGCGCCGCTCGCTGGCCGGCACCGGCGTCGATATCACCAATACCGGCAGCGATCTGCGGGTCATCCTGCCTGATTCGGTGACCTTCCGCACCGGCTCGTCGGTCGTTGACCCGGCGTTCCACCCGGCCTTGCGCTCGGTTGCCAACAGCGTGCAGCGCTACCCCAATTCGACGGTTCGCGTTATCGGCCATACCGACAATGTCGGCTCGGCAAGCTACAACAACCAGCTGAGCCAGGATCGCGCGATGGCTGTGGCGCGGGTGCTGATCGCCAATGGCGCCACGGCGTCGCGGATTTCCGTGGCGGGCCGGGGCTTTTCCGAGCCGGTCGCCAGCAACAACACGGCCGCGGGGCGCGCCGAGAACCGGCGCGTCGAGATCGTGATCACGCCGACCGGCTGAGCACTGACAAAGGCCATTGCAACGGGGCGGGCCGGGGTAATTCCCCGCGCCCGTCCCGTCTCATTGGGGGTGCGGGGGGTGAGAAAAGAATACAAACCCCGCCGGGCACAAACCTGCATCAGCCCCGCTTTCGCCAAAGGCCGATAAGATGATCAGGATGGCACCCGATTACGCCGTCGATTGTTTGTTACGAGTAACGGCGAGGCTTCGCTGCCCGGCAACCGGGTTCCGGCCCGGCCCGGCAGCGAGGCCTCGCCAATTCGGGCAGACCCTTGAAGGACCAGGCCCATGGAGACGACCCCCACCCTTCCCAGCACCGCCGAGAAGATGAAATCCGTCAAGGCGGCGTGGGACAAGGCGCAGGCCGGGCCCGGGAAGGATGCGGCGCTGAGGCATTACCAGGCGGCCGAAAGGGCGCTGGCGGCCAGGCATGAGGGCGAGTGCAACCGCGAGTTGGACGCAGCAACTCACGCGCTGTCGTGACTTCTGCCCGAGAACCGAACAGCCCCCGGCAGCTTTTCCCGGGGGCGATCACCGCAAGAACGGCCCGTCCTGATCGAGATAGGCGGTGTCGAACCCGCCAAGCGCCTTGAGCCGGTTGAAATCGTCGAAGATCACGCGCCCCTTCTGGAAGGTGACGAGCCCCTCCTCGCGCAGTTGGCGCAACACGCGGTTGACATGCACCGCGCTCAGCCCCAGCGCATCGGCGAGGTGATACTGCGTCAGCGGGCAATCGAAGCCCTCCTTGTCGCCCGCCCCGACAAGGCTCAGCCGCGCGCCCAGCTCCAGCAGGAAATGCGCCATGCGCTCTTCGGCCGAGCGCCGGCCCAGATTGACCAGATGTTCCACCACCATCGCCTCGTCGCGCGATGCCGCCCACAGCACGGCGGTGGCCAGCCGCGGCGCCTGCGCAAAGCCGTCCAGTATGTCCGATGCCAGCACCTCGGTCGCCTCGATGCGGGTTATGGCCTCGATCGAGTGATCGGCGGTTCGAAACAGGATGCTGCGCAGGCCGAGGAAATCGCCCGGGATCTGGAAATCGACGATCTGGCGCTCGCCATCGGGCAGGATCTTGTAGGCGCAGGCCCAGCCCTCGGCGAGGATGAAGGCGGATCGGCTCTTCTGCCCTTCATGAAGCATTTCGTGTCCGGGCAGGAAGCTGCGCCGGCGCCGGTGAAAGCGCGCCAGGGTTTCCATATCCAGCGTTTCCAGCGCCACAAAGGCCGAGAGCTTTCGGGTCAGCGGGGATTGCAGGATATTCATCCGGGTTTCCATCGAGGGTCGGCAGCGCGCGCTCATCACGACTTGGATAGCCGAAAAAACTGTGTCTCCCGCTGCTGTGTATCAGCCCAGAGTAACAGTTCGGGCCTATGATGGCGAGACGTTCCACCCGATCGAGGCCCGACACAGCTGAACCCCGAGTTGGAAGCGAAACTGATATGACCTTGCCAAACGACATTGCCGGAACCGCCGCGCTGGCCATCTGCGAGTCGCTGCTGCTGGCGCTCAATGACCACAAGATCCTGCCGGAGAGGGAAATCGTCGGGGTGTTGAAGGATGCCGCGGCAGCGCATGAACTTGCCCCCGATGGCGTTCATACCGACATGCATGTTGCCGTTGCCGCGCTGATCAATGGCATCCTGGACGGCGGCAATTCGGTGCGCCGGCGCTAGAATGCTTCTG
>JAFIEG010000065.1 GCA_020832665.1 Pararhodobacter sp. | reverse complement strand
CTTCCGCAGCCCGCGCCTCGGCCTCTGCCGCTGCCGCTTCTTCCGCAGCCCGCGCTTCGGCCTCTGCCGCTGCCGCTTCCTCTGCCGCCCGAGCTTCGGCCTCTGCCGCTGCCGCTTCCTCTGCCGCCTGTGCCTCGGCCTCTGCCGCTGCCGCTTCTTCCGCAGCCCGCGCTTCGGCTTCCGCCGCTGCCGCTTCCTCTGCCGCCTGTGCCTCGGCCTCCGCCGCCGCCGCTTCTTCCGCAGCCCGCGCTTCGGCCTCTGCCGCTGCAGCCTCTTCTGCCGCACGTGCCTCGGCTTCCGCTGCCAATCGGGCCGCCTCGGCGGCCTCTGCTTCGGCGCGCAGCGCTTCTGCCTGCGCTTCCGCTTCGGCTGCCTCTGCCGCTGCGCGCTCGGCGTCGGCCCGGGCCTGCGCAAGGGCGGCCTCGGCGGCTTCCGCAGCCTCGGCTTCGGCAGCTTCCCGCTCAAGGCGCCGGGCCTCTGCTTCGGCAGCGGCGGCTTCTTCCTGCATCATCTGCGCCGCGGCCTCTGCCTCGGCGGCCAGTCGCTCAGCCTCGGCGGCTGCGTGTTCCGCACGTTCCGCCGGGGTCGAGCCTTCCTCGGGCTCTCCCTCCGGGCAGGGCGGTTCGCTTTCATCAAGGCACAGCAACTCGGCTTCCCGCTCCTGCGCCCATGCGGCAGCGACAAGCGCGGGGTGCGGCAGCATCATCGACAGGCTGGCAACAAGCGCCGTGGTCGTCTTGAGCGGTGCGAGAGACATCGTTTCTTCCTTTGCTTTCAGACTGACGTGGTGAAGAACGACCTGTTTTTCGTCGAACGACCGGCCAGAACAGAGTCGCGTCGATGGTGGCGCATTAGCACGCTGCGTCAATGACACAGCCGCGGTGCGGGCTTGGCTCAACAAGGCTTGATATCAGGAAATCGTGCACATCAAGCGCCCGCGGCCTGGACGGTTTGGGCAATCGCGGCCAATGGCCACAATTGGCGGTTAGTAGAACCGCTGGCAATCTTCGGGCAGAAGATAAACCCGTTGGAACATATTGCCTTCGCGATCCTCGAAACTGTTGCGCAGGGTCACGCCCATCGCGAACATCTGCTGCCCCTCCAGGCAGACCGTCTCCGCACGGGATTCGATCATGGCCCGCAACTCGCCGGCTGAGGCGCGGGCATCGGCGGTGGACATGACGTAGGTGTATTCCATGATCCGCATTCGCGGCAGGAACAATGCGTCAGTCTGCGTGAGCGTGTCCGTCACCGCCATGGGCAGGTTTTCGCGGGCGTCGGCCGCCATGTCCACAAGCAACGCCTCCTCGTCAGGAGATGCGGGTGGATCGTCTTGCGGAACGACAGGGGCGGGAGCAACCGGCGGGGCGACGGATGGTGCAGGTTCCGGCGCTGGTGCGGGTGGGTCCGCCGCGGGAATCAGCACGAGGTAACCGACCACCGCCACCACGACGAGAGCACCAAGGCCGATCACGTATTTCAACATCCACAACGCTCCCGTCTCGCCATCTTTCTAATGACCTAACGGTTTCTGTGCGGGAGGCAAGGCCGCAGAAAGGCCGCTCACGCCAAATGCTGCGAGAAGGTATTGCGGCATGAGCATTGGTCGGCTCG
This sequence comes from Pararhodobacter sp., assembly GCA_020832665.1. Lineage (GTDB taxonomy): Bacteria > Pseudomonadota > Alphaproteobacteria > Rhodobacterales > Rhodobacteraceae > Pararhodobacter. Next base: position 20,601 of record JAFIEG010000065.1, on the reverse strand, counting down.
CCGACCCGCCCTGTAGCTTTGCGGAGGCGAAGCCATGGGATGTGCCATGCTATCCGTCCAGAACGCGCCTCATCTCTGCGGCGAGGTCTGCTCGACGGTAATGAATGCTGAGACGCTTCACGCCGGGGTCAAGCCGGCTTAGATAAACAACATCTTCGGTTTAGCCCGAGGTGAAGAGGACATTGAGATCGGGCTGCCGAAGCAACGCAGTGTCAACAAATTGCCGCCCGTTCTTACCGCCCTGCATCACCACGTCAGTCAACGGCAGATGGGGCAGCGAGGCGCGCGGTGGTTCGACCCCGGGGGCAACTGACCGGCCACTGCGCCCGCATGTGGATGATAGACGCGCATCGCTAACAGGGGCCTTGTGACCTGAGCGAGGTCCCACGAAATGCTCGCTTGGTGCATGGGGGGACAGTCAGCGCCCGGCGGAAAGGGGCGGCTGAACCCTCGGGGGTGAAACGATCGGAAGGAAACCGGCCCATCTCAGCCGGTCAGGCTTGCGCGCTATCCTTGCCGAACCGGCCGTTCGTGGAAGTAGCGGTAAATGATCGGATTCAGTCTCATACCTGCCGGTCTCCGTGATGTCTTGTCCCCAATGGCTCCACAGTCACACATGGCGAGGACCAGTGGCACCATGCTCACGAATGTCAGCTTAGGGCCGCATGCGCATCTGGCTCACAACCCGGTCTGGATTGTTCAAACCGTCCCAGCGGCGGAAAGTGATCCCCGATAATGAACCAACAGGCCCCGGGTCACCGGCGCGAGGATCCTGACTTCGAAGCAGAACCGGCCATCCTCGACATGCTCCTGCGCGACTGAAACCGGCAGCAGCCAACCCGGCAGGGGCAAGGGGCCAACCGTCGGGTCGTCTCGGAAGGAAAAGGGGGCGCGCATAGTGCATCATCATCATCGAGGCGCGAACGGCGCGCAAGCTTGTATGAGTACAAGGCTGGCACGAGGCGAGACGTTCAGTTCAGGCCTGGATTTCCTGGAAGTTCAGCCTCGTGCACCAGGCAGCGCCCTTCGCCCGTGCTGTGGCCCAGGCGTCGGAAATCGCGTAAGGGTCCTCCTCGGCCAACACGCCGATCAGGTAGGCGGCCAGAGCGCGATCCTTGCCCGCCCTCTGCACGCCGTCCCTTTCGCGGCGGCGTAGCGGTCATGCCGGTAGCCCCGGCCATCAAAGCCACCTCGTCGAACTGCACGCGTCCCGGCCGTCGGCTCTACCCTGCAACCAGCAGCGTGTGCTCCCTGCCCAGACCTCTGCTGACGCTCAGGTCACAGGCGGCAAGAGCTGCCATTCGCCGCTGCGGTCAATCAGGAAGGTTTTCCCAAATGCGCAAACCGCATGCGAAACCTGTCGCGATAACCCGAGGGTGTGAGCCCCATGTGGCGCTTGAAGACACGGCGGAAATACGCCGGGTCGTCATAGCCGACCGACGTGCCGACACGCAGCACCGGCGTCCGGCCGTCTTCGAGCATCTGCCGGGCGGCTGCCACGCGCACCCTTTGCAGATAATCGCCAGGCAGGCGCCCGGTGGCCGCCTTGAAGCGGCGGATCAGATTGCGCGAGCTCATGCCAAGATGGCGCGCCACCTCCTCAACGGACGGGTTCTCGCGGAAATGTGCCTGCAGGTAGTCTTCCGCTTCCCGCACCTTCGCGTCGCCATGCGGCGGCGATAGAGGTAACAGCGCGTAGCCCGACTGATGCACCCGCGGCATGTCCACAACCAGCGCCTTGGCGCATCCCACCGCCGTCTCGTGGCCGCAGAGCCGGTCAACAAGGTAGAGGCCGAGATCGAGCGCGGCATTGACGCCGCCGCCGCAAAAGATGCCGTCATCCTCGGTGATCAGCAGCTCGGGGCGCCAGTCCACCTTCGGATACCTTTCCCTGAACGCCTCGGCCACGCCCCAATGGGTCGTCGCGCGCCGTCCGTCCAGAAGCCCGGCCTCGGCCAGAAAGGCCACGCCCGAGCAGACCCCGGCGATAAAGGCGCCCCTGTCGTGCCATGCCGCCAGCCAGGGCGGTATCTTGGCATGGCGCTGCATCCTGTCTTCCGGGACTGCGCCCGAGGCCGAGACGAAGATCAAATCGACCTTGCCGATCTCGGCGATACTCTTGTCCGGCGCGATGCGCAGGCCATAGGCGCTGCGGATCGGGGCGCCGTCGATGGAGGCCATCGTCACGCGAAAGCGCGGGCGTGGCGTCTCTCCGCTCATCTCGTTCCACATGCTGCCGGCGGCGGTGAAAACCTCGATCGGGCCAATAGCCGTCGAGGCAAAGCCCTCGTTGACCAGAACGATGGCAACGTCCAGCAGATGCGGCTCATTGATGTCGTTTCCCGGCATGGTGCATGGATACACCATTCCGACATCATTTTCGACGCCGCAGGCGCCGCTGGCACTTTTGTCCCCCTTCCTCGTCAGGACCGTCGCCTACCCTGACCTCCTTCCATCGGGCACTCTGAAGTCAGCTCGAAAACGAGCGCTCAACCATCTGAAGGAGGAAAGCCATGCAACTCTATCACATCCGCCGTCCCAGGCTCTCGGCCAACGCCGAGGAGCTGGCCGCCACCAGCTCAAAATCGGAACAGGTGTTGAACGAGATGTCCGACCGCCTGCGCTGGATCCGCACCTATGTGGTGAACGAGGAAAACGGCAGCCTTGGTAGCGTCTGCCTGTTCGAGGCCACCGACGAAGAGGCGATCCGCGAACACGGTCGCCGCATCGGCAAGACCGATATGGAAGTCCATCCCGTACAGGATACGGCCATCATCAACCCCGACCCACAGCCGAATGCTGCGGCATGAGGCGTCGGCGGCGTGTCCCCGGCGGACGCGCCGATCCGGTCAATCCGCTTCATCTGCAGCCGGATGAGGTTGTTTCAACGGAAACGACACCGGCCAGGAAGCAGGGCATTGGGCGCATGGGCAGCTGTGCCGCACCAGTTTCGATGCGCCGCCCTGCCATATCTGACTATCACGGCGGCGGCATCACCGGGTCGGGCGGATGCAGCGGACCTCGATCGTGGCGCCTTGCATGCGGATCAGCTTCTCGGCGCGCTGAGCCAGCACATGAACCCGATCGCCTGGAACGAAACCCCCGATTTCGCCTGCAAGCGTGTGAAGCAGCCCTTCATCGCCGCGCAGGGCGGGGTAGTAAACAACCCTGCCGCCAGGTCGCTTTCGATCCGGTCGACCAACACGTCCAGCTTCTCGTCGAAGACGTCTGAGTTTACTCCCTGCCGCCTGGACCAAGCGCTTTGTTCGGCCCGAGGAACTGATTTCGATGGATTGCCGTGCCGATCGTCTGAACTTCGCACTGGATGCGCGGGACAGGGTCAACCGATTCCGCTGCGTGCGGGGCAACTATCGGCGGGGCAGCTATGCGTGCGTCACCAGCGGCCGGTATCGCGAAGCGTTAAAACGAGGCATCCAGTCTCGGTGTCGAAATCTTCGCGGCCCACCCACCAATGCCGCGACAACCGGGTCTCGAAACGCGCGCAAACGCGGACGAACTCCTCTGATACCTCATCCACCCGATAAGGCTCGCCCGTGAGCGGATCCGTGCGTCGCGCCGCCTCGGGGCATGCCGCCGCGCGACCGTCGGGCTCCAGACCCTGGCGATGCAGGCACGCCAGATGGTGGGCCAGGCTGCTCAGGTCGTTCATGCGCTGCTGGTCCCGGCGCTCTGCCCGGGCCTGTTCGGGCCCGCCGACCGTCCATACCCCGAGCGCGATCATCACGACGGCCAGTCCGATGAGAGCGAGGCTTGCGAAGCGCATGATCACGCTTCCTTCGCGTGGCCGCGAAACCAGCCGATCAGGAGCCCGGAAACAACTGCCACCACCGCCGCTTTCGCCAGGAACTGCGCCGTCAGATCTCCGCTGAGGCCGGCATAAACCACGGCCACGGCGTTACCGATCAGGACCAGGATCGACGAGAGCACCGCAAAGGCCCCAAAACGCACCTGCAAGGGTGAGCGATGCGGCCCGGAGGCGCTGTGGGTTGGCGCCTCGACCTGGTAGGTCAGCTATGCGAAGAGCGGCACCGCCACCACAAGGGCCGAAATCGACCAGCGAATACTGCCGAGTTGCCATCCACCACCGGGGCGACCCGGATCTGGCAGCCAGATATCGATCAGCGCGAAGGAAAGCTGCACAAGATGCCAGATCACCACCACAAGGGTAACCGCAAAGAGGCCGAACATGACCAGCTCGCGGCCCGAAACCGAATCTCGCGGCCGCGGGACGGGCAGGCGCAATCCATCGTCAATCCAGATCGACAATGCGGCATCGATCTCGGCACCCGGCCATCCGGCGCGCTCCAGTGCGCCGCGCAACTCATCAGGGCTGTGCCCGGCCCGCAAACCGTCCCGCACGAACTCGGACAGATTTTCCCTTGGCTTCATGCGCTCACCAGTTCCGGCGCCGCCGTTGATCAACCGGTGCCCAACCCTTCATATGCACATGTAACGGCCAAAGGCCAACGGCTGTGACCGACAAAGCACCGGCCACTGGACCTTGTTTTCGATGTGATCACGGCCCTGACACAAACAAATCATCCGTCCGTGACCGGTAACCCGCAGAAACCTCCGGACCTGTCTGCGCTCTCGTCGGCCTCAAGCCGCAAGGCCTTCGCGTTACTATGCGCCGGAACATCCGGGGCTGGGTGACGTGAGCAGAGGGAGGTCTGGTTCGTGAGCGATCAGGCGCGCAGGAAGTCGATCACCTGCCGGGCATACAGATCAGGCGCGGTGAACACGGCGTCGTGCCCTTGTTCCGGAAGCTCGGCGATCGTGGCGTTGGGCAGGGCCGTTGCGAGCGCATCAGTCGCCCAGTTCTCTCGCGGACTCTCCGTTCCAATCTGGAGCATCACCGGCATTGACAGCCCAGTGAAGTTGGCCGGATCGAAGTCATATGCCGGCAACGCTTGAATTTCGTGGCGGGTGGCAGGCGCATCTTTCACGAAATGTGCCCAGATCGGGCTTTCGCGGAGCTCTGCAAGCTCTTTCTCCGAGACTGACACCACAAGACGAAAAAAGGTGGCGGTGAAGCCTTCCCAGTCCCCCGAGGCGGCCCGATCCTCGAGTGCGGCAATGCAGGCCGGGGTGATGATCGCAGGCAGCGGCGGCTCATAGAGCACGAGCTTTGCGATACGTTGTGGCGCAAGCGGGGCCGCCGCCAGCGCGATCAACGCCCCATAGGAATGGCCAAGCATATGGACTGGCTCGCCGATCGCTTCGATCAGAGCTGCGACATCGGCCGCCTCATCCTCGACGCTGTGGCCCTCGGTCGAATCGGTTTCTCCCCGCCCGCGGCGTGCCAGCGCGTGAACGGTGAAGGCTTCGGCCAGCGATGGTGCGACGAACTGCCAGTTCGAGCGGTGATCGCAAAACGAACCATGGACGAGCAGCAAGGGGGGCCCGGTGCCATGGCGTTCATGGAAGATGGTCACGCCGGCCGGCGTGCGCAGGCGACGGGGTGCGCTTGTTTCTTGAGTTGTGTGCATCATGGCATGGCTTCCTTCATGGAACGACTCAATTGGTAATAAGTAGACCGTTCTTCATATTATATAGACCAGTTGTCATATTTCGTCAATGAAGGTAGGAAGCGGCATGAACGTGAAAACCCGCGACCGCATGATCGAGACGACTGCGCGCTTGCTGCAGGAGCGGGGCTATTTCGGCACCTCGCTCAACGATATCCTGACGCAAAGCGGCGCGCCCCGCGGATCGCTCTACTTCCACTTCCCCGGCGGCAAGCCGCAGATTGTGGCCGAGGCGACGCGCGCCAGCATCGCGGAGGCGACCGAGGCGTTGCGCCAGGCGCTGGCCGAAGTGCCCACGCCCGGGCAAGGCGTTCGCGGCTTCATCGAAGCGACGGCGCAGATGATGGAGCAGTCCAACTACACGTTCGGATGCCCGGTGGCGCCCCTCGTCCTGGATGCCCATGGCGAGCTTGCAGAGCTTGCCGAACTCTGCCGGGGTGCGTTCGACGAATGGGCGGGCTTGATGCGCGACGCATTTGAGAAGGCGGGGATGGCGCCCGAGCGCGCGCAAACCCTGGCCCTGATGGTCGAGGCCGCCCACGAAGGACTTTTCCTCATCTCGCGCGCCCGGCGAAGCGTCGAACCCCTTCTGGTCATGGCAGCGGAGTTCGAGGAATTGATCGACGGTGCCCTGCCGGGGCGTCGAGCAAACTAGGGAAAGTCTGATCAACGTGTTCGGCTGCGCCGAAATGGCGACTTGAGCGCCTTGTCGGACGGAAGACGGCGGTCTGGCGGTTGATTTCATACACTCAGGCCCGCCATTGGAGCGGACTGGCGGATTTCGGAGCGATTCGTCCTCATGCCGTCAGCTTCTTTCGCACCAGAAACAGGTTGCCGAGCGCGAACGGCGTAAAGAGCTGGGCGCGGTTCCTGTCCAGCACGCCAATCAGGCAGACGGCCTGCAAACACTTCACCAGCCCCTCGCCATATTCATCCCTTCGGCGATCTGCAGCGACAAGTTCTGTGGAACCTCGGTGCGCTGTGCATGACGATCCCACCCCGCTACGCCCGCATCCACCTGCTCCACGATCTCACGAGTGCGCTTCGGCCTGATCCCGGCCATCAAAGCCACCTCGTCGAACTGCGCACGCCCATGAGCCATGGGCCGATCCAGTAGCAACGAATGCGCATCAGACATGCGGTTTCCATAAGGGCAGGCAACGGTTATGAATGGCCAAGCACTGACGGAGCCACCCTTGACTGACACTCTCCACAACCGCTGAGCCTCCCTGCAGACGGGAGCGAACGCCCCGGAAAAAGCCGGAGGCGTCAAGGCGTGTGCATCGAGGGAGTCGAATGATGCGTGTTTTCACGGATAGTAACGATCCGGCCTTCTGGGCCGATCCGGCCGCCATCTTCGCGCGGCTTTTTCAGGCGAATGAACGGGTGCTGCGCGCCCCTGACGGGGCGATCTGCCTTTTCGGACAGGCCGAACTGACAGCCTTTGCGCGCCATCCGGCAATCGAAGGCGTGGCAGTCGGCGCGGACGCGTTCGGCAAGCACACCGATATTGCCACGCTCTATGGTGCCGGGCTCTTCGCCCGGGCAGGCGCGTCGCATCGGGCGTTGCGCAGGGCGGCACTGGCCGGGCTGGGTGTGGTCCCTGTTGCGGCGCGCGCGGCCGAGATAGAGGCAATTGTCATGCAGGCGATTGCGCGTTGCCCCACAGACGCCGCCTTCGATCTGGTGCAGAAACTGGTCCTGCCCCTCACCGCGCGGGTCTGGGCGCAGATCGCCGGGTATCCGCCCCACGCCGAGGCACCCCTGGCCGATGCCGTGGCAACCCTGTCCGACCCCACCGCCGAACCCGCCGCGCAGGCTGGCGCCGCGCGCAGAGTTCGGGCATTGACGCAAGCAGCCTGGGAAGAGGGCACATCGCCCTTCATGCGCGAGATCGCCGATGCGATGCCGGTTGCGAGCAACCGCGACCCGGTGGCACTGGTGGCCTCGATGGCGGTGGACGGGATCGACAGCGCCGCGGCGGGGCTGGGCGGCGCGATTGCTGTTCTCGCCCGGCAATCGCCTGACATCGTTGCCCACCAAGGCATCGATGCCTGCCTGCAAGAAGCGTTGCGACTTGCGATGCCGGTGATCCTGTCGATGCGCCAGGCAACCGAAGACGTCACGCTTGCCGGGCTTTCGGTCGAGCGCGGCACGATTCTGTGGATGTGGTGGGGGGCGGGCTGCGTCGATCCGGCAGCCTATCGCGCGCCGGTGCGGTTTCTGCCCGGCCGCAACGGCCCACGGGCGCCGGTATTCGGCGCGGGCGCCCATGCCTGTCTCGGGCATGCGCTGATCCGAACCGCCGCGATGCCGTTGATCCGCGCGACCTTCACGCAGGCCCGCCGGCTCGTGGCCGTGGGACCGGCGGGCGCCGCGCAGCCCTGGCGCCTGTCCCGACTGCCGCGGCAGGACGTTGGCTGGATCGCCGCCGGCGGGTAGTCAGCATTCGCGATGGCGCCGAGGCCATGACGACAAGATCGGGGGCATACTCCGCGAGCGCCAGTTGAAGGCAAAGCACCCGGGCGCGCGCTGGTCGCGTCGCTACCCGATGTGCTAAAGTTCCATGCCCGGACCCAAGGGACAGACCATTGACCAGCACCAACTACAGATCGACCCTGATCACGGTGTCCGAAGACTGCCCTGTTGAGCGCGCGACCCCGCCCGCGCGAGCGGGAACCATCGCGGCCTTGCAATTCGCCCTTTTGCAAGACCATCCCTTTGCCATGACATCTGACGAGTTGCTGCTGGCCGTCGACCGCGCGCGCTTCGGGCAGGTCAATGCAGACCAATGGACGCGAAAGCCGTGGGCGTGCCTGCGCGCCTCGCCGCTGGTCAAGGCGCATGGCTACGGGCTGCATCACGATGATGACGAAAGGGTGGCGCAGGTGCCGCTGAACTCGGACGGGTATCGGCGATTGCTGGCTGACCCCGCTATCGGCAAGAAGCCGGGGATGCGCCATGCACGACGCCGGTAGCGCCCAGATCGAGGCCACGGACGAAACCGGCCAATGGCGCCATCTGAGCGTTCGGCCCGGCCCGCGCCTTCGTGGCGTCACCGCGCGGATCGAAGGCTACGAGGAGTTCGGTGGCGCCAGCGTCACGCGCACCGAGACGCCGATGCTGTCGGTCCCGCTCATCCTTACCTTCGGCGGTGGCTTCAGCATAAGCGACCCCTCGCATGCCGGCGGCGAGCGCCCGCTCCGGCGCAGCTTTGTCGCCGGACTGCACCGCGGGCCGACGGTGGTGTCGTCGTTCGGCGACCCACGTTGCCTGCAGATCGATCTGACGCCGCAGGCCGCGATGCGCATCCTGCGCTGTGATCTGGCGGAACTGGCCGAGCGGACGGTGGATCTGGCCGATGTCATTGGCGCAGAAATCGCACGGCTCGAGGAGCGGCTGGAGGCCAGCCGCGCATGGGCCGACCGCTTCGCGCTGGCCGAGGCCTTCCTGTCCGAGCGCCTCGCACAGGCCGACCTGTCGCCAACGCTGGTCGATCTGGCGCTGCAGGAAATCGCGCATGCCAACGGTAACATCCGCATCAACGAGATCGCTTCGCGGGCCGGCTGCAGCCGCAAGCATCTGTCGGGGATGGTCCGGCGGGTGACCGGCCTCTCGCCCAAGACCCTGTCGCGGATTGCCCGGCTCGACCTGGCGGTGGGGCTGATGCAAGCGCCGCGGCGCGCCACGCTGGCGCGGATCGCGGCCGAGGCCGGCTATGCCGATCAGGCCCATTTTTCGCGCGAGTTCCGGGAATTCACTGGCCTGCGCCCGCGCGAGTTTCTGGCGCAGCCGGCATAGCTGCCCCGAGGTTCCATTCGTTCAAGACGGCCGCAAGCGGGTCTGCCAATGTGGCCCGACATGTCCAGACCAAAGGAGGGCCCGCCCGATGTCCAGCACCATCATCCCCTGCGTGAGCTACCGCGACGCCGATGCCATGATCGCGTGGCTGTGCACCAATCTCGGCTTTGCCGCGAAAGCAGTCCATCACAACAACGCCGGCAAGGTCGTTCATGCCGAGATCGCCTTCGGTGGCGGCATGATCATGCTCGGCTCGACCGGCGTGGGGCAGCTCGATACGATGCTCGCCCGCCCCGACGACCACCCGACGCAGTCGATCTATGTCATCGCCGAGGATGTGGACGCGATCCACGACCGCGTCGTGACCGCCGGCGCCGAGATCCTGCTGCCGCTCACCGACAAGGATTATGGCGGCCGCGATTTCACCTTTCGTGATCCCGAAGGGCATATCTGGAGCGTCGGAAGCTACACGCCGTGGTAACCGGGGGATGCGCTCGGCCTGAGTTGCCCGCCCGGCACCCGCGCGGCTGACGAAGGTATCGCGGCAGCACGCAAAGGCGCGCTCGAAGGCTCCTGGCTTGCACGGATGCTGGCGTGCAAGCCGAAGATGTTGGTCGCGGTCGCACTGGCCAACCGCATGGCGCGCACAGCTTGGGCGCTGCTGCGCAAGGGCGAGGATTACAGGGATCCGGCGATCGCGACCGCATAGGCCGATGTCGTCGGGGTGTCGCCGGATGTGAGAGGAGGCGAGGGAACGTAAGGGCATACGGTCAAGAGACCGGGTCGGGCGAACCAGCATTCCGGACGGAGCGCCACCGAGCGCGGGTAAGCGAACTGGTCCTGACCTGCTATCTCCATACAGTCCCGCGGCGCATGACAGGCCGCATCTTCGAGGCCGGACACACGACCGCACCTGATCACATGCCGAACCGTGCCCAAGATTCTGCTTGCATCAAAGGGGGCGTCCACACACGTCCGAGACAGAGGTAATGCCGAATAGGCGGCCTTTGGGGGAGCGTGGGAACACGGTCGGCTCGTGAAGCGAAGCAATTTGATGCATCTGCAAGGCGCAGGCGTTCGGCATCGCCGCCATTCGACAATTGCTGCTGCCTTTCGCCCATCGAAGCGGCCACCGCTTTACTGTAGTCTTCCAGATTACCGTCCCGCGGGCCGGCTCTGAGACGACTTGAAGCTCGTTCCGATCAAGGAGGCTTTCACCATGTCAACGCAGCGGCCCACGGTCGCCGGGTGTCGTATCCGCACGCCTCGTCTGAGCGCAAACTTGCGCCGTGCTCGGGGTCGCTTGTGATGGGCCCGACAGGTTTCACCACGCGCCCTGAGATATCGGGGCGTTTCGGCGTGGTTGCCAGCACGCACTGGATTGCCTCGGCGGTTGGGATGGCGATGCTGGAACGCGGCGGCAACGCATTCGATGCCGCTGTGGCTGCGGGGCTGGTGCTGCAGGTGGTCGAGCCGAATCTGAACGGCCCGGGCGGCGAGATGCCGGCAATCCTGTGGTCGGTCGCGCGTGGCCGGGTCGAGGTGATCTGTGGCCAGGGCGGCGCCCCTGTCGGGGCCAGCATCGCCCATTACCGCGCCCAGGGGCTGGAGTCCGTGCCCGGCGACGGGTTGTTGGCCACGGTCATACCTGGCGCCTGGGATGGCTGGATGCTGATGCTGCGCGACTACGGCCGCTTGCGGCTGCGCGACGTGCTGGAACCCGCGATCCATTATGCCGAGGCCGGCCACCCCTGCCTGCCGCGCGTTGCCAACACCATCGCCGGGCTGGCAGAGTTCTTTCGAACGGAATGGCCCACTTCGCATGCGACCTGGCTGCCGGGTGGCCAGCCACCCGCGCCGCGCGGCAATCTGCGCAACCCGGTGCTGGCCGCGACCTGGCGCCGGCTGCTGGCCGAGGCCGAGGCGCAAAGCGAGCGCGACGAGCAGATCGAGGCCGCGCGCCAAGCTTTCTATCGCGGCTTCGTGGCCGAGACGATCGGCGACTGGCTGGGGCGCACTGAACTACCCGACAGCGAGGGGCGAATGCACCGGGGCGTGCTGAGTGCTGACGACATGGCCGGATATGCCGCCCGGATCGAGGCGCCGGTGTGCGCCGATCATGGCGACTGGCGGCTGGCCAAATGCGGACCCTGGAGCCAGGGGCCGGTGCTGTTGCAGGCGCTGTCGCTGCTGCAAGGCACAGGACTGGCCGGGATGGAGCCCTTCGGCGCCGATTTCGTTCACACGCTTACCGAAGCGATGAAACTGGCCTATGCCGACCGCGAGGTTTATTACGCCGATCCCGATTTCGTCGATGTGCCGATGGCGGAGCTGCTGTCGGATGACTACGCCGCCGCGCGCCGGTCTCTGATCGGCGCGCAGGCGGATCTGGCGCTGCGCCCCGGCACGGTGCCGGACTATGAAGCGCAGGTGGCGCGGATGCAGGCCGCGCTGGCACGGCTCAGCAGCACCGATGGCGCGGTCTATGAGCCCACCATGGCCCATCTCGCGCGCAAGCGCGGCGATACCGTGCATGTCGATGTCATCGACGCCGAGGGCAACATGGTCGCCGCCACCCCCTCGGGCGGCTGGCTGCAAAGCTCGCCCACCATTCCCGGCCTTGGCTTCTGCCTGAACACTCGCGCGCAGATGTTCTGGCTGGAAGAGGGGTTGCCGGGTTCGCTGGCCCCGGGAAAGCGGCCGCGCACGACGCTTTCGCCAACGCTGGCGCTGCATGGGGGACGCCCGGCCATGGTGTTCGGCACGCCGGGCGGCGACCAGCAGGACCAGTGGCAGTTGATGTTCTTTCTCTATGTCGCCGAATTCGGCTTGGGGCTGCAGCAGGCGCTGGATGCGCCGCTGTTTCACAGCACGCATTTTCCAGCCTCGTTCTATCCGCGCTCGCGCAGCCCCGGGCAGATTCTGGTCGAGGAAAGCTATGGCGCCGAGGTGCTGGCCGATCTGCGAAGGCGCGGCCATGACGTGCAAGGCGCCCCGGCCTGGAGCGTCGGGCGGTTGACCGCCGCGGCGCGCGATGGCGACGGGTTGCTGCGCGCGGGCGCCTCGCCGCGGCTGATGCAGGCCTATGCGATCGGCCGCTGATGGCTGCGCCCGGGCGTCGCCCCACCCATCCAACCGCGCCGCCCGGGCACAGCCATCAGCGTGTCATTGCGGGAAAAGAACGCAGGCCACCTCGTGCCCCTCGGCGATCTTGCGACGGGCGGGTGACGGGCGGGGCTGAAAGCGAATTCGCAGCGATGCGCCCTCTTCCTCGATCTGCGCGGCCTCGGCGAGCGATGGCGGGCGCTGGGCAAACACCTTCGCCAGTTGCGCACGCGCCGCCGCCGCGCCGCCGGGCGCCGGGATGCGCACATCCAGCCCCTCGCGCGCCGGCGTGCCCAGCGCCTCGCGCGGGTTTTCGGCAAGGTCCCATTCGGCCAGTGCCGCGATCACGTCGCGCCCTTCCCAGCCGCAGGTCACGGTGGCAAGCGGGCAGCGGTTGTGGAACCGACAGCCATTGGGAATGTCGATGGCCGAGGGGATTTCGCCCGCCGATTCCAGAGGCGGCTTTTCCACCGAAGGGTCCGGCTCGGGCGAGGCATCGAGCAGCAGGCGTGTATAGGGATGGCGCCGCTCGGCGATCACCTTTTCGGTGGGCCCCACTTCGACGATCTCGCCCAGATACATGATCGCGGTGCGGTCGGCGACATAGCGGATCGTCGGCAGGTCATGGCTGACATAGACAAACGAGATGCCCATCTCGTCGCGGAAATGGCGCATCAGGTTCAGCACGCCCGCGCGGATCGACACATCCAGCATCGAGACCGGCTCATCGGCAACGATGAAGCGTGGCTCCAGCACGATGGCGCGGGCGATGGCGACGCGCTGGCGCTGGCCGCCCGACAGCTCATGCGGAAACCGCTCCATATAGGTCTCTGCGGGTTTCAGCCCTGCGCGTTCCAGCGCCTTGACGACGCGGGTGCGCAACTCGGCACCCCTGGCCAGGCCGTGGATCTTGAGCGGTTCACCGACGATGTCGCGGATCGTGAAGCGCGGGTTGAGCGTTTGATAAGGGTCCTGAAAGACCATCTGCGCGCGGCGGCGGAACGCCTTGAGCGCAGAGCCTTTCAGATGCGCGATGTCGTCGCCCTCTGACACGATGCGCCCGCCCGTGGGCTCTTGCAGCCGCACCAGCATCTCACCCGTCGTTGTCTTGCCCGAACCGGATTCGCCCGCCAGCCCCAGGATTTCGCCCGCCTGCAGGGTCAGGTCGATCCCATCCACGGCATGGACCTTGCTTTCTGATTTCCCGAAGAACCCGCCCGGCACCGGGAAATGCTTGACCAGCTGTTCCACCTGCAACACCTCGGCGCTGGTTTCACGGCTCTTGCGGCTGGCGGTGACCACCTCTTCGTTCAGGCGGCGGCCGACCTCGGCCCAGGCCTGGTTGGTGGCGGCGGTGCGGCGGAACTCTTCAACCCGCTCGGGGTAATGGCAGGCCGAAAGCCGCCCGTCGCCAACCCGATGCGATACCGGTTCCTCGGCCCGGCAGCGCTCGGTGGCAAACGGGCAGCGCTCGGCGAAACGGCAGCCGGGGGGCGGGCGCAGCAGGTCGGGCGGGGTGCCGGGGATCGAGATCAGCTCGCGCTGCGCCCCCTCGAGCGTCGGAAAGGCGTTGGTCAGGCCCATGGTGTAGGGGTGAAAGGGGGTGCCGAAAACCTGCCGCACCGGCCCCGTTTCCATGATCTTGCCGCCATACATCACCGCCACCCGGTCACAGGTCTGCACCACGACCGAAATGTCATGCGTGATGAACAAAAGCGCCATGCCGCGTTCGCGCCTTAGCCGCGCCAGCCGCGACAGGATTTGCGCCTGGGTGACCACATCCAGTGCCGTGGTGGGCTCGTCGGCAATCAGCAGTTGCGGCTCAAGCGCCATGGCCATGGCGATCACCGCGCGCTGCTTCATCCCGCCCGACATCTCGTGCGGATAGGCGCGCAGCCGCGAGGGGTCGATGCCCACGGCGCGGAACAGATCCTCGGCCCGGGCCATGCCCTCGGCCCGGTCGATCGTGATATGCGCCTGCATCGCCTCGAGGATCTGCTCGCCCACACGATAGACCGGATCAAGCGCATTCATCGCCGCCTGGCTGATCCAGGCGATCTCCTTCCAGCGCACGCGGCGCATGTCTTCGCCCAGCAAGGGCACAAGGTCGCGCCCGGCGAAATCCATCCGCCCGCGCGGGATCTCGCCATTGGGGGGCAGCAGCTTGAGCATTGCCTTGGCGGCGGTGGTCTTGCCGCAACCGGATTCGCCCACCAGCCCCAGCGCTTCGCCGGGGGCGATGGAAAAGTCGATGCCGTCAACCGCCTGCACCGGGCCCGCGCCGGTGCGGTAATGAATGGCCAGATCGCGGACATCGAGCAGGTTTGGCGCAGCCGTATCCCTCATTGCCGCGCCCTCAGCCTTGGGTTGGCGACCACTTCCAGCGAGCGCGAGATGAAGAACACCGACAGCACCGTCACCATGATGAATATCCCCGGCGGCAGGTTCCACCACCAGGCGGTGCGCCACGCACCCGAAAGCCGCGCATCGTGCAGGATTCCGCCCCAGCTTATCGCGTGCGGCGGGCCCAGACCCAGAAAGCTGAGCGTTGCCTCGGCGATGATCGACACGCCGACGATGATGGCGAGTTCCAGAAACACCAGCGGCATGACATTGGGGAAGATGTGCAGATACATGATGCGCAGGTCCGACGCGCCGGCAACGCGCGCGGCCTTGACGAAGGGGCGCTCGCGCAGGCTCAGCACCTGCGAGCGGATCAGGCGCGCCACGGTTCGCCAAGTCAGCAGGCTGACGGCCAGAATGACGATCAGAAGGCTTGGCTGGAACAGCAGCACCAGGATCAGCGCGAAGGGCTCGAACGGGATGCCGTACATCACGTCAACGGTGCGCATCAGCACGGTTTCGGTGCGGCCGCGATAATAGCCGGCGATCAGCCCGACATTGGTGCCGATCAGCACCACGAGCGCGGCACCCAGAAAGCCCACCAGCAGCGCGATGCGGCTGCCATGGACATTCTGGCTGAAAAGGTCGCGGCCCAGATGGTCGGTGCCGAACCAGTGTTCGCGCGACGGCGGCGCGGTGCGCGTGACGAAACGGTCGGAGCCCAGCGCCAGCCAGTTCTCGCCCTCGATCAGCAGCGCGCGCAGGTGCCGTTCGCTTTCGGTCGGGACAAGCTGCCAGGCGGCGCCGTCCCATTCCATGACGATGCCGTTGCGCCCGACGGCGATCGCGGCGCCATTGTCGTCGATCCAGCCCGCGCGCAGGGCGCGGGTGTCGGGGGCGGGGTCGGTGATCCAGTTGGCATCGGGGCCGGCCCGGCGCAGCAAGGTGCCTCGCTCACCCGTGACCAGCGCCGCGCCGCCCGGCGCGACATGGATATGGTTCAGATCGCGGCTCGACCCGAGCCTGTCCAGCACCGCCGCGCCGGTCTGGGGGTCATAGCGGATGGCAAGGCCGCGCTCGCCCACGGCCAGCAGCGTGCCATCCGCATCGCGCGCGACCGAGCGCAGGGAAAAGCCGCGCCCCACGGGGCTGTCGATTTCGGTGATCGTGCCCTCGGGCAGGTCCAGCCGCCAGATCTCCTCGCCCGCGCCGACGATCAGGGCCGAACTCGCGTCGATCCAGGCCACGCCGCGCAGATCGGCGGGCGCGGGGGCATCGATGGCGCGCCACGCCCCCCCCTCAAGCGACAGGATCGTGCCCCGCTCGCCGACGATCAGCGCGCCCGCGTCGGGGCCGAAGGCGACAGCGTTGAAATCGGTGGAAACCGGCATCTCGACCCGCCGCCATTGGGCGCCGTCGCGTTCCCAGACTGTCGCGCCGCGCCCGACGATCAGCGCATCCGCGCCGCGGTGGTCGGCATCGTTCAGCGCCAGCGGGCCAAGGCTTTCGCCCAGTTCCCAGCCATCGGCGCCGCGTGTAAGCACCGAGCCGTCCTCGATCTCGTTGATATGGCGCGGGTCATGCGTGGCGATCAGCGGCGCGAAGAGCGCCATGGCGATGATGAAGCCCAGCACACAAAGGCCGATCACCGCCAGCCGGTCCTGGACCATCAGCTTCAGCGGCCCGGCCGCGGCGCGAAAAAACGGCGGCAGGTTCATCTGAAGCTCACCCGCGGATCAAGGGTTGTATAGAGGATATCGACAAGCAGATTCAGTGTAATCACAAAGGCCGCCATGATGAGAAACGATGCCTGCGCCAGCGGGAAATCCGATGTGCGCACGGCGTTGAGGATCTCGCGCCCCAGCCCGGGCCAGGAAAACACCACCTCGACCACCACCTGCCCGCCGGCGGCCAGCCCGATGGTAACCGCCAACTGCGTGACCACCGGCAAGAGCGCGTTGCGCGCGGCGTGCTTGTAGAGGATGTCACGCTCGCGCAGGCCCTTGGCGCGCGCCATTTCGATGAAATCCTCGCCATAGACCTCAAGCATGGTGTTGCGCATGATCAGCAGGGGCGAGCCGAGGTAATAAAGCGCGACAATCATCACCGGCAGCACCGCGTGCCACAGAAAATCGAGCGTCAGCACCTTGTCCCAGAAGCCGTCGGCGTCATAGGGCAGCGTGCGCATGCCCGATGTCGGCATGAGCGAAAGCCAGACGCCGAAGATCAGGATGGCAATCATCCCCGTCCAGAACATCGGCGCCGAGCGAAACATCAGCCCGACGAAAATGCCCGCCGTGTCGGTGCGCGAGCCGCGCCGCCAACTCAGCCACGCGCCCAGCGGCACGCCGATGCCATAGGCCAGAATGATTGCCATCAGCATCAGGATCATGGTGTTCGCCAACCGCTCCCACACGATCTCGGAAACCGGCGCGCGGTAGGAAAACGAGGTGCCGAACTCGCCCTGCACGGCATTGGTCAGAAACAGAACATATTGCTGCCACAACGGCGCATCGAGGCCGAACTGGGCACGCACGGCGGCGCGCTGTTCGGGGTTCAGCCCCTCGGTGATCAGCGCCGCGGTCGGATCGGGCAGGCCCATCCGGAAGAGGAAGAAGAGGATCGTCGCGATGATCCAGATCGAGAAGATCGCCTGGAGCACGCGCTTGATCAGATAGGTTCGGCGCGACATCGCCCATCCTTGCCAGCCGGGGCGATGCCCGGAAAACCGAATGCCCCGCCGCAAGTCGCTTGCGACGGGGCGGTCGTGTCAGCGCCTGTCAGCGAACCAGGCGGCCCTCGTCATCCCAGGAATAGCCCGCATCCTCCAACTCCTGGCGCGCGGCATCCATGTCGTATTCGAACCGTTCGACAAAGGGATTGTGCCAGAAGGCGTTGACCGGGGCGACCACGGTGGTGCCCACTTCGCCACGGCCATCGAGCAACACGTTGACCATACGCTCGCGATCCATCGCCATGGTCAGCGCGCGGCGCGCGGCGCGGTCGTCGAAGGGGGCGCGGCGGGTGTTGAAGGTCATGTGGAAATAGCCGAAATCCGGCACCGAGACGACGGTCAGATCGTCGTTGCCTTCGGCCAGCGGAATCTGCCCCGGCTCCATCCGCCAGGCGGTCATGTCGATCTGCCCGGTCTGCAGGGCGGTGAACACCCCCTCGGCATCGGCGTAGATCAGGAACTCCACCCCGTCCACGGCGATGTTGTCGGCGTGGAAATGGTCGCTGTTGGTGCTCAGCGACATGAATTCGCCGCGGTCATAGCGATCAAACACGAAGGGGCCGGAGCCGACGGTGGGAATCTGGTCGGGCGTCAGGTCCTCGGGGTTGTCGATCCCTTCCCAAATATGCTTCGGCAGGATCGGGATCTGGCTGAGCGTGATCGTGGCGAAGGGCGCCGAGGGCTCGCTCAGGTTGAAGCGCACCGACAGATCGCCAGTCGCCTCAACCGAGGCGATGGGCGCGAGATAGGCGTTGAAGTAGCTGTATTCGCTGTTCATGTAGTAGTTGAACGTGAAGGCCACATCCTCGGCCGTCACCGGCTCGCCGTCATGCCACAGCATGCCTTCGCGCAGGGTGACATCGACCGTGACCTCATCGACGGCCTCGACCGATTCTGCCGCCCATGGCACGGGCTCCACATCCGGGCTCAGCCGCACGAGGCGGTCATAATAAAGCCGCATCCACTTCCACCCCCACACGCTCGTCGAGGCAAGCGGGTTGACGTTGTCGGGCTCCTGCGGGCCACCGATGCGCAGGGTTGTGCGCTCGCCCACCGGTTCGGCCTCCATCGGCACCCATTCGGAATAGAGGCCCTCGCCGGCCATCGCGTTCATGTTGGTGAAGGCGGTGTTGTTATAGGCCACCACCTCGTCGCGGTGGAACAGCACAACCACGGGCACGTCACCCATGTAAAGATCCTGCATCTCGTGCACGATGCGCTGGCGCTCGCCGATATCGAATTCGCGGCTTTGCGCGTCAAAGAGCGCGTCATAGTCGGGGTTGGCGTAACCGCCGGGATTGTTGGCGCCCAGCCCGGCCTGGCGGCTGTCCAGCGTGCCCAGGAAGAATTGCGGGTCCAGGCGGTCCACCCGGCCCGACCAGCCCAGGATCGTCGCGTCGAATTCCTGTTCGGAATAGAAGCGATCGAGCAGGGTGCGGAACTCCAGCGGCGATACAGTGACATCCAGCCCCAGTTCACGCCAGGCCTCGGCAATGATGAACGCGCCTTCATAGCGGATCGGGTCATAGGCTTCGGTCGTGGTATAGATTTCTACCGCGGGAACCCGCTCTTGCGCCAGCACCGGCGTCGTCAGCGCGGCTGTGGCAGCAAGACTTGCTCCCAGCCAAATCGCTTTGGTTTTCATGATTTTCTCCTCTGTCCGATGGGGTTCTCCGGCATAGGTGCCGCGCCCCTCTCTGGTGCGGGGCCGCCATCGCGCAAGACCGCAACCACAAGGCCAAGGCTGGGCGAAACCGCCTTGCAAGTCAAGGCTGTCGCGGAAATGGCGGAATCCTCGCATAACACGACATCAAGTTGCCGGTGCCGGGCGTTCTCGATGAATCAATGGGTGCGAAGCGTGGTCATGCAGACCGCCGGCCCGGGCAGGCTTGACTGGCCGAGAAAGCGGGTTTCGGAGATTCCGGTGCCGGGTGTTCCGAGGCGGAGATGCACCTGCCTCGCATCCCGCGCGCGCCTCTGGTAGCAGGGGTGGGTCAATACCCCACCTGGAGCCGGAACGCGCATGCTTGCTGCCCTGAATGCACGCGAAACACCCCTCGCGATCGCCACGATCTGCGCCGGTGTGGCCTTTCTGGTGGCCAATGATGCAGTCGCCAAGCTGCTGACCGATCGCTATTCGCCGATCCAGATCGTGTTTCTGCGCAATCTGATCGCCGTGCCGATCATCATCGCCGTGATTCTGGCCGTGTTCGGCTCCGTCGGGTTGCGCACCCGGCATCTGCGCCTGCACGCGCTGCGCGGGGCCCTGATGGTCACCGGCGCATGGCTATACTTCACCGCCCTGATCTACCTGCCACTGGCCGAGGCGACGGCGCTGGTCTTCTCGGCGCCGATCTTCATCACCGCGCTGTCCGTGCCCCTTCTTGGCGAGCAGGTCGGCTGGCGGCGCTGGGGCGCGGTCCTGTTGGGCTTTGTCGGCGTTCTTGTGATCGTGCGCCCCGGCAGTGCGACGTTTCAGCTGGCGGCCCTGCTGCCGGTCGGGACTGCGCTGTTCTATGCCATCTTCATGATGAGCGCGCGCTGGATCAATCGCGCCGAGCGTCTGTGGACCATGATGCTGTTTGCGATGCTGTTCCCGTTGATCTACGCCGCGCCCTTCGCCATCGCCAACTGGGCCCCCGTCCAAACGGACGACATCGCGCTGTTCGTGGCGATCGCCGTCTTTGGCAGCCTCGGGCTTGCGCTGATCGGCCAGGCCTTTCGTATGGCACCGGCCGCCATCGTGGCACCCTTCGACTATACCGCCCTGATCTGGGCCACCGGGCTGGGCTGGCTGATCTGGGGCGATGTTCCGATGCTCTGGACCATTCTGGGTGCGGCCATCATCGTTGCAAGCGGAATCATCATCATCCTGCGCGAGGCCAGGCCGGGGCGATAACGCCGCCGCGCATGCCTTTACGCGGCACAACCAGTTCGAGCGCGAGGGGCACCTGAACAAAGAGGCGCTGTATTGGAAAGATCGGCTGACCTTTCTGGACCAACCCGACTACGCACCCGGCGCCGCCGTCACTGGCAGGGCGGCGCCGGGGTCGCGGCGGCGCGGCGGGC
>JAFIEG010000064.1 GCA_020832665.1 Pararhodobacter sp. | reverse complement strand
CCCGGGGGGGCGCCCCCCCCCCCACCCCCGGCGTATTTTGGGCAAGATGAAGCAATCAGAGACTTCGAGCGACCATCCGGGTGATATCGGCCAGACGGCAGGCATAGCCCCATTCATTGTCATACCAGGCGTAGATCTTCACCTGTGTGCCATTGATGACCATCGTCGATGGCCCGTCGATGATGGAAGAGCGCGGATCGTTGGTGAAATCGCTTGATACCAGCGGGCGCGCCTCGAAGCCCAGGATGCTTTTCAGCGGGCCTTCGGCGGCAGCTTTGAAAAGCACGTTCACCTCGTCGGCGGTGGTTGCGCGCTCGACCTCGAACACGCAATCGGTGAGCGAGGCGTTCAGAAGCGGCACGCGCACCGCATGGCCGTTCAGCCGGCCCTTGAGCTCGGGATAGATGAGCGTGATCGCAGTGGCGCTGCCCGTGCTTGTCGGGATCAGGTTCATCAGTGCCGAGCGCGCGCGGCGCATGTCCTTTGCCGGGCGGTCGACGATGGTCTGGGTGTTGGTGACATCATGGATCGTGGTGATCGAACCGTGCCTGATGCCGAGGCTTTCATGTATCACCTTGACCACCGGCGCGAGGCAGTTGGTGGTGCAGGATGCGGCGGTGATGATCGATTGCGACCCGTCATAGAGATGATGGTTCACCCCATAGACCAGGTTCAGCGCGCCGCCATCCTTGACCGGGGCGCTGACCACGAGTTTCTTCACGCCCGAAGCGAAATAGGGCGCGATCCGGGCAGCGGTCTTGAAGACGCCGGTGCAGTCGATCACCAGATCGACGCCAAGCTCGGCCAGCGGCAGCGCCTCGATCGTCTTTTCATGGCTCAGGCGAATGGTCTGGCCGTTCAGCACCAGCGCGCCGTCGTGATGGCCGACCGTTCCGCCCCAGCGGCCGTGGACACTGTCGAATTCCATCAGCAGCGCGTGCTGCTCGGCGTCGCCCGCCGGGTCGTTGAGCAGGACGATCTCGCCCCCGGCGCCACTGTCGATCAACTCGCGCAGGACAAGCTTGCCGATGCGGCCGAGGCCGTTCAGGGCGATGCGGGGCATGGGGATCAACCTTTCCAATGGGGCAAGGCATCGGTGCCGATGGCATCGACGTGTGATTGTTGGGAAATCCGGCTCAGGCTTTCGAGCGGCAATGCCACGAAGGTGTCGATACGCTGGCGCAGGGCGGCATAGGTTTGCGCGAAGACATGCGCCTTTTCGGCGTCGGTGCCGACAGCCTTTGCCGGGTCGGGCACGCCCCAGTGGCCGGTGATCGGCTGGCCGGGCCAGGGCGGGCATTCCTCGGAAGCGGCGCCATCGCAGACGGTGAAGACGAAATCCATGGCCGGGGTGCCCGGGCGCTGGAAGTTTGAGACATGCTTGGTGCGAAGCAGGGCGGTGTCGTGCCCGTGGCGTTTGATTGTGTCGAGCGCGAAGGGGTTCAGTGTGGTATCGTGCTGCGTGCCGCCAGAGAAGGCACGGAACCTGCCCTTGCCCAGGTCGCGCAGCAGCGCTTCGGCGATGATCGAGCGTGCGGAATTGCCCGAGCAGATGAAGAGCACGTTCCACTGGCCGCCTTGCCCGGCGCGGTCTTCTCGGCTGGCGAGCAGCGGCGCCAGAAGATCGGGGCGCGCGCGCCCCACATCGAGGGCCAGATAGCCGATCAGCCCCTCGGCCATGTCGAGATCGACCGCGTAGTAAAGCGAGCGGCCCTGCCGTTCGACGCGGCACAGGCCCGAGGCAACGAGGTCGGCCAGATGGTGCGACAGCGTGTTCTGCCTGAACCCCAGCGCCGAGGCGATCTCGGTCGGGCGTACGCCTTGCGGCGCAAAGCGCACCAGCAGGCGGAACACGGCCAGGCGGCCGGGATGGCCGAGCGTGGCAAAGGCATGGGCGGCAGGACTTGTTTTCATAATTCCTGAATATAGGAAATAAATGGATCGATCCAGTGAAGATTTAATGACATCCGCCAGCCGGGCGGCGTGAAGGCGGGTGTCATTAGCGCCGCATCATGGCCACCATCCTGGAGGCAGCGGTTGAATCAAACGCTGAAACCACCGATAAGGCGGCATCCCGGCAGCGATGCCAGAAAGGCGGCAAAACCCTTCTCATGAGCCATCTGTTTGAAGAAATCGATTACTGCATAACGCCCATCGGCGCGCTGAGCCTGCGCCGGCGGCGCGAGTTGAAGCTCGGGGTCGATGTCTACGAAATCAAGCTTGGTGATGAATTCCTGATGACCAGCCTCTTCACCGCCTCCGAGATCGCGCTCGCCCGGCTGGGGCTGGCGGCCTGTCCGGGGGTGGCGCGCGATGTTGTCGTCGGCGGGCTGGGGCTTGGCTACACGGCGCAGGCGGTGCTTGAACAGTATGGGGTCAGCGAGCTTGTGGTGGTCGAGTTCCTGCAGCCCGTGATCGAATGGCATGAAAGGGGCATTCTGCCCCTGGGGCGGGCGCTGCCCGACGAACCGCGCTGCCGGCTGGTGCCGGGCGATTTCTTCGCATTGGCGCTTGGCGAGGCGGGTTTCGATACCGCTCGGCCCGGTCGGCGTTTCGATGCCGTGCTTGTCGATATCGATCACACGCCCGAATTGCTGCTCGATGCGCGCAGCGACAGCTTCTACCAGCCCGAAGGGCTGGCCAATGTGCGGCGCCATCTGAAGCCCGGCGGCATTTTCGGGCTGTGGTCGAACGATCCGGCGGATGAGCGCTTTCTCGATCACCTCGCGCAAGCCTTTCCGCAGGCCTGGGCCGAGCCCGTTAGTTTTCATAACCCGCTGACTGAACGCACCTTTACCCAGACGGTTTATCTGGCGCGCAATGGCACCCGGGAAGCGGTATGAGCATGGCGGCGGGTCTGTCTCACCCGGACCCGGTGCCATGTCCGGTCTGCGGCAAGGCGCAAACCGAGCCTTTCCTGAGCGTGGAGCGGCGGGACTACTGGCAGTGCCCGACATGCGAGACGCGTTTTCTTGCGCCAGCGCAGCGGCCGTCGCGCGGTGACGAATACGCCCATTACCTGCACCATGAGAATGACCCTGACGAGTCGCGCTATCGCCGCTTCCTTTCGAAACTGGCCGATCCCCTGCTGGCGCGGTTGGCTCCCGGCTCGCGCGGGCTCGATTATGGCTGCGGCCCGGGCCCGGCGCTGGCCGCCATGCTGCGCGAGGCCGGGCATTCGGTGGCGCTTTACGACCCCTTCTTCGCCCCTGACCCGGCGCCTCTGCGCGAAAGCTACGATTTCGTCACCTGCACCGAGGTGGCCGAGCATTTCCACGACCCGCGCGCCGAATTCGCCCGCCTGCGCGGGCTGGTTCGGCCGGGCGGCTGGCTGGCACTGATGACCTGTTTCCAGACCGACGATGCACGTTTCGCCCGCTGGCACTACCGGACGGACCCGACGCATGTCGTGTTTTACCGCGAGGCCACCTTGCGCTATCTGGCCCGCGAGTGGGGCTGGCTTTGTGAGGTGCCGGTCAAGGATGTCGCCTTGATGCAGCGCCCACCGGCAGGGGGGCGCTCATGACCACCTGGCTGCACGAAGAGCGGCTGGAGGCGGTGCGGGCGGAAGTCCTGGAGGCAGGTGCCGAAACGATCCTCGATCTCGGCTGCGGTGATGGTGATCTTTTTCTGCGCCTTGCCGCCGAACCGGCTTTCGCGCGCCTTGTGGGGATCGACATCTGCGCGGCCTCGCTCGAACGGTTGCGCGTCAGGCTTGCCAAGCAGCCGCTCAGGGCCGGGGCCATAGAATTGCGGCGCGCATCAATGACCGAGAGCGACCCGGCGCTGGTGGGCTTCGACTGCGCCGTGCTGGTTGAGACGATCGAGCATATAGACCCGTCGCAGCTGTCACGGCTCGAGCGCGCGGTCTTTGCACAGATGCGGCCCCGGACGGTGATCATCACCACCCCCAATGCCGAGTTCAACCCACTGCTTGGCGTGCCCGCGCACCGTTTCCGCCACCCCGGTCATCGTTTCGAGTGGCCGCGCGCGCGGTTTGGCGCATGGGGCCAGCGGGTGGCCGCTGCATGGGGCTATGATGTGCGCTTTCGCGACATTGCCGGCTGTCACCCGCAACTGGGCGGCGCCAGTCAGATGGCGGTGTTCAGCCGGGACGGGAAAGGCAGCGCCCGGGGCGCAGCCTGACGGGTGCAGGAGACGAGCCCGCCATGTCTCGCAACCCTCGCCGGGCGCCCGTCCCGGCGAGGCGTCCAGTGACTGCCTTGCCGGATTCAGGCGCAGGCGGGTCCTGCGGCAAGGCACCGGCTTGAAAGCCGCTGGCGGCTGCGCGACTATGGCGCTGCCGCCGGCGCCTGGCGGTTGCCTGCACCAAGAACCGGGGTGACGCCGTGAAACCATGCGATGCCTACCCCAAAGTCACCGAATTTGCGCGCGCCTCGCGCATGCGCTCGGCGGTGGCGCAATGACCAGTTCGGCCGAGGCCATGCGGCGCTGGCAGGGCCCGGCGATCCTGAGCTACGGCTTCCGCCCCTTCTTTCTGTTCGCGGGCCTGTGGGCGGCGCTGGCGATGGCGCTGTGGCTGGCCATGCTCGCCGGTTGGCCGTCGTTGCCGCTTGCCTTTGTCGCAACCGACTGGCACGCGCATTCGCTGGTTTTTGGCTACGTTTCCGCGGTCATCGCCGGTTTCCTGCTCACCGCCGTGCCGAACTGGACGGGCCGCTTGCCGGTGGTGGGCTGGCCGCTGGCCGGGTTGGCGGGGTTGTGGCTGCTGGGGCGGGCGGTAACCCTGCTTGGCGGCGGGTTGCCCGCCATGGCGGTGATGCTGGCCGATCTGGCAATGCCGCTTGCGCTGCTGGGCTTTCTGGGGCGCGAGATCGTGGCCGGAAGGAACTGGCGTAACCTGCCGGTGCTGGGGCTGTTGAGCCTGTTCGCGCTGGCCAATGCGCTGTTTCATCTCGAAGCCGCTGCCGGCCTGCTGGCGCATGACGGCTACGGGTTGCGCCTGGGGCTGGCGACGGTGCTGATGCTGATCGCGCTGATCGGCGGGCGCATCGTACCCAGCTTTAGCCGCAACTGGCTGGCCCGGCGGCCGGGCGCGCGCTTGCCGATGCCGTTCAACCGCGCCGATGGCGCTGTGCTGGCGCTGACAGGGGTGGCGCTTGTGGCCTTTGTGCTGGCCCCTTCCGGTGCCGCAAGCGCGGCACTACTCGCCACGGCCGGGCTGGCAAATCTGTGGCGCATGGCGCGCTGGCATGGCTGGCAGAGCGGGCCCGAGCCGCTCTTGTGGGTGCTGCATCTGGCCTATGCGATGCTGGCGCTGGGCTTTCTTGCGGTGGCGTTGGCCGCGCTGGGGATGCTGACCCCCTCGGCGGCGCGCCATGTCTGGCTGGCCGGTGCCATCGGGCTGATGACGCTTGCGGTGATGACGCGCGCCAGCCTCGGCCATGCCGGGCTGCCGCTGCAGGCCGGGCGCGCGATCACCGCGCTTTACTTGGCCTTGACGAGCGCGACGCTGGCGCGGCTGGCGGCGGGGATATGGCCGGCCGAATTCTGGCTGATGCATCTTTCCGCCGCGCTGTGGATCGGCGCCTTTGGTGGCTTCGTGCTGACCTTCTGGACGATCCTGACCAGACCGCGCGCCGGCGGCAAGAAACCTGGCGGCGCGCCTGCACCGTGAGCGGCTGGGGCGGATATGTCGCGGCCTGGGCGTTCTTTCTGTTCACCCATGCCGTGCCGGTGCGCCCGCCGCTAAGGCCATGGCTGGTGGCGCGGCTGGGGCAGGGGGGCTTTACCCTGGCCTATTCGGCGCTGTCGCTGGCGGCGCTGGCCTGGCTGTTCGTCGCCGCCGGGCGGGCGCCGCATGTGCCGCTCTGGCCGACGCCGCCCATGGCGCATTGGCTGGTGCTGGTGGCCATGGTGCCGGCCTGCCTGCTGCTGGCGCTGACGCTGGGGCGGCCCAACCCGCTTTCCTTCGCCGGTGCGCGCAACCATGCCTTTGACCCGGCCCGCCCCGGTCTGGAAAAGCATATCCGCCACCCGGTGCTGGCGGCGCTGCTGATCTGGGCGCTGGCGCATCTGGCGGTGAATGGCGATCTGGCGCATGCACTGATGTTCGGCGGCTTTGCCCTCTTCGCCGCGCTGGGCATGGCCATGATCGACCGCCGCCGCCGGCGCGAGATGGGCCCTGACCGCTGGCGCGCGCAGATCGCCCAGATGCGCGCGGCCCGTATGAACCTGCCCCCGGCGGCGGGCATGCGGGTGTTGGTGGGGCTGGCGGCCCTTGCGGCGCTGGTGGCGCTGCATGAGTGGCTTTCCGGCGTCGTTATGTGGCCGCGCTTCCTGCCATAAGGCGCTCGGAGTATCGAGCGACACCGGAGCAATCACCGCGACGCACAAGCGGCCTGCCGGCGTTGATTTCGGGCCGCATTTGCAGCCCATGGTCACACCCGGCCCGACACAAGGAAAAGCCCCCGGCCACCTATGCAGAGCATCGGGGCCGGGGCAGTGGGAACAGGCGATATAGGGACGCAAGTGGCCTGTTCCGGGAACGTCCTCAGCCAGCGGCGCCGGCGCGCCAGTTCACGCCGGGATGGCCGCTGGCGAAACCGTCGCAAAACGCCGCACCGGGCTGCGCCGCGCGCAGGGTGGCAAGCAGATCATCGGCGCCTGTCTCGCCCGCCAGCAGCCGCGCATAGCCCGCGCATATCACGCCAAAGCCCTGCGATTGCGGCGACAGGCGCAGGGCATCCACACCCATCGCGCGCAGTTCCTCGACATGATGCGCGTGGCAGGCATGGGCCTGGCTGAGCGTCTGCACGCCGTTGACGACAAGGAATTTCTGCCCGTCAAGCGTATCGACATCGCGCCCGTCCGGGTCTTCGGCGCAGACGAACTGGCACGAATCCTTGGCGCGGTCATGCAGCCGCGCATGGTAGCAGCGCGCCGAGATCGCCAGCGGCAGCCGGCCATGGCCCCAGACCTCGATCGCCACGCCGCAGCCGCGCGCGGCCTCGGCCAGCACCGAAACCGAGCGCGGCGGCAATTCGGGCGGCAGGCAGATGCGCACCGCCCCGCGCCCGGCCAGCCAGCGCAGCGTGCCTTCGTTGTAGACATTTACCAACGGACCCACCCAGAAGGGCGTGCCCTCGGGGATATGGGCAAGTGCGCTCAGATCGTTGATCTCGACAGGCAAGCCCATCGCGGCCAGATCGGCCGTCAGCCGGCGTTCGCGCTTGAGCGTGATAAGCGCCAGTGTTGTCAGCGCCACCTCCTTGCCGGCTTCCTGAAGTGCCTCGATGGCCGGGGGGATGCTGTCTTGCCAGAAGGGCAGGCGCTTCGAGCAGACCAGCTCACCCAGCACCACCCGTGCCACCGGCGCTGCGGCAAGCTCGGTGTGATGGCGGTGCAGCTTTTCGGTGCTCCAGAAGAACAGGTTGGGGCCAACCGTCAGATCCATCGCTCACCTCCATCTCTTGGCATAGGCGCCGGTGGTGGCGGCCTGCCCCTCGGCCAGCCGCGCAAGCGCCAGCGCCGGTGGTTCGCGCCCCGCCGCCAGCGCATCGGTCACCGCGCGAAAGGCGCTCACGATCTGCGCGACATAGGCGCGCGAGCGCTGCCGCCCCTCGATCTTGAGCGCCGAAACACCGGCGCGCGCCAGCGCCGGAATCAGCCGCGAGGCGTCGAGGCTGACCGCATCCTCGAAGACATGTCCCTGCCTTTCGCCCGAGACGAAGCAGCCCTTGCACAGCGTCGGATAGGGGGCGGGTGCACCGCGGGGCGTGCGGTGAATGGCAAAACCGCCCAGTCGGGCAACCGTATCATCACCCTCGGATGTATAGGCGACATGATCGGGCGGCGAGCAGACCCCGTTCATGTTGGGCGACTGGCCCGTGGCATAGGAGGAAAGCGCACAGCGCCCCTCGGCCATTACGCACAGCCCGCCAAAGACGAACACCTCGGTCTCGATGTCGATCTCGCGGTTGATGGCGGCGATTTCCTCGACGCTGAGCACCCGCGGCAGCACGACGCGGCGAATGCCGAAATGCCGGGCGTAAAGGTTGATGGCATCGGGGTTGGCGGCTGCGGCCTGCACCGACAGATGCAGCCGCAACCCCGGGTGACGCTCGGCAGCATGCGCCAGTAGCCCGGGATCGGCCAGAATGATGGCATCGGCGCCCAGCCGTGCGGCATCGGCCAGGGCGGCATGCCAGATCGCCTCCTCCCCGGCGGTGGGGAAGGTGTTGATCGCCACCAGCACCTTGGCGCCTCGCGCATGGGCATGGTCGATGGCCGCCTCCAGCTCGGCGCGGCTGAAATTCAGCCCCGGAAAGTTGCGCGCATTGGTGGCATCGGCAAAGCCGCAATAGACGCTGTGCGCGCCGGCATCGACGGCGGCGCGCAGGGCGGCGGGGGTGCCGGCGGGGCAGACCAGTTCCATCACCAGGCCCTTTCGCTTGCGGCGCTGCCGCGTTGCAGGCAAAGCCCGGTCAGATGCTGCATGCCCGGCAGCCCGGCGCGCAGCAAACCGGCTATCGGCGGCAGCAGTTCGGCCAGTTCGGCGGCGAGGTCCAGCTCGGCATCGTCGAGCGCGTTGCGCAGCGCCAGCACCGCCGCGGTGTCACCGTCGATGGCCAGCGCGCCCGAGAAGAACAGCGTGTCGCCGTCTTCCTGCCCGTGCAGCATGGCCAGAAATGCCGCCAGCGGGCCGCTGATGCCGGCATCATGGCCGGGCACCACCGCGCTGCGGCGAAAGGCGCGCAGCCGCGCCTTTCGCGGCTCGAGGGTCAGAAACAGGGGCAGGTCGGTGATGTCGAGAAGAAAAACATGATCTTGATAATAATCAATTCTGTTGTTGATCCCGGGGTGCCGGTGCAGGATATGCCCGGCCAGCCGCGACAGTCCCGCCGACAGCGGCCAGAGCGGCAACGGGCGCATGGCATGGCTTAGAATCAACGGAAAAATCGGAAGTTCTGGCGTGTCGTTCTGCATTGAGGGCTCGGCAATTGATCGGGGCAGGGGCGTACAGCTTTCGCTGCCATGAAACGGGTCCGGTGTAATTGATTCATGTCAAATCAAGGCCGTGCCGTTTCTGTTAGCCAACCCCTGCAAGACAGTGCCGGAGCGCGGATGCAACGCCTCTCTTCCTTCCCCGATCTGCGCGCCTTTCTCGGCTGGCTCGACGGCCGCGGCGAGTTGCTTGCCTGCCGCGAGAAGGTCGATCTGCGCCACGAGATGACGGCGCTGCAACTGGCCATGCTGCGCGCGGGCGGGCCGGCGCTGCGCTTCGAGGCGGCGCATGAGGGCGGATGCGCGGCGCGAATGCCGGTCATCAGCAACCTTTTCGGCACAAGCGCGCGGGTTGCCGCCGGGCTTGGCATGGCGCCCGAGGCGCTGCCCGAGCTGGGCGCCTTTCTGGCCGCGCTGCGCAGCCCGGCGCCGGTCGAGGGCATGCGCGATGCCCTTGCGCGCTGGCCGGTGCTCAAGGCCGCGCTGGCCGCCCGCCCGCGCATTCTGCGCAAGGCGCCGGTGCAGGAGGCCGACGAGATTGCCGATCTGACGCAATTGCCGGTGCAGACGCCCTGGCCGAATGATGCCGGTCCGCTGGTCACCTGGCCGGTGGTGATTACCCGCCCGCATGGCAGCGCGGCGCAGGATATCGCGCGCTACAATCTGGGCGTCTACCGCGCGCAGGTTCTGGGCTCCGACCGGCTGATCCTGCGCTGGCTGGCCCATCGCGGCGGCGCGGCGCATGCGCGCTCATGGGCGCGCGCCGAGGGCGGGGCAGGGGCGCCGATGCCGGTGGCCATCGCGCTGGGCGCCGACCCGGCGACGCTGCTTTCGGCGGCGCTGCCGCTGCCCGAGAACGTGTCGGAGCTGGCCTTTTCCGGCGTCTTGCGCGGCGCGCGCAGCGAACTGGTGCCGGCGCGCAGCGTGCCGCTGATGGTGCCCGCCAATGCCGAGATCATGATCGAGGGCTGGGTCCATCCCGGCGAGAGCGCCCCCGAGGGCCCGTTCGGCGACCATACCGGCTATTACAACGCCGTCGAACCTTTCCCTGTGATGCGGTTGAGCACCATCACCCATCGGCGCGCCCCGCTTTATCTGAGCACCGTCACCGGCCGCCCGCCCGACGAGCCCTCGGTGATCGGCGAGGCGTTCAACGAGCTGGCGTTGCCGGTGATCCGCGCGCAGATCCCCGAAATCCGCGATCTGTGGCTGCCGCCGGCGGCCTGTTCCTACCGCATCGCCGTGGTGCAGATCGACAAGCGCTATCCCGGCCAGGCGCGGCGGGTGATGATGGCGCTGTGGGGGATGCTGCCGCAATTCAGCTATACCAAGCTGGTGATCGTGGTCGATGACGATATCGACCCGCGCAGCTGGGACGATATCGCCTGGGCGCTGGCCACGCGCATGGACCCGGGGCGCGATCTGATGATGCTTGAGCGCACGCCGATGGATTATCTCGATTTCGCTTCGCCGCTCGAAGGGCTGGCGGGCAAGCTGGGCATCGACGCCACCACCAAGATCGGCGCCGAGACCGAGCGCGAATGGGGCCGGGTCATGTATATCGACCCGGCCCATGCCGCCCGCGCCGCCGATTTCGTTTCGGGGTATCTGCAGCGCGAGGGGGGCAAGTGATGGTTCGCGTGGTTCTGGGGGTTTCGGGCGCCTCGGGCGCGGCGCTGGCGCTCGATTGCGCGCGGCTGCTGCGCGAAGGGGGCTTCGAGATCGAACTGGTCTGCTCGCGCGTGGCGGAAAAGACGCTGGCGCTGGAATGCGGCGCCGACGCCCATGGCGCGTTGCAAGCGCTGGCCGCGCGCGTGCATGACATCAACGATATGGGCGCGCCGATCGCCTCGGGCAGCCATGCGGTGGCGGGCATGATCGTGGCGCCGTGCTCGATGCGTTCGCTGGCGGCGGTGGCGGCGGGGATCGACGACACGCTCTTGACCCGCGCGGCGCATGTGCAGCTCAAGGAGCGCCGCAAGCTGGTGCTGCTGGCGCGCGAGGCGCCGCTGACGCTGGCGCATCTGCGCAACATGATGGTGGTCACCGAGATGGGCGGCATCGTCATGCCGCCGGTGCCGGCCTTCTATCTGCAGCCGCAAGGCGTGAACGAGATCACCGCGCAGATCGCCGCGCGCGCCGTCGATCTGCTGCGCCTCGCCCCGCCCGTCGCAAGGGCATGGGGCGGCGATTGAAGCGATTGCATAGGGTTTGGCGCGAGGCACCCAGTTCAGCCGCGCTCCCGCCCACCTCGGGCGGTCGCATGCCCACTGTACGGAAATGGACGAGTCCGATCAAACGCGACATCAATTAGCTGGTGCCCCCGGTGTCATCGAGGCCGGCGCGGGGCGACATGGTCGCGCGCCACCGACATCGATTTGACAATGGCATGCGCCGTCTCGCCCGGTTTCAGGTCCAGTTGATCGGCGGCGCGCCGGGTGATGCGGGCCAGGATTTCATGCTTGCCGATGGCCAGATGCACCACCACGCCGGGCCCGGCGCCCGGAACGATCTTCGCCACGCGCCCGGCAAGGATGTTCTGCGCCGACAGCCCTTCGGGCCGCGCCCGCGACAGGATCACGTCATGCGCCATGATCCGCACCCGCAACCGCGTGCCCGGCTCGCTATTGACGCCGGGCAGGAACAGCGGGCCGGTGGGTGCATCAAGGCGGGTGAGCCCGTCGGGCAGATGCTCGACCACCGTCGCGGGCAGCATCGCCGCCAGTTCGCGAATGCCCATGGCGCGCAGCGCCTCGGCGTCGGCCATCACCTCGGCGGTGGTGCCCTCGCGAATGATCCGCCCGCGCTCGATCACTGCCACACGGTCGGCCAGAAGCTGCGCCTCGTTCACATCATGGGTGACCAGCACCACCGGCATCTGCAGATGCGCGCGCAGGGCGATGATTTCGCCATGGAGCTTCTCGCGCGTGGCGCGGTCAACGGCCGAGAAGGGCTCGTCGAGCAGCAATACCTGCGGGCGGCGCGCCAGCGCGCGCGCCAGCGCCACGCGCTGCTGCTGTCCGCCGGAAAGCTGCGCCGGGCGGCGCTCGGCCAGCCCGTGCAGATTGACCAGATCAAGGATGCGCGCGGCCTCGGTGGGGTCGGGCGCAGGCATCGCCGCCATGACGTTCTGCGCCGCCGTCATGTGCGGAAACAGCGCGTAATTCTGGAACACGATGCCGACCCGGCGGCGATGCGCGGGCAAATCGACCCGCCCGGCGGTATCCAGCCAGGCCGTGCCATCGACCGTTACCCGCGCCTGTTCGGGCCGCCACAGCCCGGCGATGGTGCGCAACAGCGTGGTCTTGCCCGAGCCGGAATGGCCCAGCAGCGCCAGGAGTTCCCCATGCCCGACGCGAAACGCCGCATCGAGCGCGATCGGCGACCCGGCGCGTGCAATCACCTCCAGCGCCATCGGTCTTGCCCCCTCATCCCAGCCTCCGGCCGACGCGTGCCGAGAGCGCGAAGGTCACGGCAATGGTGAACAGCGAGATCGCCACCAGCACTGCCGACATGGTGGCGGCCGAAGCCGTGTCGAAGGCCTGCACGCGATCATAGATGGCGATGGCGATTGTCCTGGTTTCGCCCGGTATCGAGCCGCCGACCATCAGCACGATGCCGAATTCACCCAGCGTGTGGGCGAAGGTCAGCACCATCGCCGTAACCACGCCGGGCCAGGCCAGCGGCAATTCGACCTTCCACAGGCTGCGCCAGGGCGACATGCCGCAGCAGGCGGCGGCCTCGCGCAGCTCAGCCGGTATGGCCTGAAAGCCGCGCTGCGCGGGCTGGATGGCAAAGGGAAGGTTGAACAGGATCGAGGCCACCACCAGCCCCTGAAAGCTGAACACTAGTTGGCTGTCGAAGACGCCGTGCCACCATTGCCCGATGGGCGAATTGCGCCCCAGCGTGACCAGCAGATAGAAGCCCAGCACCGTTGGCGGCAGCACCAGCGGCAGCATCACCAGCGCCTCGACCAGCGGTTTGCCGCGAAACTGCCGGAAGGCAAGGAAGCGGCCCATCACCACGGAAACCGGCAGCAGGATTACCACCGTCCAGACCGCCAGTTGCAGCGACAGGTTGAGCGCCGTCCAATCCACCGCTCACTCCCCGGGCAGGACGAAACCGTAACGCGCCATGATCGCGCGCGCCTCGGGTTCCATCATGTAGGCATAGAAGGCCTCGGCCACCGGCCCCGCGCCTTGCACGAGCGCCATGCGCTGGCGCAGGGGTTCGTGCCAATCCTCGGGGATCAGCGCATGGGTGCCCCGCTCGCGCAGCTGCGGCGCCAGGGCCAGCGACCAGGCGATGATGCCCCCCTCGGCATTGCCCGACAGGGCGAAAGCTGCTGCCTGGCTGACATTCTCGCCCAGCACCACGAAGGGTTGCAGATCGTCCCAAAGCCCGCGCGAGATCAGCGCCTCGCGCGCGCGCATGCCGTATGGCGCGTGTTCGGGGTTGGCGATGGCGAAGCGGGTGATGCGGCCCTCGGCCAGCATATCGGCAAGGTTGTCGAGTGCGGCATCGGGCGTGGCATCGGGCGCGAGCGGCGAGCCATGCGGCGCGATGACGGCCAGTCGCCCGATGGCGTAAAGATCGCCCGCATCGAGGGTGAAGCCGTCGGCATGCAGATCAGCGATGAAGGCCTCGTCGGCGGCCATGAAGATTTCGAAGGGCGCGCCCTCGCGGATCTGTCGGGCGAAATTGCCGGTCGAGCCCATCGACAGGCGCACTCGCATGCCGGTCTCGGCGGTAAAGGCGGTGGCGATTTCCTCGACAGCGAATTGCAGATCCGAGGCGGCGGCGATGACCGGCGTGTCCGCTTGCGCGCTGGCGGGCATGGCGCAAAACATCAGGGCCGAGACAATTGCCATGACTTTGCGCCGGGCAAGGGGAAGGATCATGCGGGGCACCTGCAGATGTGTTTGGCCAAACATATCGCAAGCGGCCGGGCGCCGGCGCAAGCGTTATTTTTCATCGGAAATAGCGCGCAGCCGCGAAACGAGGGCGTCAAGATAGGCCGCGCCGGCCGCGCCCGCCTCGCGCTCGAAGCCGCGATAGAGGCCCAGCACCTCGCGCCCGGCCTCGGTGAGCACGGCGCCGCCGCCGCCGGGGCCGCCGCGCGTGCTTTCCACCACCGGCTCGCCAAACATGGTGTTGAGCGTGCCCACCAGCTCCCATGCGCGCTTGTAGCTCATCCCCATTTCGCGCCCCGCCGCCGCGATCGAGCCGCAGCGGTCGATGCGTTCGAGCAGTTCGGCCTTGCCGGGGCCGATCATCCCGGCCTCGCCAAAGGTGATGCGGATGCGCAGCCCGGGCGGCGCGGTGCGGGGGATGTCAGGGCGTTTCATGGGCGCGATCTTCCCGCGAATTGCACCCCTCGGCAAGCCGGGACACAAGGCCAGCCCTGGCAGGCGCCACCCGCAGCTGGCCCCCACACCTCAACCGTTGCTGCCCAGAAGCCGCAGGCTGACCAGATCGGTGCGCCCGGCGGCGCGCAGATCGGCCAGGCGAGCGCCGGCCCGCTCGTCGGTGCCCTCGGGCACGGCGCGCTCGAAGACCACGGTGGCGCGGATGCCGTCATTGCGGTAATCCAGATGCAGCGCGGTGATGGCGCTATCGGGCATGAGCCCGTCAAGGCAGGCCACCACCGTTTCGCGCACCGCCGGGCGCAGCGCGGCGCGATGCGCGCCGAAACCGTCGGCATGGCCATGCGGCTCGGGGTGGATGACGATCTCGTCCACCGCCGGCACTTCGGCCAGCACGCGGGCGCGGGCGGCTTCGCACAGCCGATGCGCCTCGGAAAGCGTCAGGTCTGGGTCAAGCCCCAGATGCACATCGGCCTGCACCGCGCCGCCCAACTGGCGCAGGCGCAGATCATGCACATCGCGCACCCCCGGCGTGGCGGCGAGCGCGGCGCTCACCGTTTCGGCCATTTCGGTATCGGGCGCGGCATCGACCAGTTCGGCCACCGCCGGGCGGCCGAAACCCCAGGCGATGCGTGCCAGCATCAGCGCGATCACCGCCGCGGCCAGCGCATCCATCCAGGGCCAGCCGGCCATGGCCATGCCGATGCCGACAAGCGCCACCACCGACGATATCGCATCCGAGCGGTGATGCCAGGCATTGGCGGCCATCATCGCCGAGCCGGTGCGCCGGGCCACAGCGTTTGTGTAGTGAAAGAGCGCCTCCTTGAACAGGATCGAGCCCGCCGCCACCCACAGCGCCAGCATGCCCGGCGTCGCCTCGGGCGGGTCGATGACGCGCAGGCCGGCATCGATGACGATGCCGGCGGCAGCGAGCGCCAGCATGGCGGCCACGGCAAGCGTGGCCAGCGTCTCGAAACGGCCATGGCCGAAGGGGTGCTCGTCATCGGGCGGGCGGTGCGAATGGCCCAGCGCCCAGAGCACCGCGGCATCCGAGGCCAGATCCGAGAGCGAATGCACGCCATCCGCAATCAGCGCCTGACTGTGGGCGAGATAACCGCCGGCGATCTTGGCCAGCGCCAGCGG
Source organism: Pararhodobacter sp. (assembly GCA_020832665.1). Classification (GTDB taxonomy): domain Bacteria; phylum Pseudomonadota; class Alphaproteobacteria; order Rhodobacterales; family Rhodobacteraceae; genus Pararhodobacter. The sequence goes on along the minus strand of JAFIEG010000064.1, from coordinate 6,792 downwards.
GCCGTTCAGCCACACCCCGGCCCAGGCGGCGCGGCGCTTGGCGCGCAGCGCGGCGGGGCCGGCAATCGGCTCGGTGCTGGGCATGTCGTGCATCGTTGCGTCCTCGATGTCACCGGGCAGTCAGTTCAAGCGGGCCGAACGGGGTTGCATTCCACGCTCGTCCCGCGCGCCTTGAAGCAGATGTTCAGCGTGTCGTTGGCAGCAGCGCGGGAGGCTGGCAAGGGGGCAGTGGCAGCGAGGGGAAAATGGCATTGCTGGTCCGTCGCGGTTTTTGGGCAGTCTAATCGCAAGCCCGGAGCCACACAAAGCCTTGTTGCCGGGCTCAAGGTCGGACAGTGCCCCGGCATGTGGCGGCTATAGCTTGCGCCGGTTGCGGCCAAGAGCTAGTGAGTTGGAACAAGCATTCTCGGGGGCAGGGTTGGCGCGAAAGCCCGGGGCCGAACGCCGAACGGAACCGGGCGATACCGCGCTCTGTCCAGTGGCCGGGCGGCGCCGGTTGCTTGAAGTGCAGCCCCAGTATCTGACGCCGGAGGTGGCGTGATGGCGGCTCGGTTTCTCTGGCTTCTGCCCGCCCTTGCCATTGGGGCAGGGATTGCCTCCTGGCTGGTGATGACCGGGCCTTCGCCGGAACGGGTGAGCCGGGAAGAGATCGCGGTTGCGGTTCGTGTAATCCCTGCGCAGGCCGAGCCGATGGCGCCGGTGGCGGCGGGATACGGCTTTTCCCGCCCGGCGCGCAACTGGTCTGCCGTCGCCGCGGTGCGCGGCACCGTGATCGAGACCCACCCCGATTTTGCCGAGGGCCGTTTCATCCCTGCGGGTGAGACGGTTTTGCGCATTGACCCGGGCGAGTACGAGCTTGCCCTGGCCGAGGCCCGCGCCGATCTGGCCGCGCTGCAGGCCGAGGCCGAGCAACTGGCCGCCGAGGCGGTCAATCTCGGTTCCGTGCTGCGCATCGAGCGCGACAGGCTGGCCCTTGCCGAGCAGGATCTCGATCGCATTCGCCGGCTCTTCGCACAGGGCGCGGCAACGCAGGCGCGGCTTGACGAGCAGGAACGCGCCACGCTGAGTTTTCGCCGCACCGTGCAGGAGCTTGAGAACACCCTGGCGCTGATCCCCGTGCAGCAGGAGCGGTTGCAGGCGCAGATTTCGCGCGGCGAAACTCGCATCGCGCGGGGGCAGCGCGATCTCGATCATACCGTGCTCGTCGCGCCCTTTGACATGCGGGTGGCCGAGGCGCAGGTCGAGGCTTTCCAGTTCGTCAATGCCGGGCAAACCCTGCTGAGGGGCGAGGGAACCGAGCGCGCCGAGATCGTGGCGCAGTTGCCGGTAGAGCCCTTTCGCCGCGTGATTGGCGCCGTTCTGGGCGAGACCGGTCTGGCGCCGCTGTCGCAGATGCACCGCGCCGACACCGCCGCCATCGGCGTCGAGGCGCGCCTTGTCGGCAGTGACAGCGCCTGGCCCGCGCGCATCGAACAGGTGCAGACCGGGCTGGATGCGCGCACCCGCACCGTTCAGGTCGTGGTTTCGGTGGCCGATCCCTATGATTTCGCCGAGGGCGGCATGCCGCTGGTGAAGAACATGTATCTTGAGGTAACGCTCACCGGCCCGGCGGCGGCGCCGGTGATCGCCTTGCCCGAGGCGGCGGTGCATGGCGGGCGGGTGCTGATCATGGGCGCCGATGACCGGCTGGAACTGCGCGAGGTGGCGCTGGCTTATCGTCAGGGCGGGTGGGCGGTTCTGCGCGACGGCGTTGCCGCGGGCGAGCGCGTGGTGCTCGACGATCTGGTGCCGGCCATTGCCGGCACGCTGCTGCGGGTGGCCGATGGGGAAGCAAGCGGTGGGGCAGGTGGTGGGGCAGGCGGCGGGGCCGCCCCATGATCCGCTGGTTCGCCGCCCATCCGACCGCGGCCAACCTTCTGCTGATATTGCTGATCGCGGTGGGCGCCATCTCTGCGCCAGGGCTGATCCGCGAGACCTTCCCCGATTTCCGCCCCACCGAGGCCGAAATCACGGTGCCCTATCGCGGCGCCGGGGCCGGTGATGTCGAGGATGCCGTGTGCCGGGTGCTGTGGGATGCCGCGCAGCGCGTCGAGGATCTGGCCGAATTCACCTGCATCGCGCAGGACAACCGCGCCCGCGCCGTGACCACCATGGCCGCGCGCGGCGATGCCGGGCGCTTCATGGAGGATCTGCGCGGCGAGATGGCGGCGGTAAGCGGTCTGCCCGAGCGCGCCGATCCGCCGGCAGTGCGCGCATTGCACCGCACCGATTTCGTCACCGCAGTGGGCATTGCCGGCGACATGCCGGTCGAGCATCTGGAGCTTTACGCCGCCAGCTTGCGGGATCGCCTGCGCGCGCTGCCCGGCGTGGCCGAGGTCACGCTCTCGGGCTTCGGCACGCGGCAATTCACTATCGAGGTGCCCGCCGAGGTGCTGCGCCAGCACGGGCTGACACTGGCCGGGCTGGCCGCGCTGATCGAGGCGCAAAGCGTCGATCTGCCCGGCGGCACGCTGGAGACGCCCGAGCGCGACCTGCGCCTGCGTTTCACCGACGAGCGCCGCAATGTGGCCGAACTGGAAAGCCTGGTGGTGGTCGGCGCCGAGACCGGCGGAGAGCTGACGCTGGGCCAGATCGCCAGCATTCGCCCGGGTTTTGACAGCCCCGAGGCCCGGGTGATGCTGGATGGCGAGCGCGCCGCGATTCTCGACATCCACAAATCCGCCGGCGCCGATGCCTTGCGCGTGCTCGATGCCGTCGAGGCGGTGCTGGAAGCCGAGCGTGCCGCCCGCCCCGCCGGGCTGCGGCTTGAGATCGTGCAGGACATGACCAGCATCATCCGCGAGCGCCTGGCGATGCTGGTCGAGAACGGGCTGATCGGGCTGGTGCTGGTGATCGGGGTGATGAGCCTGTTCTTCCGCCCCGCCTTTGCGGCCTGGTCGGCGGTGGCGCTGCCGGTGGCGATGCTGGGCGCGGTGGTGGCGATGGCTGCCTTTGGTCTGAGCCTGAACATGATGACGCTGGTTGCGCTGTTGATGGCCATCGGGCTGGTGATGGATTCGGCGATCGTGATCACCGACAGCATTTCCGAGCGCGCCGGGCGCGGGCTGAAACCGCTCGACGCCGCCACGCAAGGCGTGCAGCTTGTGCTGCCCGGGGTGGTGTCGTCCTTTATGACCACGGTGGCGGTGTTCGGCCCGCTGTCGTTTCTGGCCGGCGAGCTGGGCGCGGTGCTCGAGGTGCTGCCGGTGGTGCTGATCGCGGCGCTGGCCGCCAGCCTGGTGCAGGCCTTCTGGATATTGCCGCGCCAGTTGCAGGGCGCGCTTGTCCGGCAGGCGCAGCCGGGCCGCTTTCGCCGGCGGTTTGACGCCGGCTTTGCCTGGTTTCGCGACAAGGTGGTGGGGGCGGCGGCCGACTGGGCCATTCGCTGGCGCTATCTGGTGATCGGCGCGACGCTGGTGGCGATGCTGGGCACGGTAGGTTTCGTGGCCGCCGGGCACCTGGGGCGCGAGGCCATGCCCGATGTCGAGGGCGACGTGCTCGAGGCGCGGCTCCTGATGCCCGCAGGCACACCGCTGGCACGCACCGAGGCGGCGGTCGAGCGCATCGCCGCCGCGCTCGACGGGATTGAGGCCCGCCTTGGCGGCGCGCAGCCCGGCGGCGCAACGCTGGTGCGGGCGGTGCAGCTTCGCTTCGGGCGCAATGTCACCGCCGGTGAGAGCGGCCCGCATGTGGCCACGATCAGCGCAGATTTCCTGCCCACCGGCACGCGCACGGCAACCCTTGACGAGATCATTGCCGCCTGGCGCGCGGGCATCGGCGACATTCCCGGCGCCGTCGCGCTGAGTGTGCAGGCGCCCAGTCTGGGCCCGCAGGGGGTGGCCATCGAATACCGGCTGGCGGGCCCCGATCTGGACATGCTCGCCAGTGCCGCGCAGGCGCTGAGCGCCGAGCTGGAAACATGGGCCGGGGTCTACAACACCTATCACGACCTGCGCTCCGGCCCGCAAGAGCTGCATCTGGCGCTGGCGCCCGGCGCGCATCAGCTGGGGCTGAGCGCGGCCGATGTCGCCGCACAGCTGCGCGCGGCCTTTCTGGGCAGCGTGGTGAGCACCGTGCGCATCGGGCCCGTCGAGCACGAGATCGCTCTGCACACCCTGCCGGCAGACCGCGACCGGCGCGACGATCTGGAAGCCTTCACCATCACCCTGTCCGATGGTTCGCAAGTGCCGCTGGGCACGGTGGCCACAATCACCGAAGCGCGCGGCTGGTCACAGATCACCCATATCGACGGGCAGCGCACCGTCACCATTCAGGCCAGCGTCGATGTACGCCAGGGCAACGCCCAGGCGATCACCGCCGCCATCGCGCAGGATGCCCTGCCGGCGATCCTGGCCTCCCATCCCGGCGTTGAAGCCGCGCCGGGCGGGCAGGCGGCGGCCTTTGCCGAGACCTCGGCCTCGATCCTGCGCGGCTTCGTGATTGGTCTGGTGGGCATCTATATTATCCTGTCCTACCAGTTCCGCAGCTATACCGAGCCGCTCATCGTCATGCTGACCATCCCGCTTGCCTTTCTCGGCGTCATCTGGGGCCATGTGCTGATGGGCTACGACATCTCGATGCCCTCGCTGGTGGGCGGGGCATCGCTGGCCGGGATTGTGGTCAACAATTCCATCCTGCTGGTGCAGTTCATCAAGGCCCATGTCGCCGAGGGCATGGACGTGCTGCGCGCCGCCGGGCAGGCCAGCCGCGACCGCTTCCGCGCCATCCTGCTGTCGGCGGTGACAACGATTGTGGGCATCCTGCCGCTGCTGGCCGAAACCTCGACCCAGGCGCAGACTCTAAAGCCGCTGGTCATCGCGGTGGCCTTCGGGCTGGCCACTTCGACGGTTCTGGTGCTCATCCTGCTGCCCGCGCTTTATGCGATGCTCGGCGATATGCGCCGGCCCGGCACCCGCGCGGGCGCCGTCACCGGCGTCTGATACCGGATCTGGCTGATTGCTTCGCCGGCACGGAACGGCGAGCGCCAGACTGGCAGGATGGGCACTATTGCCCATCCTGCGGTTGGCGAGGCGCTGGCGAAGCCTCGTTACAAGCGCCACGAGCGATCAAATCATCCGGCCTCGGTGGACTTTCGGCGGCTTTTGTGCCCCCACCCACCGCGATCAGTTGCCCACGCGGTGAAACAGTGCGCCGTCGCTTGCCGCGCCGCCGAAGGCGATCACGTCATAGGCGGCGTTGGGGTCGTTGCCCATGCCGGGCGATCCCGCCGGCATGCCGGGCACGGCGATGCCGGTGATCTCGGGGCGCTCCTCCAGCAACTGCTCGATAGCCTCGAAGGGCACATGCCCCTCGATGATATAGCCGCCGATTCTGGCGGTGTGGCACGACCAAAGCGCGTCGGGCACGCCGGCGGCATCCTTCATGGCGACGTAATCTTCGGTGATTTCGATCTCGACGCTGAAGCCATGCGCCCCGGCCAGTTCCGCCCAGGCGCCGCAGCAGCCGCAGGAGGGGGTGAGGGTGACATGCAGGGTATCGGCCTGCAGGGTGCCGGTTCCGGCATCGGCGGCGGGTGCAAGCGCCAGCCCGGCTGCCAGGGCGATGGCAGCCAGCGCAGCGCGGAGAGGTGTGGTTATGGTCATGATTTCTCTCCATTCCTTGGGGGAAGGCGCGCGCGTGGCCGTGCTGCTCGCCAGGAAGCGGCGACGCGAGAATGCGAGTGTCATTGCGATAGCTCCTGAAATCCGGCTCTTGGCCGGGTTTTGATGGTCCGGCCACGAACGGGCCGGGTTCGATCAGCTCAGGAGTGTGCTCTGGGCGGCCGAAGCGCCGCCTCGGGCGCGGTGCTTCGCAGCGTCAGCCCGGCAAGCGGACGATGGCGCGTCGAGTAAAGCGCGAAGGGCAGCGGCCCTGACGCCGCGAGCGTTGCCGGCATGCCGGTGCAGGACAGCGCGCAAATGCCGCAAAAGCCATCCGATGCGTACAGCGCCCCGCTGCCGGTGGGTTGGCAGCAGGCATCTGCCGGTTGCGCGTGATGATCGGCTTGCGCATGCGCTTCGCCATGCGGGCCAGAAGCGTGGTCAAAGGCCGCATGGGCCGCTGCCGGCACCAGCAGCGCCGTCAGGTGGAGAACCACCGCCATCAGGGCCAGCATGTTGCGCAGCTTTGCCATGACCCCTGTTTAGCCCGAATGCACCAAGCGTCCAACGCGACACAATGTTGCCCCCGCAGAAGTGATGACCCGCTCCGGCCAGCCCCGGGCAAGGGGCTTGACCTTCCCCACACTGGACGTCCCACATGGACGCGGCGATCAGATATCTGATGAATTGAACCAAAAGGAACATGCCATGAGCTATACCCATGACCGGATCATCAAGAATGCGTCGATCGACGACGTGGACAAGCGCATTCGGGCCGCCCTTGGCGAGCGCGGCTTCGGCGTGCTGACCGAGATCGACGTCAAGGCGACCCTGAAGGCCAAGATCGGTGCCGAGGTTGATGAGTATCGCATCCTTGGCGCCTGCAGCCCTGCCATGGCCTATAAGGCCATTCAGGTCGAGCCACGGGTGGGCGCGATGCTGCCATGCAACGTGATCCTGCGCGCGGTGGCGGGCGGCGTCGAGATCAGCGCCATCGACCCGGTTGCATCAATGCAGGCCGTCGAGAATGCCGAACTCGACAAGATCGCGAGCGAAGTTCGCTCCATGCTGGTCGAGGCGGTCGAGGCGGCCTGACGGAACAGGACAGCCAGAGAACCGCGGGGCGCCCCCCAAACCCCGCCGCGCCGGCCCC
>JAFIEG010000063.1 GCA_020832665.1 Pararhodobacter sp. | reverse complement strand
AAAGCCGCGTAGGTTTTGAACAAAGAAGCCTCTCGGAAACCCGGGGCGGTTCAGACTGTCGCTCGAAGGCAAGTTCGGTTGCTGCTGCAGGTTGATTCAGTGTTTTCCTCTCAAATCGGCGTCTGTGGTCGCGGGAACGCTCGAATGTGGGTGGATTGAGCAGCAAAGCCGCGTCATACTTTTCGAACAAGCTCGTTTTTCAGCGCAGAAGGCTGAGTTCTTGCCCTGTCGGTCGTCGCACAGCGCTGCGGACGCGTTATCCGAAAGTCCGAGTGCGTCGTCGAACTCGTGCATCGCCTAAAGATCGCCATCCTTACTGAACTGCGTGCCCCAGAACGCCGGCCGCACCACCCCACCCCCATGTCCTTGCGCGCCCCCGGGCAGGATGGCTTTTCGCCCGCCGTCATTGCCGCCGGGGCCGGACGCGCTAAGCTGAATCGCGCGAAGCTCGGGCCGGCTGCGGACCGGCGCCGGTTTGCCTGTCGCCGGGCGAGCCGGTAAGAAAAGGAAAACGAAACGGGGGACAATCTGGTGACGTTATTGCGGATATTCGTGCTCTGGCTGGCCATGGCGATGCCGGCGGCGGCGCAATCGTTGTTTTCCCCAACCGAATCCGACACGCACGCCACCAGCGATGCCGCCCGACAGTTGATCGAGATCCTGCGCGACGATGGCGCGCGCGAGGCGCTGATCAGGCAGCTTGAGGCAAGCGCGGCAGCGCCCGCTGCTGCGCCTGCGGCCGCGGCAGAGCCGACGCCGCAAATGTCGCTTGCGCGCCAGATCGCCGAATACACGCGCGCCGCCGCCGAAGGCGCGACCAGCCAGGTTATGGAAATCCTTGCCTCGGTCACCACGGTGTTTTCCGCTCTTTCCGATGCCGACCAGATCAACTGGGCCGAGTTGTCCGCAACGCTCACCGCGCTGATTCTGGTTGGCGCCGTCACGCTGGGGCTGTTCTTCGCGCTGCGCCTGATCGGCAATCGCATTTTCGCCGCGATGGCTGAGCGCGCGGCCAGGGGAGGGTGGCTCCTGTCGCTGTCACTGATCGCCGGGTCAAGCATCGTGGATGCGCTGATCATCATCCTGGCCTGGGCCGGCGGCTATGGCTTTGCGCTCTATATCGGCGAGCCGGGGGTCATGGATTTCCGCCAGAGCCTTTTCCTGAACGCCTTCCTGCTTGTCGAACTGGTCAAGGTCGCGCTGCGCGGGGTTCTGGCCCCGAGCTTCGGCCGGCTGCGCTTCGCACCGATGTCCGACGAGACCGCCGCCTATTGGTATTTCTGGTCATCGCGGCTGGTGAGCCTGCTGGGCTATGGCATCCTGCTTGTCGTGCCGATCATCAACGCCGCCATTTCCTTCGCCGTCGGGCGCAGCGTGGCGGTGTTGATCGTGGTCTCGGCGCTGCTGATCGCCATCCTCATCGTGCTGCAAAATCGCGGGCCCGTTGCCGATGCCTTGCGCGCGCGCCATCGCCGCGAGCCCGATGATGTCATCGGCCGGGTCGAGGCCTTCTTCGCCGGATTCTGGCACTGGCTGGCGATCCTTTACCTGGTGGCGCTGTTTCTTGTCTGGACGGCGCGGCCGGCGGATGCGCTGCAGTTCATGCTGCTGGCGACACTCAATTCGGTTATTGCGGTGGTCGTCGGCGTGGTGGTCATGGCGCTGATCAGCCGCGCGATCACCGGTGGCATGCGCCTGCCCGCCGATGTCCGCCAGGCCATGCCGCTGCTGGAAGAGCGGCTCAACGCCTTTGTGCCCACGATCCTGAAGGCCCTGCGCGTTCTGGTCGCGCTTGGGGTGCTCATCGCCATCGGCCAGGCCTGGCAGGTGATGGATTTCCTGGGTCTGCTGGCCACCGAGGCAGGGCGCGACGTGAGCGGGCGGGTGATCTCGGCGGCGCTTGTCGTGCTGATCGCGATGGCCGTCTGGCTTGGCCTGTCATCCTTCATCGAATATCGCCTCAACCCCGAGGTCGGCCGGGTGCCCACGGCGCGCGAGCGCACGCTGCTGGCGCTTTTCCGCAACGCCTTCACCATCGCGCTGATCATCATGGCGGCCATGCTGGCGCTGTCGCAGCTTGGCGTGAATATCGCGCCGCTGCTGGCCGGCGCCGGGGTTCTGGGCCTTGCCATCGGCTTCGGGGCACAGAAGCTGGTGCAAGACATCATCACCGGCGCCTTCATCCAGGTCGAGAACGCCATGAACGAGGGCGATGTGGTCACCGCCGGCGGCACCACCGGCGTTGTCGAGAAACTGACCATCCGCTCGGTCGGGCTGCGCGACCTGAACGGCACCTATCACCTGATCCCCTTCAGCTCGGTCGACATGGTGTCGAATTTCATGAAGGGTTTTGGCTTTCATGTGGCCAATGTGGGCGTGGCTTATCGCGAGGATGTCGCGCAGGTGAAGGATCTGATGCAAAAAGCCTTCGACCTGCTGAAGGCGACCGAACACGGCCAGCACATCATCGGCGATTTCGAAATTCACGGCGTGTCGGAACTGGGCCAGTCCGCAGTGGTGGTGCGCGGGCGGATCAAGACCATGCCGGGCATGCAATGGAGCATCGGGCGGGCCTATAACGAGATCATCAAGCGCGTGCTCGACGAGGCCGGCATCGAGATACCCTTCCCGCACATGACGCTCTACATGGGTCAGAACAAGGATGGCAACGCGCCGCCGCTGCATCTGCGCCGCGCCGGCGTGCTGAAGGATGGGCAGGGCGATGATCGCCCCGAAGCGCCAACCGATACCTCGCCGGCTTCGCAGCCGAAAACGGTGCGCGCCGATGCCGCCGAGGTCGCCGATGCCGAGCGCGCGAAGGAGTGATGCGCTTTCGCGATGATCGGTTCGCCGGTACGGGCGGGCATACAAGCCAGGATACCGGAATCGATCAGATGAGTCGGGCTTCACCCACCGTCTGGCTCCGGCCTGCCCTCATCGGCACGCGCTGACGCCCCGACGGCAAAGACGCAGCCATCCGAGGGCAGTTCGGGCCGGGTCACGCACAGGCCGCGCGCCACCTCCCAGGCGGCCAGCACGCGCGGCACGTAATCGCGCGTCTCGGCATAGGCGGGCACGCCGCCGGCGCGGCGCACCGCACCCTCGCCGGCATTGTAGCCCGCCAGCGCCAGCACGACATCGCCGCCAAAATTGCCGAGCAGCCAGTCGAGATAGGCGATACCGCCCCGGATATTCTCGGCCGCGTTGAACGAATCGCTCACCCCGAAACGTTCGGCGGTGGCGGGGATGAGCTGCATCAGCCCCTCGGCGCCGGCGCGGCTGACGGCATCGGCGCGGCCCGCCGATTCGACCGAGATCACCGCCAGCGCCAGCGCCGGCGAGACGCGCGTGCCGATGCTGGCGCGAAGGATGGCCGGGCCGTGCTGCGTGGCAATGGATTGAAGTTGATTCAGGCGCGGCTGCGGCACGGGCGGCTCGCCTTCGGGCGGTGTGGCCAGCACCTCCATTGCGCGCAGATAACGACCGGCCCCACCGCCGTCACCGGCGTCGATATCAGGGACGACGCGTGCCCAGAACCAGCCATGTCGTGCCGAGGGCGGCGTTCCGTCCGGCGCGCGCGGTTGGGTGTCGGCGGGCGGGGAAGGGGTGGCAGGCTGCCGTGGCGCCAGCCGACGCGCCTGTTCCTCGGGGTCGATCTGCACGGTGATACGCGGGCCATCAGAGGGCGCCACCACCACGCGGCGAAAGGTAAAATCCTCGCCACTGCCATGCGCCACTCCGCCGCTGAAAATCAGCGCAGCCAGCGCCGCGCCTGTGGCGGCGAATCGGTCAAGGGTGCTGCTCGTCATGGCCCCGACGCTTTTATCTTTCTTGTCAATTAATGTCAGAGATCACGCCGTTTCGCAATCGGCTGAGAGCTTGTGTGGGGCCTTGTGCATGGCAGCCGTTGCCGGAAACGAAACAATCTACCCAAGGCAGCCACGCCGCCGAGAAGCCGGAAACGGTACCGAAATCATTCCTTTACCCTATCACCAAATGACCCCAATTCGCCCAATTCCAGCCATTGTTGAAGGTCAGAAATGATCTCAGCCAAGCAGGGCTCCAACCCAACCCCATCAACCTTCGGGGCTCGGCAGAGGCGCAAACAGACGTGCAACCCAAGCTGGAGCAAGCAAATGAAACTGATCGAAACCTTCAAGAACTTTCACAATGATGAGTCGGGCGCCGTGACCGTTGACTGGGTGGTGCTGACCGCCGCCATCGTCGGCCTGGGCATCGCCGTGGTGGCCTCGGTGCGCGGTGGCGTGACCTCGCTCGGCTCCGAAATCGGCGACGCGCTGACCGCCGGCTCCGTCACCGACATTCCCAACTTCGAATAATCCGGGCACAGGCCCGACGTCATCGTGACGATCAAGAAACAGGGCCGCACCGAAAGGTGCGGCCCTTCGCCTTTCGCGGGCCGAGTCGGCGCAACGTGAGGAATCGAACGCCGCGCCCGCCCCTGCCCACGCCATCATTTTGTCCGATTTGGCGTGCAGATTGGCAGGCATGAACCGTTTCGCGGCGGCCTTCGCGCCGTCGCCCGAACAAGGAAAGAGTTCGTTATGCGTGGTATCCAGGTTGCCGTTCTGGGAGTCGGTGTGGCGCTAGCGGGTTTTGGCGTCTACATGGCCCAGTCCTATATCAGCCAGACCCAGGCCGCGATCGCCGCCGCCCAGGCGCAGCGCGCCGAGCAACCGGTGATCGCGACAACTCAGGTTCTCGTCGCCGCGCGCCCGCTTCGCTTTGGCGAGCCGGTCACCGCCGAATCCGTCCGCGCCGTGGAATGGCCGGCCCGCGCCGTGCCCGAGGGTGCCTATGACGATCTCGCCGCGCTGATGCCCGATCCGAACCGCCCTCGCGTGGCACTCAGGGCAATGGAACCGAACGAGCCGATCCTTCGCGTCAAGGTCAGCGACCCGGGCCAGCCCGCCGGCATCGCCGCGCAGCTCTCGGCGGGGATGCGTGCCTTCACCATCCGCGTTGACGCCTCAAGCGGCATCTCGGGCTCGCTGCGCCCCTCCAATCTGGTCGATATCTACTGGACGGGCCGCGGTGAATCGGGCGAGGTCACAAGGCTGATCGGCAGTAATGTGCGCATCATCGCGCTCGATGAAAACGCCGATCAGGACCGAAACTTCTCGGGCGTGCCGCGCTCGGTCACTGTCGAGGCAGCGCCTGAAATGGTGGCGACGCTGGCCCAGGGCCAGTCCACCGGGCGGCTGTCGCTGTCGGTCGTGGGGCTCGACGATCACACCAGCCTTGCCACCTTCCAGATCGATCGCAGCGGACTGCTTGGGGAAACCCGGCGCGCCGAACCGGCGCCGGAAGAACGCTGCACGGTGCGCACCCGGCGCGGCTCGGAAGTGGTGCAGATCGAAATCCCCTGCACCAACTGAGCGACGCACCCTGAGCAACGCACCCCGCACGCACCAAGCTGTTGCGCGACGGTCACAGCCGCCGTCGCTGCATCTGGGGGTGCGGTGGTCGCGGGCTACCACAAATCGAACATGGGCCCCAAGACCACCTGAAGAACGCGGGGCAAGGAATTGATTATTGCAAAAAACTGCCGTTCGGGGCATTGTTGGGTCAAAAGGGCCAAAAGAGCCCTTCACAAGCGTGATCAGCGAGGCAGGATCACATGACAGCACGGATCTTCATCGCGTCGGCACTGGCGTTCGGCATGCTTGCGTCCACGGGGCCGCTGGCCGTGGTGCCAGCCCAGGCCCAATCGAGCCAGAGCGAGACGCAATCGCTGCGCATTTCCAACGGTTCATTCAGCCAGACATTATCTGTGCCCATGAACCGCGCAGTAGTGGTGGACAGCGACGCCCCCTTTGCCGAGCTGTCGATTGCCAATCCCGGCATCGCCGATATCTCCACCCTGTCGGATCGCTCGATCTATGTGCTGGGCAAGGCGCCCGGGCGCACCACGCTGACCATTCTCGGCGCCAATGGCAACCTGATCGCCAATATCGAAGTGCAGGTCACCCCCGATGTGGCCGAGTTCCGCGAGCGCCTGCGCCAGATCCTTCCCGGCGAGCCGATCGAGGTGCGCACCGCCAATGACGGCGTCGTGCTTTCGGGCACTGTCTCGTCGATCAACCGGCTGAACGCAGCGCTGGAACTGGCCGAGCGCTACGCGCCGGGGCGAGTGTCGAACCTGATGAGCGTCGGCGGCACGCAGCAGGTCATGCTGCGCGTGCGCTTTTCCGAGGTGCAGCGCAATGTGGCACGCAACCTGTCGTCCAGCCTGGCCATGGGCAGCGCGAACCCGATGGGATCGCTGTTGGGCAGCGGCGGGTTTTCAAGCGTCGACAGCGCGCGCGATGCGCTGGGCGGCACTATTTCGCCCTCGACCACGCAGCGCGCCGGCGTCATCAGCGGTGCGCTGGGCATAGGCGGCGTGCAGTTTCAGGTAATGCTCGAGGCGCTGGAAACCAGCGGGCTGGCGCGCACCCTGTCAGAGCCCAGCCTGATCGCGCTATCGGGGCAGGAAGCCGATTTCCTGGCCGGTGGCGAGTTTCCGGTACCGACCTTGAACGACAGGGGGCAGGTGACCATCGAGTACCGGCCCTTCGGCGTTGAACTGACCTTCACGCCGCGCGTACTCGAAGGAGATGTGATCAACCTGATCATGCAGGCCTCGGTCAGCTCGATCGACCCGACCACCGTCGCCGCCACTGGCGCCGGTGTGCAGATACCCGCCTTTCGCCGCCGCCAGACCTCGACCACGGTTGAGCTGCGTGATGGCGAAAGCTTTGCCATCGCCGGGCTGCTGCAAGACGATTTCCGCGCCAGCACCCGCGGCGTGCCCTGGCTGAGCGAGATTCCCATTCTGGGCGCACTGTTTCGCAGCGCCGAATACCAGAACGACCAGAGCGAGCTGATCATCTTCGTCACCGCGCATCTTGTCTCGCCCACGCGTGGCGAAGCGCTGATGCTGCCCACCGACCGCGTGCGCCTGCCCAACGAGAGCGAGCTGTTCCTCTATGGGCGGGTGGAAGGCCAAAGCGGGCCGGCGGCCGAAGTGTCACGCCAGGATTTCCGCGGCAGCTACGGCTATGTGATGGATTGAGTGATGGATTGACCGGGCGCTTTCTGCGGGCCGGGCAAGGGAAGGCAGAAGAGGGCGCAGCGATGCCGATCACCCGTCGTTTCATGCTTGTAGGGCTGGGCGTGGCCCCGATTGCCGCCTGCGATACCGAGCGCTCCCTGGACCGGCTGGATGGGCGGGCCGGATTCGGCGATGCCAGCGAGCACAATCGCCTGGTTCACACCGGCCAGCGCCATTACGTTATCAGGCTGGGCGAGCGCTTCGCCGCCGAGGTGCCAACCACGATCAACTTCGCCTTCGACAGCGCCCGGCTCGACGGCGAGGCCCGCGCCATACTCGACCGGCAGGCGGCCTGGATAAGGCGCTTTCCCGAGGCGACCTTCAGGGTCTACGGTCACACCGATCTGGTCGGCTCGCCGCGATACAACTACCAACTCGGCATGCGCCGGGCACGCGCAGCGGTGAATTACCTGATCAGCCGGGGGGTGAACCGCTCTCGCCTGTCCGCGGTGGTTTCGCACGGCGAGACGCAGCCGCTGATCCACACACGCGATCGCGAACGGCAAAACCGCCGCACCGTTACCGAGGTGTCGGGCTTCTACCAGCGCCACCCGACGGTGATGAACGGCCAGTATGCCGAAGTCATCTACCGCGAGTTCGTCGAAAGCGCCACCTGGGAGCGCCCGGCTACCTATCGGTGAGCCTGCCGCGCCACCGCTTCCCTGACACAGCCCTGCCGGCCCAACCGGCAGGGCTTCTGGTGCAGGACGCGCGCGCCTCTTCTCGACCAGGTGATTGATCGCAGATCGGCCGCTTTTGGCCCTAATCTCGCCAAGTTCGTTGCCAAAAATGCAACCTGAGACCAGCCGCAACCATCGCCGAACACGATCCGGCGACAGTTGCGGCCAAGCCTTCGCAAGTGCCCGCCCCGCCGGGGCCCGAGTTTCAGGGATTCGAACATGTCGAGCACCAACGCCGCCATTGCCAGCCCCGCCCCCATCCGGGCCTGTACCATCGCACGCGATGTGCAGAACTTCGATCTGCTCATCGAGGACATGGAACAGGAGATGGGCGAGGCCTGGGGCGATCTGAGCATCAACAACGCGCTCAGATTTCTCGACCAGCCCGAGGCGCGCAATCTCGAATTCGTGGCCATCGCGCTTGATGATGACGACGAGCCGAACATGGGCCAGGTCGAGGCCATCATCCAGCGCGCGCGCGGCCTCGATATCGACGTGATCCTGATTGCCGAAGAGCTGGGCCCCATCGTGCTTCACCGGCTGCTGCGGCTGGGAGCGAGCGATTTCGTGCCCTACCCGCTGCCCGAGAACGCGCTGCATGACGCCATCGAGCGCCTGCGCCAGTCACCGGTCGCCGCCGCCGCACAGGCCGCGGCAGCATCGCCCGCTTCCTTCAGGGGCGACAAGAACGGCATCGTGCTGGCCGTGCATCCGCTGGCCGGCGGCTCGGGCGGCACCACCTTTGCCGTCAACCTCGCCTGGGAAATGGCGAATGCACCGGGCGGCACTGCGCCCAGCGTCTGCCTGCTGGATCTGGATCTGCAGACCGGCTCGGTTTCCACCTATCTTGATCTGGCGCGCACCGAAAAGGTGTTCGAACTGCTGTCGAACACCGCAATGATGGACCGCGATTTCTTCTTCAGCTCGCTGCAATCCTACAATGACAAGCTGAAGGTGCTGACTGCGGCCGCCGACATGCTGCCGCTCGATCTGATCACCCCCGACGACATCGAGCGCATCATCGCCATGGCGCGTGCCAATTTCGATTTCGTCGTCATCGACATGCCGCGCACCGTGGTGCAATGGACGGAAACGGTGCTGGCGGCATCGGAATACTACCTCGCCATGATGGAGCTGGACATGCGCTCGGCGCAGAACGCACTGCGCTTCATCCGCGCCCTCAAGGCCGAGGAACTGCCGATGGAGAAATTGCGCTATGTGCTCAACCGCGCCCCACGCTTTACCGATCTTTCCGGCAAGGCGCGGGCAAGGCGGATGGCCGAAAGCCTGGATATCAGCTTCGAATTCATGCTGCCCGACGGCGCGACCCAGGTCACCCACGCCAATGATCATGGCCTGCCGCTTGCCGAGATCGCGCCGAAGAATCCGCTTCTGAAGGAAATCCGCAAGATCGCGCAGGATATCATCACCCTGCGAAACGAAGCCGGCCGGGCCGCGGCCTGAAAGGAAACGACAGATGTTCTCACGCTTTCGCAAGGAACAGTCCGGTGCCGCCCCGGCGCCAGTGGCGAATGCCGCCCCCCACACGCAGCCAGCCCCCGAGCCAACGCCGGCCGCGCGCAACCGCGCCGCCCAGCAGCGCCCCCGGCCCGTCGCACCGGCTGTGCCCCCGGGCGCCGAAAAGGAACGCCGGCGCCGCCAGCGGCTACTTGAATTCAAGTCCGATCTGCACACCAGGCTGCTCGACAACCTGAACCTGGCAGCGCTCGACAGCGCCAGCGAGGCCGAGCTGCGTGCCGAGATCGCCGCCATCATCGCCGAGGCGGTGAGCGAAAAGGATTTCGTTCTCACCAATGAAGAACGAATGACGCTGATCCAGGATCTGTATTTCGAGGTGCGCGGCCTCGGCCCGCTGGAACCACTGCTCAAGGACGATGCCGTCAACGACATTCTGGTGAACGGCCCGAACCGCGTCTTTGTCGAGCGCGGCGGCAGGCTGGAACTGACCGATGTCACCTTCAAGGATGAGCGCCACCTGATGCGCATCATCGACAAGATAGTCTCGGCCGTGGGCCGGCGGGTCGATGAATCGAACCCCTATGTCGATGCCCGCCTGGCCGATGGCTCGCGCTTCAACGCCATGGTGCCGCCGGTGGCTGTGGATGGCTCGCTGGTTTCGATCCGCAAGTTCAAGAAGGAAAAGCTTGGTATCGACGACCTGATCGGCTTTGGCGCCTTCTCCGAAGAGATGGCGCTGTATCTGGAAGCGGCGGTGGCGACGCGGCTGAACGTCATCGTCTCGGGCGGCACCGGCTCGGGCAAGACGACCACGCTCAACGCGCTGTCATCCTTCATCGACCCGTCCGAGCGCATCCTCACCATCGAGGACACCGCCGAATTGCAGCTTCAGCAACCGCATGTCGGGCGCATGGAAAGCCGGCCCGCCAATGTCGAGGGCAAGGGCGCCGTCACCCAGCGCGATTGTCTGAAGAACGCGCTGCGCATGCGCCCCGACCGGATCATCGTCGGCGAGACCCGCGGTGAAGAGGTGATTGACATGCTGCAGGCCATGAATACCGGCCATGACGGCTCGATGACCACGATCCATGCCAACTCGGCGCGCGATGCGGTCAGTCGTCTGGAGAACATGATCGCCATGTCGGGCATCGAGATGCCGCTGCGCGCCATGCGCAGCCAGATCGCCAGCGCCGTCAACCTGATCGTGCAGGCCAGCCGCCTGCAGGACGGCTCGCGGCGCATGGTGTCGGTGACCGAGGTCACGGGCATGGAGGGCGATGTCATCACCATGCAGGAGGTGTTCCGCTTCGAGCGCACGGGGCTCGAACCCGATGGCCGCATTGTCGGCCATTTCACCGGCTGCGGCATCCGCTCACATTATGCCGAACGCTTCAGGCGCTGGGGCTACGACCTGCCCGGCAGCGTCTATGACATCGTGCCGGCGAGGTAAGCCCATGAGCATCGATCCCACTCTGATCATCTACCTTCTTATCTTCGGCGGCATCCTGCTGCTGGTCGAGGCGGCCTATCTCATGATCTTCGGCCGCTCGATCAGCCTGAACAGCCGCATGAACCGGCGGCTGGAAAAGCTGGAAAAGTCCGACAGCCGGCAGGAGGTGATCGAATCGCTGCGCAAGGAAATCACGCAGCACCAGAATTCCATGGCCATCCCGTTCTATTCGCTGCTCGCCGAAAAGGCGGTGCGCGCCCGGATCGCCTTTTCCCCACTGATGCTGATCGCGCTGATGGCGGCGCTGGCGGGCGCCGCCTTCGCCGCGCTTAGCATGACCACCGAGGCCGCGGTCGAGTTGCGCGCGGCGCTGTCGGGCGTGATGGGGGTGGGCGCGGTCTGGTTCTGGGTCTCCAGCAAGGCCAAGAAGCGCTTCGCGCTGATCGAGGAACAATTGCCCGATGCCATCGACCTGATCGTGCGCGGCTTGCGCGTGGGCCATCCCTTCAGCCATGCGCTGGCCGCGGCGGCCCGCGAAATCCCCGATCCGCTGGGATCGGAGCTGGGGCTGATCGCCGACGAGGCAAATTATGGCCGCGACATGGGCGAAGCACTTATGGCCTTCGCCCAGCGCATGGACATGCAGGATCTGCGCTTTCTCGCCGTGTCGGTGACCATCCAGCAGCAATCGGGCGGCAATCTGGCCGATATCCTTGACGGGCTGTCAAAGGTGGTGCGGGCTCGCTTCAAGCTCTTTCGCAAGGTCCGCGCCATCACCGCCGAGGCGAAGTGGTCGGGCACCTTTCTTTCCGGCTTTCCGATCGCGGCGATGCTGATGATCTCGCTGATCAAGCCCGACTATTACGACGACGTCAAGGAAACCGCACTTTTCGTGCCCGTTGCCATCGTCGTCTTCGCGCTGCTCGCCGTCAACGTGCTCTACATGCGCAAGATGGTGAACATCAAAGTTTGAAAGGGCTGTGATGAACATCGAAACCCTCATGCAAGCCGTCGCTTCGCCGCTGGGCATGATCACAATCATGGTGGTGCTGGGCACCACGCTGGTGCTCTTCGTGCTGGTCGGACGCGGACCGGCCAGGGTCGACCCCCTGGACCGTCTGCGCGAAGAAGCGCGCGCCGGCAGGTCGGTGCCGCGCAGCGCCCTTTCCCGGCGCGAAGAGAACACCGAGATGGCCAGGCGGCTTGACCGCTTCAAGGCCTTCCTCGAGCCGGCGTCGGCATCGGAAAAGGATGCCGCAAGGCTGGAGATGATTCAGGCCGGCTATCACGGCAAGAACGCGGTGCGCGATTTCCACGCCGCCAAGTTCATCATGGCGCTGGGCGGGCTGTTCATCGGCCTGGCCTGGAGCCTGCTTTTGCAGGATGGCGACGAAGAGCAAACAATGCTGATGCTGGCGCTGCCGGTGCTCATGCCCACGCTGATCGGGTATTACCTGCCCATCTACTGGGTGAACAAGCGCCGCGCCGAGCGCCAGGACCAGATCGCCAGCGGCTTTCCCGACGCGCTCGATCTCTTGCTGATCTGCACCGAAGCCGGCCAGTCACTCGATCAGTCGATCAACCGCGTGGCGCGAGAATTGCAGCCCGGCTATCCGGCGCTGGCCGAGGAATTCGCCACCGTCGCGCATGAGATCCGCGCCGGCAAGGACAGGATGGCGGTGCTCAAGGACATGGGCGAGCGCTGCGGCAATGCCGATATCCGCTCATTCGCCACGGTGCTGATCCAGTCGGCCACCTATGGCACCCCGGTAACCGAGGCGCTGCGCGTCTATGCCGCCGAGATGCGCGACAAGCGCGTCATGCTGGCCGAGGAAAAGGCAAATGTCTTGCCCACCAAGCTGACACTGGGCACAATGATGTTCACCGTGCCGCCGCTGCTGATCATCCTGGTCGGGCCTTCGGTACACGGCGTGATGGAGATGCTCGGATCGGCAAGCATAAGCCCGAATATCGACCCGTGACGATACGCAGCATCCTTGCGGCAGCGTTTCTTCTTTCGCTGGCGGCCTGTCTGCGCGACGACAACCCCGAATTCACGCCCGACCGGCTGCCGGGTCCGGCCATCAGCATCGACGAGGCGGTGGACGGGCTCGAAGTCGGCCACCGGCTGATGGCCGCCGGCGAATTCGACCTGGCCCTGCGCGCATATTACCGCGCCGCCGCCCAGCAGGGGCCGACGGTCGATGTGCTGTCGGCCATCGGCTCGGCCAATCTGCGGCTGGGTCGGATGGGGCAGGCCGAGCAGATGCTGCGCCGCGCCATCGAACGCGACGGCGAGTTCGTACCGGCACTGAACAATCTAGGCGTGGTGCTGGTGGAACGCCGCGAATGGGGCGAGGCGCGGCACTATTTCCAGACCGCCTTCGCGCTCGACAGCGGCCGCTCCGAGGAAATTCGCGAGAACCTGCGACTTGCGCTCGCAAATCTGCGCGATTCCGGCTATAGTGACGAAAACAACGATAATTTCGCTCTGGTGCGGCGCGGAGACGGACGTTTCCTGTTGTTGTCGACACCCTGAGCATCGAGCAGTGAAGGAACAGACATGCGCAAGCCCCGGCGTGCGATGCTTTGGCTTGTCGCGCTTGGCTTTCTGGCCGGCTGCGGCGAGTCCCGCTATTCCGAAACCACGCGAGCCATCGACAGCGTCGCCAGCATCGACCAGGAAAACATGGCCGAGATGATGCTGGCGGTATCGGACCCGGCCGAGGCCGTCGGCTGGTTCCGTCAAGCCGCCCAGGCCGATCCCGAGCGCCTGTCGCTGCAGCGCGGGCTGGCGCGCTCGCTGGCGCGCTCGGGCCAGGCCGAAGAGGCGGTTCCGGTCTGGCAGCGGGTGATCGAACATCCCGACTCAACCCCCGATGACCGGGTACAGCTTGCCGATGCCCATATCCGCAACAGCGACTGGGACCAGGCGCGCGCCGTTCTCGACGCGATCCCGCCAACGCATGAAACCTATCAGCGCTACCGCCTTGAAGCGATGGTCGCCGATTCGCGCGAGCAATGGGACCGCGCCGATCATTTCTACGAGGTTGCCGCGGGGCTGACCCCGCGGCCGGCAGGGGTGCTCAACAACTGGGGTTACTCGAAGCTCACGCGCGGCGATGCGCGCGGCGCCGAGCGGCTCTTTGCCGATGCCCTGCGCCATGACCCCTCGCTTTACACCGCCAAGAACAACATCGTGCTCGCCCGCGCCGCGCAGCGGCATTACGAACTGCCCATGTTCGAGATGACCCAGACCGAACGCGCGCAGCTTCTGCACACCATGGCACTGGCGGCGATCAGGCAGGGCGATGTCGCTGTCGGGCGCGGGCTCTTGCAGGATGCCATCGAAACCCATCCGCAGCATTTCGAGGCGGCAGTGCTGGCGCTGCGCACACTGCGCTGAAAACGGGCAGATGGCATGATCTTCGCACAATCCGCCCAGGCCGCGCTTTGGTTTCTCGTCTTTGCCACCCCCATCGCGCTTTGGGTGGTGTGGAGCGATCTGCGCGCCATGCGCATTCCCAACAAGGCTGTGCTGGCGCTGCTGGCGATCTATGCGGTGATCGGCCTGTTCGTGCTGCCGACCGGGCAGTGGAGCTGGGCCTGGCTGCATTTCGCGGTGGTGCTGGTCATCGGCTTTCTGCTCAGCCTCACCGGTGGGTTCGGGGCAGGCGACGCGAAATTCGCGGCGGCCATGGCGCCCTTCGTGGCGCTGGGCGATCTGCGGCTGTTTCTGGCGCTCCTCGGTGCGGTGATCATCAGCGCCTTCATCGCTCATCGGCTGGTGCGCCGCATAGGCCCCATCCGCCGCCTGGCACCGCATTGGGAAAGCTGGCAGCGCAAGGAATTCCCGATGGGCCTCGCCCTGGGGCCCGCGTTAATCTTTTATCTGGCTTTGGCCAGCATCTATGGCAGCTGACCGGCCTGCAAGCCGGATCAAAGCAGGAGCAAGGCCATGAACGCAATGCATGAAAGCCCCGGCATCAGCCCCCCGCCTGCCCCAGCCACGCTGGAAGACACCGGGCTGCCGATGACGCTGATGCGCGATATCGTGCTCAAGACCATGTATCGCCGCTCGCTCAGCATGGGCACCGAGATCGCCCGTGCCGTCTGCCTGCCCTTCGCGCAGACGCAACGACTGATCGATTCGGCGCGCCGCGAGCAGCTGGTCGAGGTCAGCGGCACGCAGCACGGCGCCACCAGCTCGGGCGAGATCGGCTATCAGTTGACCGAGGCGGGCAAGAAGCACGCGCTGTCGGCGCTGGCGCTGTCGGAATATTACGGGCCGATGCCGGTGCCGCTGGAACAATATGCGCGCCAGGTCAAACGCCAGTCCATCCGCGACACCAGGCTTACCCGCGCCGAGTTGCAGCAGGCGATGGGCGATCTGATCCTGCCGCCGGGGCTGATGGATACGCTGGGCCCCGCCGTTACCTCGGGGCGCTCGATTCTGCTCTATGGCCCACCCGGCAACGGCAAGTCTTCGATCGCCAACGGCATCCGCGATGCGCTGGGCGAGCATATCCATGTGCCCCATGCCGTCGAACATGCGGGACAGGTAATCACGGTCTACGACCCCGTTGTGCACAGGGCAGTGGCGGCCGGGAACGATGGCCCCGGCAACCGGCTCAGGCTTAACCAACAGCGCCAGGATGCGCGCTATCTGCTGTGCGAGCGGCCAACGGTGATGACAGGGGGCGAGCTGACCCTCGACATGCTCGAGCTGAAGTACAACCCCACCGCGCGCACCTACCAGGCGCCACTTCAGTTCAAGGCCACCGGTGGCGTGTTCATCGTCGATGATCTGGGCCGCCAGGAAGAACCCCCGCAGGCACTGATCAACCGCTGGATCGTGCCCATGGAGATGAATTTCGACATCCTGGCGCTGCAATCGGGCGAAAAGTTCCTCGCTCCTTTCGACACGCTGGTGATCTTTTCGACGAATTTTCACCCTAACGAGATCTTCGACCAGGCCGCGCTGCGCCGCATCTTCTACAAGATCAAGATCGACGGGCCGAACCAGGAAGACTTCCTGAAGATCTTCGCCCTTGTCGCGCGCAAGCGGCAGATGCCGCTCAACGAAGAGGCGCTGCTGCACCTGCTCGAGAACAAGTATCCCGAGATCGGCAATGTCTATGCAAATTACCAGCCGGTCTTCCTGATCGACCAGATGATCTCGATCTGCGATTTCGAGGGCAAGCCCTATCACATGACGCCCGCGCTGATCGACCGCGCCTGGCAGAACATGTTCGTCGAAGACGAAGAAATCGTGAAATAGCGCCGCCCCCGCCCGCCATGCGCCTTGCTGGTTGCGCCCGTGACGCGGCGTAAGTCTTGCTCGCGCCTGTGCCCGCGCGCTCTGCTGCCCCGGCACGCCGGAAGAGGAGCCGCCCATGAACAGCCCCGCGCCAGACCCTCGCATCGAGGCCAGCTTCGCACAGCAAAGCATGATGCGCAGCCTTCAGGCCCGGCTCATCGAGGCGGGCGGCGGGCGCTGCGTGATCAGGGCGCCGATCCTTCCTGCATTCTGCCAGCAGCAGGGCTTCGGCCATGGTGGCATCACCTTTGCGCTGGGCGATACCGCCGCCGGCTATGCGGCGCTGTCGCTCTTGCCGGCGGAAAGGGAAGTGCTGACGGCAGAGCTGAAGATCAACTATCTTGCCCCGGCAACCGGCGACGAATTCGAAGCCATCGGCGAGGTGGTGCGCGCCGGGCGCCGGCTGATGGTGGTGCGTGCCGAGGTCTTCGCACTGGCAGGCGAATCCCGCCGCAGCATCGCCTTGCTGTTGGGCACCTGGTGCCCGGTCGAGCCGGCCTGACCGGGCAGCCGACACCCTCGCGGGGCGCGCATCACAGCGCCAGCACCCCGCACCGCGTGCCCGGCCAACGCCCCCGCCCACCCGCCCGGGTTGGCCGGGCACGCAGTGCGGGGCGGGTGCCCAAATCTCAGGCGGTCAGACCTTCGGGCTCGGCCAGGCCGTTGGCACGGCAGGTCGCGATCAGCGTGTTCGCCAGCAGGCAGGCAATCGTCATCGGCCCCACCCCGCCCGGCACCGGGGTAATGGCGCCGGCCACCTTCGCGGCACTCTCGAAATCCACATCCCCCACCAGCCGCGAACGGCCATCACGTTCGACGCGGTTGATGCCGACATCGATCACGGTGGCGCCGGGTTTGATCCACTCGCCCGAAACCATCTCGGGCCTGCCCACCGCGGCCACCAGAATATCGGCGCGGCGGCAGACCGCCGGCAGATCACGGGTGCGCGAATGCGCCACCGTCACCGTGCAGCTGTCGCCCAGCAGAAGTTGCGCCATCGGCTTGCCTACAATGTTCGAGCGCCCCACCACCACGGCCTCCAGCCCCGACAGGCTGCCCAGATGATCGCGCAGCATCATCAGGCAACCAAGCGGGGTGCAGGGCACCATCGCCTTCTGCCCCGTGCCCAAAAGCCCGACATTCGAGATGTGAAACCCGTCGACATCCTTGGCCGGGTCGATGGCATTGATGACCAGATCGGCATTGATATGCGCCGGCAACGGCAACTGCACCAGAATGCCGTTCACCGCCGGGTCGGCATTGAGCCGCTCAACCAGCGCCAGCAACTCGGCCTCGGCGGTGTCGGCGGGCAGCTTGTGCTCGAAGGAGCGCATTCCCACCTCGACGGTCAGCTTGCCTTTCGAGCGCACATAGACCTGGCTGGCCGGGTCCTCGCCCACCAGCACCACCGCCAGCCCGGGCACGATCCCGCGCCCGGCCAGCGCCGCCACCTGCTCGGCCACCTGCGCGCGCACCCGCGCCGCGAAACCCTTGCCGTCGATGATTATCGCCATCACGCTTCCTTCCCCAATACCCTTTCCTCGCGCGCGATCGACCACTCGATCAGCACATCCCAAAGCGCCTCGGCCAGCGCCGGGTCAAGCCCGCGCGCCGCCGAGCCTTCGCGCACCCGCGCCTTCACCGCCCGCACCCGGTCTTCAGCGCGCGCGGGAATACCCTCGCCGGGCTTCAACACGATGGCGCAATCAACGCAAGCCACCCGCCGCGCCAAAAGATCCAGAAGCTGCCCGTCCAGATCGTCGATGATGGCGCGCAACCCGGCCATGTCCCTTGCCTGCGACGGCTCCATCCCCTGCCCCTTCATCTTGCCTGAAATACGCCCGCCGGAGGCAGGCGGCGAAGGGGGCTCGATGCCCCCGGCGCCGCCCCCTCAGAACAACCCCTCGACATGCCCCGCCTCACTGATGCCGATCTGCTCGGCAGCAGGGCTGCGCGGTAGGCCCGGCATGGTCATGATCTCGCCGCAGATCACCACCACAAAGCCGGCGCCGGCCGAGAGCCGCACCTCGCGGATGGGCACGCTGTGGCCGGTGGGCGCGCCGCGCAGGTTCGGATCGGTGGAAAAGGAATACTGCGTCTTGGCCATGCAGATCGGATAATGGCCGTATCCGGCCGCCTCCCAGGCGCGCAGCTGGTCACGCACGGATTTGTCGGCCAGCACCTCGTCGGCGTGGTAGATGCGCTTGGCGATGGTTTCGATCTTCTCGAACAGGCCCATCTCGTCGTCATAGAGCGGCGCGAAGCTCGACACGCCGGCATCGGCGATCTCGGCCACACGCGTGGCCAGTTCGGTTATCCCGGCCGAGCCTTCGGCCCAGTGCCGGCAGATGATCGCCTCGGCGCCATGCGCGGCGCAGTATGCCTGCACGGCGGCGATCTCGGCCTCGGTGTCGGAATGAAAATGGTTGATCGCCACCACCACCGGCACACCGAAGCTTTTCACATTGGAGATATGCCGGCCCAGATTGGGGCAGCCTTTTTCCACTGCCTCGACATTTTCTTCCCCCAGATCGGCGCGGGCGACGCCGCCATTCATCTTCATCGCGCGCACCGTGGCCACGATCACCGCCGCCGCCGGTTTCAGCCCGGCCTTGCGGCACTTGATGTCGAAGAATTTCTCCGCCCCCAGATCGGCACCAAAACCGGCCTCGGTGACCACATAATCGGCCAGC
The DNA here is from genome assembly GCA_020832665.1 of Pararhodobacter sp. GTDB lineage: Bacteria > Pseudomonadota > Alphaproteobacteria > Rhodobacterales > Rhodobacteraceae > Pararhodobacter. The sequence continues at coordinate 4,227 of JAFIEG010000063.1, read as the reverse complement.
TTCAGCGCCGTCTTCGTGGCAATCACCGAGTTGCAGCCATGTGCGATATTGGCGAACGGGCCGCCATGGACAAAGGCGGGGTTGTTCTCCAGCGTCTGCACCAGGTTGGGCTGCATGGCATCGCGCAACAGCACGGTCATGGCGCCGTCGGCCTTGAGGTCGCGGCAATAGACCGGCGAACGGTCGCGGCGATAGGCCACCACGATCTCGCCCAGCCGCCGCTGCAGATCTTCAAGATCATTGGCCAGGCACAGGATTGCCATCACCTCGGATGCCACGGTGATATCGAAACCGGTCTGGCGGGCAAAGCCGTTCGGCACCCCGCCCAGGCCCACGACGACATCGCGCAGGGCGCGGTCGTTCATGTCCATCACCCGACGCCAGACAATGCGGCGCTCGTCAATTTCCAGGCTGTTACCCCAGTAGATGTGGTTGTCGATCATCGCGCTGAGCAGGTTATGCGCCGAGGTAATGGCGTGGAAATCGCCGGTGAAATGCAGGTTCATCTCTTCCATCGGCACCACCTGCGCATAGCCGCCGCCGGCCGCGCCCCCCTTCATGCCGAAATTGGGGCCAAGGCTGGCCTCGCGGATGCAGATCGCGGCCTTTTTTCCGATCGCATTGAGCCCGTCGCCCAGCCCCACCGTGGTGGTGGTCTTGCCCTCGCCCGCAGGCGTCGGGTTGATCGCGGTAACCAGGATCAACTTGCCGTCGGGCCGGTCTTGCAGCGAGTCGATGAAGCCCTGCCCCACCTTGCCCTTGTCATGGCCGAAGGGCAGCAGATGCTCGGCCGGAATGCCAAGCCGGTCGCCGATCTGCTGGATGGGCTGCTTCTTCGCCTCGCGGGCGATCTCGATATCGGTCTTGAAAGCCATGCCGGTCTCCTGGCTGGGGGTGGGTCGCGCTGCTGGCCTTCTGCATACGCATGCCCGGCCAGGCCATGAAATCCGTTTGCGACCGATCTGCGCCGGTTTTCGGCAGATCGCGTTTCCGATGCGAAAGCCGGGGCGCCGATCTGCCGCCGCTTAGTTCAGCCCGGCCAGGGCTCGGGCTGGCGGTCATAGCCGATATAGAGCGGGTGGCGCGGATGGCCGGCCTTGGAAAGGCCCAGATGAAAGAGCGGCCTTCCGGTGGCGCGCAACAACCCCTCCACCGCCGGCCCGCGCCCCAGATGCGCGCCATGCGTGCCCCAGGCGCAGACGATCTGCCCGGCCCAGCCCGCGCCCTCGATGATGGCCGCGTCATTGCCCGGCCCCACCGGATCGGGTGCGGCGCGCATCACCTTCGGGTCGGTGGCGCGAAAGGCGAAGATGTTGCACACCCGGAATGCGCCGAAACCCAGCGTGCGCGCGCGGCGCTCGCAGCGTTCGACGGTGGGGTCGTTTTGCACCTCGGTCGCCGTCGAGGGGTTGAGCATGACGAAAAGCACCCGCGCGCCGGCCTCGTCCCAGATGCGGGTGAGCGCGTAGCGGTAGTGCATGCAGGGCGAATAGAGCGCCGAGCTGTCGGCATCGCCCTTGATGTGGCGTCGCGTGATCATGTCCGCCAGATAGCCCATGCCGCGCCCGCAATGCCAGCCCCCTTGGCGGTGGCGGCGTGCCGGTCTATAGCAAGGCCCGATCAAATGGAAACCTGATCGGGAAACTGCGCTGCCCGTGCCGGCTTGGTATCGACATCTCGACCCGATCAGACCACCCCCGGAGCACAGCCACCCTCAGCGCAAGGCCCGACAAGTGACCGAAACCGCCCCTCTCGCCACCGCCGCCGCCCGCATCCCGCAGATCATCGCCGGTGAGATCGGCGCGCGTGCCGATCAGGTCGCCGCCGCCGCCGCGCTCATCGATGGCGGCGCCACGGTGCCCTTCATCGCCCGCTACCGCAAGGAGGCCACCGGCGGGCTCGATGACACCCAGCTGCGCAACCTTGCCGAACGGCTGGCCTATCTGCGCGAGTTGCAGGCAAGGCGCGAGACGATCCTCGATTCGATCCGCTCCCAGGACAAGCTGAGCGACGATCTGACCCGCGCCATCGCCGGGGCCGAAACCAAGGCGGCGCTCGAAGATCTTTACCTGCCCTTCAAGCCCAAGCGCCGCACCAAGGCGATGATCGCGCGCGAAAACGGGCTGGAGCCCTTGGCCGATGCCATTCTCGCCGAGCGCATGGCCGACCCGCAGGCGCTGGCGGCGGGTTACCTGTCCGAGGCGGTGCCCGAAGCGAAAGCCGCGCTGGAAGGCGCGCGCGAGATCATCGCCGAGCGCCTGGCCGAGGATGCGGCGCTGCGCGCGCGGCTGCGCGCGCATATGCAGGCCCAGGCGCAGCTTTGCGCCAGTGTCGTCAAGGGCAAGGAAGGAGAGGGCGCCAAATTCGCCGATTATTTCGCCCATTCCGAGCGCTGGCGCGACGTGCCCAGCCACCGCGCGCTGGCCATGATGCGCGGGCGCAACGAGGGTGTGCTCAGCCTCGATCTGGCCGTCGAGCCCGAGGCGGCGCCGGGGACGAGCCGCGCCGAGGGCATGGTTCGTGATGCGCTTGCCGCGCATGGGCCGGGGAAGGGCGATGCATGGCTGGCGCAGCTGGCGGGCTGGGTCTGGCGGGTGAAGCTGAAACTGGCGCTGGGCATCGAGCTGATGGGCGATCTGCGCGAGCGCGCCGAGACCGAGGCGATCCGCGTTTTTGCGCGCAACCTGAAGGATCTGCTGCTCGCCGCGCCGGCGGGGGCGCGCGCCACCATGGGGCTCGATCCGGGCATCCGCACCGGGGTGAAACTGGCGGTGGTCGATGCCACCGGCAAGCTGGTCGATACCGCCACGCTGCACCCTTTCCCGCCCCGGCGCGATGTCGCGGGCGCGCTGGCCACCATGAAGGCGCTGATCGCGCGCCACGCGGTGGAGCTGATCGCCATCGGCAACGGCACCGCCAGCCGCGAGACCGATGCGCTGGTGGCGCAGGCACTGGCCGCGCTGCCCGCCAACGCGAAAAAGCCCGTGAAGGTGATTGTCTCCGAGGCCGGCGCCTCGGTCTATTCGGCCTCGGAACGCGCGGCGCGCGAATTTCCTGATCTTGATGTCGCGCTGCGCGGCGCGGTGTCCATCGCCCGGCGCCTGCAGGACCCGCTGGCCGAGCTGGTCAAGATCGAGCCCAAGGCCATCGGCGTGGGCCAGTATCAGCATGATGTGAATCAGGCGGCGCTGGGCCGCGCGCTCGATGGCGTGGTCGAGGATGCGGTGAACGCGGTGGGGGTGGAGCTGAACACCGCCTCGGCGGCGCTCCTGGCGCGGGTGGCGGGGCTGGGGCCGGTGCTGGCCGATGCGATCGTCGCGCATCGCGATGCCAACGGCCCCTTCGCCAGCCGGCGCGAGCTGCTCAAGGTGGCGCGGCTGGGGCCCAAGGCCTTCGAGCAGGCGGCGGGTTTCCTGCGCATCCGGGGCGGGAAAGAGCCGCTCGATGCCTCTTCCGTCCACCCCGAAGCCTATGCGCTGGCGCGGCGCATCGTTGCGGCCACCGGGCGCGATCTGCCCGCGCTGATGCGCGACCCGGCGCCGCTGAAAGCGCTCGATGCGGGTGCTTTCGCCGATGATCGCTTTGGCCTGCCCACCGTGCGCGACATCATCGCCGAGCTGGAAAAGCCGGGCCGCGACCCGCGCCCGGCGTTCAGGACCGCCAGTTTTGCCGAAGGGGTGAACGAAATCACCGACCTGAAACCCGGCATGTCGCTGGAAGGCGTGGTCAGCAACGTCGCCGCTTTCGGCGCCTTCGTCGATATCGGGGTGCATCAGGACGGGCTGGTGCATGTCAGCCAGCTGGCCGACCGCTTCGTGAAAGACCCGCATGAGGTGGTCAAGCCGGGCGATGTGGTGCGCGTGCGGGTGCTTGATGTCGATGTGGCGCGCAAGCGCATCGGGTTGAGCATGCGCCGCGAGGGCGGCGAGGGGCGCGACGAGCCGCGCGGCAGGGCCGAGCGAAAGCCCGATACGGGGCACAGGCCGCGCAACGCGCCGGGCGGCAAGCCGCCGGTTGCGCCGAAAGGTGGGCCGAAGGATGGGGCGAAGAAGGGCACCGACGCCCCCGGCGCGCTGGGTGCCGCGCTCATGGATGCGATGCGCCGAAAATAGCGACCGGGGCGGCACGCCTGGTAGGCGAGAAGCGCCCGCCCGCCCCGCCCCCGCCCCCCCCCCCCCCCCCCCGGGCGGGCGGGGGGGGGCGGGGGGGGCGGGGGGGGGGGGGGGG
>JAFIEG010000152.1 GCA_020832665.1 Pararhodobacter sp. | reverse complement strand
CGGCTTCGGGGGGGGGCGGGCGGCAAGCCCGGCTGCATTGCCGAAATTCTGCGCATGCCGGATGGGCCGGATATCCTGCCTGCCGGCCAGTTCGTGAAGGCTGCCAGGCAAGATGCCCGACGATCATCGCGATACCGAAGCCGCGCGGCCGCGCGCGCCACCATCTGCCGGGTGGTTCTCCACGCTCGATCGCGCCGCGCTCCAGAGCGTGTTTCTGGGCGTCATCGCGGGCGTGACGATCCTTGCCGCGCTCCATACCGCCAGCCTGATCGCCATCCCCGCGGTGCTGGCGATCCTGTGCGCCATCGCCCTGGCGCCTGCCGTGAGATGGCTGGAACGCAGCGGCGCGCCGGCATCGCTTTGTGCCGCGCTCGTCGTCGGGGGGCTGCTTGTCGGGGCCGCCACCACCGTCTATTCGCTCGCGCCCTCGGCCGAGGCCTGGAACGAGCGCGCGCCGCAGATCCTGCGCAATGTCGAACGCCGCGCCCGCGAGATCGCGGCAGGGATCACCGATACGCTGGCAGCGGTTCCGGGGGGCGAGCCTTTCGCGCCCCCCGAGCCCACCACCCCGTCAGCACCCGCCGATCCGCCCGCGCCGGAAGCAAATGACGACGACGCCGTGGACAGGCTGGTGGAAGGCGGGCAGAGGCTGCTGACCGACTGGGCGATCAATGCGCCCCGATTGGCCGCGGGGGCCGCATTCTGGGCCATGCTGACCTTCTTTCTGCTGCGCGACCGCGTGATGCTGGCGCGCTGGGGCATGTCGCTGACCCCGGGGGGCTCGGCGCGCCGTGCGGTCGGCCGGGCCATGCGCGACGTGCGCACGAATGTCGCGCGCTATCTGCTGGCGATCACCGCCGTGAATCTGGGTCTGGGGGTCTGCGTCGGGGTGGGGTTCTACCTGCTCGGCGTGGAGAATGCGCCGCTATGGGGCGTGGCCGCGGGGCTGTTGAACTTCATGCCCTTCATCGGCATCGCCATCATGGCGCTGGTCACGCTGGGCGTGGGGATCGTCTCGTTCGACGATCCGATCACCGCCTTCGCCCCCTTTGGCGTCGTTGTCGTGCTGAACATAATCGAAAGCCAGTACGTCACGCCGACGGTGGTGGGCTCGCGGTTGCGGATCGCCCCGATCGGCGTCTTCGTGGCCATCGCCTTCGGTGCCTGGCTGTGGGGTGCGGCCGGCGCGCTGGTCGCCACGCCAACCCTGATCGTCGCGGTGGCCTTCGTGCGCCGGCTCAATGCCGCGGCGCATCTGGCCCGGCCATCGCAAACGCGCGAGAGCCGGGCCCGGCGGGATTGGCCGCACTGACCGGGGCAGGCAGCGCCATCGCCGGGCCGCGCGTCAGCCCTTGCGCGCCACCAGGCCGAGCAACAGCCCCAGCCCCGCGGCGATGCCAACCGCCGCCAGGGGGTGTTCGAGCACCGTATTGGTGGCCGTGGCGCGGGCATCGCGGCCGGTCTGGCCGATCTGCCGCCCGGCCTTTCCGATGCCGTCGGACAAATCATCCGAAACCGTTGCGGCAAGCTTCATCACATCCGCGCGCAGGGACTCGATCTGCTGGCTGATGTCTTCAGGGGGGGTGGCGGCGCTGGTGGCCTGCGTGGAGGTTGCATTCATCGGGGAGGCTCCGGAAAATCGGTCACGCGCGCCGGATCGTGCCGGGGCTCACATCGGGGCGGGCAAGCCAGGAGCGATCGCGCCTCGCCATTTCCTGCTCGCATTGCTCAGCGCAACCCGAAATAGCCGAGAACGAACAGGACGATCACGACCAGCCCTACAATCCAGATGATCTGGTTCATTTTTCCCTCTTCGGTTTGCTGATGGCAACCGGCCATCCCTGGCGCGATATTGCAGCACTGGCGAAACAGGGCCACAACCTGGATCAGTTTATGGCGCCCCTTTCGACGAAAGGCGGCAATCGCCGGAAGCGGCAATGCCTGCGCCACTGATATGCATCAGCCCGGCAGGGGCGGGTTTCGGGCAATGTGGGCGCTGGCGATCGAATCGTCGGTCGCGAAGCCGTTTATTCCGGAAATCGGTGGCAGAACACGACAACCCGCAGCGCGGCTTGTCGCGGATTTGCGCTGCCCGACACTCTGGAATGGGCCAGAAAGGAATACGACATGACCATGAAACTCGCGATGGGCACCACGATTGCCGGCCTGTTTCTCGCCTCGTCCGCCTTCGCCGAAACCGCGGTCACCGCCGCGACCGATCTGAACCTTCGCGCCGGTCCCGGCGTTTCCTATGAAGTGCTGTCGGTGATCCCGGCCGCCCAAGCCGTGACGGTGGATGGCTGCCTCGAGGCGTCCAACTGGTGCCAGGTCTCGCATGGCGAGGTCAGCGGCTGGGCATCGGGCGATTACCTCATCGCCATGGACGAAACGCTGGTCTACACCAATCGCGATCAGCAGGTCGTGCAGACCGTGACCTATGAACGCGATCCCTCCAGCACGATCGGTGGCGGCGCCGCCGGTGCAATTGCCGGCGCCATCATCGGCGGCCCGGTCGGCGCGCTGATCGGCGCAAGCATCGGCATGGGTGTGGGCTCGGCGGTCACGCCTTCCGAGCGCGTGACGACCTATGTGCGCGAAAATCCGCTCGATCCGATCCAGCTGGAAGGCGAAGTGGTCGTCGGCGCGGGCATCCCCGAGACCGTGGTGCTCGCCGAAGTGCCCGAGAGCGAATACTACTATGCCTATGTCAACGGCGTTCGCGTCCTCGTCGAACGCGACAAGCGCCAGGTGGTCTATATCGTGCGCTGAACCACATGCCGGCACAGCAACAAGACCACGCATGATCTGAACAGCTGAATGACGGCCCGGGAAACCGGGCCGTTTTTTTCATATGCAATTGCTGCGCCAT
>JAFIEG010000151.1 GCA_020832665.1 Pararhodobacter sp. | reverse complement strand
CACGGCCAGGATCTGGCCCCAGAGGATTTTCGTGGCGGTCATGGTGGGGTATGGTCGGGGTGACTGGCGGTCGGTCAAGCGGCTTCCGCTGGCGGTCGCAGGATCGGCGGGTGTGGCGTGCAGATCGGATCGTAGGTGTTGGGGCCTCAAGCTTGGAAACTCGGACTGATCGGAAGACGGACATTGACAGCGCACTTGGGATGACCACACTGCTGTCATTTTGGGTAATCGCTTCAGAAGGAAGCGTGTTTGTTGCGCACACCATGAAACCGTTGCATGTTGTGAGCGAATACCTGCCCGTATTCCGGAGAAGAGCATGAGGTTGGAAGCGTTACTCTCGCGAATCAAAGAGCGCTTGAGCAAAGACCAATACAGAAATGAGGCAGCGATTTCGACTAGCGTTGTTCTGCCAGTTCTACGGTCACTTGGCTGGGACGATAGCGACCCTGAACAGATTGCACCGGAATTTTCCACGGGACGAGGAAGGGTTGATTTTGCCCTATTCGGCGCCCCTCTAAGGGGCGCTGTATTTGTCGAGGTAAAGGGTGTAGGTCGATCTGACTTGGGTGACCGTCAGCTCTTCGAGTATGCTTTTCACGAGGGTGTTCCTTTGTGCATTCTCACAGACGGGCGTGATTGGAGCTTCTATCTCCCTGCCGGACAAGGAAACTACGACGAACGTCGAGTTCACCGTTTGCGCCTTGACGAACGTCCGGTCGAAGATGCAGCACGTATCCTGCATCGCTATTTGGATCGGGAGAGAGTTCGTAGCGGCGATGCTCATGAAGATGCCATTCGCGATTATCGAGACCTATCGTCGCGGCGCGAAGCATCTCGCCTTATTCCAGAGGCGTGGAAACAACTCGTATCCGAACCAGAAGACCTTTTGATTGAGCTAATCGCTGACCAAACAGAGGCCATGTCAGGTTTTCGCCCTCCATCAGCTGAAGTGCTCGACTTTCTGCGTGGCTTAACTGCAGGAAGTCCCAAGAATAGCTCTGAAGAGCGAGGGTTCGGCTTCGGCAGGAAGGAAGCCAAACCTGAATTAATTAGAGTGAGCAATACTCCCCCCAATTCACAACCGGAAGGCCGGACTGCTGAACAAAGGAGGCAAATAGAAAGAGGTCCAATTCAATATCGTTTCTTTGGGGAGTCATTCTCAGCGAGGAACGCCAAGGATGCGTTCGTAGATATTCTTAGAAGAATTGCAGAGAGGCACCCTGATCGCATAAGCGCAATAGCTGAGGCAGCACAAGGTCGTACAAGAAATCACATCGCTAGATCAGTTGAACAGATTTATCCGGAGCGCCAAGACTTGGCCAGTTCAAATACCGCAGAGATCTTTGACGGCTGGCTTGTAGGGCTGAACATTGCTAACCGCGAAAAAGTTAGGATTGTCCGGGCGGCCTGTGATGCAACGGGTTTGCGCTTGGGTATAGATGTTCATTTTGAGTTACCGAATGCATAGTTGATTCCCGTTTTAAAATATGCGCAACCGATCAGTAGGATCGTTATTTTATCTTACGACGCCCCCTCACACCCCCAGCCCCCGCTTCCGCCCAGGGCTCCAGTCGATCCCGCCGCCTTCGCGAGCCATGCCGCTGACATGCCGCCCCAGCCGCGGCTCGATCTCGCGCGACCAGGGGACGAGCTGGAAACTGCGGCCGCCGTCCGGGCCGAGTCCTTCGATCATCGCGTAGCGGCCCGAGGACAGGCGCAGCTGCCGGCGGTAGGTGCCGGTGACATGCTCGCCGGCACACGCGGGCCGGTGCGGCAGGCCGGTTTCGGCTGACAGCCGTTCGCCCACCGTGTCGACCTCGCGCTGTCGCAGGGTGGCCAGCAGGTTGCGCTGCAGGATGATCCGCTGCCCCTGCCGCTCGGCCAGCCCCTCGCGCGCCAGATGCTCGGCCCGGGCATCGAGTGCCTCGCGCACCTCGGCCCCGAAGCCGCCCATGGCGAGCGGCAGGGGCGCGCGCTCCACCAGCCGGTGGTCGAGCCAGGTCGCCCCCGGCGCGGTGATCTGGGACTGCAGGTCCAGGTCGGACCGGTTGGCCAGCACCAGCGTCGGCCGCGCCTCCTTCGCCCCGCCGATGCGGCGCACCTCGACGATCCCGCCCGGGGGTGGCGCCTGGTCGAAGGCGTCGAGGCCCCGGAACCGGACGTGATGCGCGCGCCCGTCGGTGCCATCGATCACGGCAAAGGCGGTGCCGGTCTGTTCGTCATGCAGCCCCGTCGCCACCAGCCGCCCGATGATCGGATCGCCCGGCCCGCCCCGGTCGATGTGCAGATCGCTGACCCCCCGGTCCTGCCCGCGCGCGGCCAGGGCGCGGTGCATGGTCTTGATGATGTCGCCGCGTTCGCCCAGATCGCGCAGGGTGCGCTCGGCCCCGTCATCCAGCAGCCATTCGCCGGTGCGCGCCTCGGCGGCGAGGCCCAGCCGGCGCAGATGCTGCAGGCGGCCGATCATCAGGCGGCGAAGCTGCGGATCCTCCGGCCCGCGCTTGTCGGGGCGCAGGTCGATCAAACCGAGCTCATCGGCATGGTGGCGGAGTTCCCGGTCAAGGCGGGTCCAGCGCTCGGCCGTGACTTCCCGTTCCAGCGCGTGGCGGATTTCATGCTCGGGCTTCGGCCCCAGTTCCAGCAAGACCAGATCCTCGGCGCGCGACCGCAGCCCGCTGCTGATATAGTCCCGCGCGATGACCAGATCGCGGCCGGTATCATCGACGCCCCGGACGATCAGATGCACATGCGGGTTGTCGGTGTTCCAGTGATCGACGGCGACCCAGTCGAGCCGGGTGCCGAGATCGGCCTCCATCCGGCGGGCAAGATCTCGGGTGAAGCCGCGCAGGTCCTCCATCTGGGCGGCATCCTCGGGCGAGATGATGAAGCGGAAATGATGCCGGTC
>JAFIEG010000062.1 GCA_020832665.1 Pararhodobacter sp. | reverse complement strand
GCGCCATGTCGGGGCTTTTTGGGGGTGGCGCGGGGCTGGGGGGCCGCGCCCCCCCCCGGGCGGCCGCGCCGGGCGCGATGCCGACCTGCTGCGGGCTCCCGCCCCGCCCCTCCTTCATCTTGCCCCGAAATACGCCGGGGGGAGTCCGCGAAGCGGACGGGGGGCAGGCCCCCCCTGACAAGACATGACGCTCGGCGCTCCGGCATCGCGTGAAACCGGCTCTGGCAGCGGCCCGGGCAACTCACTATGCAGGGCTGACGCAAGACGATAGGCAGGCCAGGGGGCAGGTGTGGATATCCGGGCAATTCTGATGGGGTTTACCTTTGCGCTGATGTGGTCATCGGCCTTTACCTCGGCGCGGATGATCGTGCTCGATGCACCGCCGCTTCTGTCGCTGTCGCTGCGCTTCTTCCTGTCGGGGCTGATCGGCGTGGGCATCGCGCTGCTTCTGCGCCAGAGCTGGCGGCTTACGCCGGGCCAGTGGCGCGCGACGCTGCTTTTCGGGCTGTGCCAGAACGCCATCTATCTGGGGCTGAATTTCATCGCCATGCAATGGATCGAGGCGTCGGTTGCGGCGATCATCGCATCCAGTCTGCCGCTTTGCGTGGCGCTGGCCGGCTGGCTGGTGCTGGGCGAGCGCATGCGCCCGGTGGCGGTGATCGGGCTGGTGGCGGGCTTCGGCGGCGTGATGCTGATCATGGGTGCGCGCTGGGGCGGCGGCATCGATCCGCTGGGCATTGCGCTGTGTGTGGCGGCGGTGATGGCGCTGACGGTGGCGACGCTGGCGCTGCGCGGTGCTTCGTCGGGCGGCAATGTGATGATGGTGGTGGGCTTGCAGATGCTGGTGGGCGCGGTGCTGCTGCTGCCGCCGGCGCTGATATTCGAGGATATGGTGGTGAACTGGAACTGGCGGCTGGTTCTGGCCTTCATCTACACCACGCTGGTGCCGGGGCTGGCCGCGACCTGGGTGTGGTTTCGCCTGGTCGGCCGCATTGGTGCGGTGCGCGGGGCCACCTTTCACTTTCTCAACCCGTTCTTCGGCGTTGCCATCGCCGCGCTGGTGCTGGGCGAGGCGCTTGGGCCAGGCGATCTGATCGGCGTGCTCATCATCATGGCCGGCATCTTGGCGGTGCAGCTGTCAAAGACAGGGGCTGCGCCGGTGGCCACCCCGGCGGAAGCGACTGCCCCGGCCCGGCTGGCCCGCCCGGCGACACCTGGCGGGCGGCGTCATGGCGAATCGGGGGGCGGCTCATGAGAGGGCTTGCGGGCGGGCGCGCCGGCCGGGCGAAACGGTCGATCGTCACTCGCCGGCGCATGCCGCCCGGCACCGCGCCGGGCACGCTGAGCGTTGATCCCGCCGCCACGCCTTCACGTATCGAGGTGATCGCCGCCTCGGCCGACAGGGTGCGCGGCCCAGATCCGGTTGCCCCCGGCGCACTGCCCATGGCCGATCCTGCCGTCGGTGTGTTGTGGGTCAATGTCGAGGGCCTGGGCGATCATGACGCGCTTTCGGCCGTGGCAGGGGCGTTCAACCTGCATCCGCTGGCGATCGAGGACGCGATCAACCTGCATCAGCGCCCCAAGTTCGAGGATTACGAAAGCCATCATTTCGTCGTCCTGCGCATGCCGCAGCCGCCCGGCGCCGAAACTGTCGCGTTTGTCACCGAACAGCTCGCAATCTGCTTCGGGCCGGGATTTGTCGTGACCCTTCAGGAGCGGCCGGGCGATGTGTTCGCGCCGGTGCGGCACCGTTTGCTCAACGAAGCCGGCCAGATGCGCAGTCGCGGCGCCGATTACCTTTCCTATGCCCTGATCGACGCCGTGGTCGATGCCTACTTCCCGGTGCTCGAGGCGCTGGGAGAACGTGTCGAGGCGCTCGAAGCTGCCGTCATTCGCGTGCCCGAAGCCGCCCATGTGGCCGAGATCCACGCGCTGAAGCACGAGTTGATGATGTTGCGCCGTGCGGTCTGGCCGATGCGCGACATGCTGGCGGCGATGTTGCGCGACGACAGCGCACTGATCACCGATCATACCCGCCTTTACCTGCGTGATTGCCATGATCATGCGATTCAGCTCATCGAGCTGATCGAGAGCTATCGCGAGATCGCCTCGGGCTTGATCGACATCCACCTGTCCAGCATTGCCAACCGCACCAACGAGGTGATGCGGTTGCTGACGCTGATCGCCACCATCTTCATTCCGTTGACCTTCGTTGCCGGGGTGTACGGGATGAACTTCAACCCCGAGGCAGGGTGGTGGAACATGCCCGAGTTGAACTGGCGCTTTGGTTATCCGGCCGTCCTGGCGGGCATGCTGGCGCTGGCGCTGGGGCTGGTCTGGTGGTTCCGGCGCAAGGGCTGGATCGGGCGTGGCTGACCGGCCCCGAGCGCGGTGTCTTCATTGGTCGATTGGCCGGCGGCGGCGTATTGGCGCACCATGTGCCCGCCATCGACATCGATGACCGCGCCGGTCATGTAGCCGTTGGTGGCGGCCATGACGGCGGCCTGCGCGACCTCGCAGGGTCTGCCCACCCTTCCCACCGGAAGCGATGCGCCAGTCGCGGCAAAGGCCGCCTCGCGCCTGGCTTCGGGCAGACGGTCGTGCAGCGGGCTGCGCACCATGCCCGGCGCGATGCAGTTCACCCGCAGTTCGGGCCCCAGCTCCAGCGCCAGGCCCCGCGCCAGCGCCTCGACTGCGGCGCAAACCGCGCCCAGCGCGGCGCAATTCACCGCCGGGCGCCGGCTCAGCACGCCCGAGACAAGGGTGATCGATCCGCCGGAGCGCATCCGGGGCAGCATCGCCTTGCACAGCGCATAACCACCCCAGAGTTTCGACTGGAACATCGCCTGGGCCTCGGCGACGGGCAGGCTGGCGAATGGCCCATGCGCCAGCGTGGCGGCGGTGATGAAAAGATGATCGACCGAGGCGGGCGGCAGGCTTTCCGCCAGCCGCTCGATGCCGGCGAAATCGGTGATATCGAGCGCCCGCGCCCGTGCCGCGGGGCCCAACTCCTTCATCGCAAGCTCCAGCCGCTCCTGCTGCCGCGCGGCCAGGATCACCTCGCCGCCGCGCGCCACCAAAAGCCCTGCCACTGCCCGGCCGATACCGCTGCTGCCGCCGGCAATCAGGCTGGTTGTGCCATAGAGATCCTGCATGCCGCACGCGCCTTCAATACGCGGCCAGCACGGCTGGTTCGGCGAACCAGATATGCAGCTGATAGAGCGGCTCGGTGAACGGGCCCACGCCATCGGGCTTGTACTCGAAATCGACATGGGTGATCGGCGGGAAGGTGCCGCCGGGCGGCAGGCCGGTCCAGCTTTCGCCGTCGGCAAGGGCCGCGGCGGTGAACATGTATTCGACGCACACCACGCGCCCCTCGATCACGCACCAGATGGGCCCGGTGGGCAGATCGGCGGGCATCGCGTAATGCTCGCCCATCTGTGGCACATGCGGGCTGATGGCGATGGCCTGGGGCGCGATGTCGGCTATCATCGGCAAGGCCTGCATGTCGGCGACGGGGCCGCCTTCATGGGCAAGCGCCGCCGGCGCGAGCGCCAGGGTCAGGGGCAGGGAAAGGCAAAGACCAAGGGGAAGAACCGTGCTGCGCATGTCGCTCACTCCTGTGTTTCGTGTCTTTTCAAGGTAGCGGCGCGCAATTCATTTGATAAATCGATTGTTCCTATACTAGAAATTCACATGGTTAATCTATCCGGGTTTGATCTGAACCTGCTGCGGGTGCTCGACGCGCTGCTGCGCGAGCGCTCGACCGTGCGCGCGGGCGAAAGGCTGGGCCTGTCGCAGCCGGCGGTTTCGGCGGCGCTGGGCCGGCTGAGGCATGCGCTGGGCGATCCGCTGTTCGTGCGCCAGGGACAGGGAATGGTGCCCACCGTCTTTGCGCAGGGGCTGGAGACCCCGTTGCGGCAGGCGCTCGACGGGCTGGAGCTGCTCTTGCGCGGGCCGGGAGGATTCGACCCGCAGGCGGCCCGGTTCGATTTTCGTGTTTCTGCATCGGATTACTTCGGTTCAATGCTGATGCCGGTGATGGTGCGCCGCCTTGCAGATCAGGCACCGGGTGTGCGGTTGCAGCTGGTTGATCTGGTGCCGGACAATTATGTCGAGCCACTGGATCGCCATGCCGTCGATCTGGCGCTGATCCCGCAAGGCGACTTTCCCGCATGGGTGGACAGCGCGCCGCTTTTTCGGGCCGAGTTCGTGACCATCGCGCGCGCCGGGCATCCGGCGCTGGCCGGTATCGAGCGCGATTGCTGTCTGCCGCTCGATCTGTTCTGCGCACTCGATCATGTGCTTTGTTCGCCCGAGGGGCGTTTTTCCGGCATGGGCGATGCGGCCCTGGCCCGGCTGGGCCGGTCGCGCCGGGTGGCGGTTTCAGTGCCGTTTTTCGAGGCTGTGTTGAGCATCGTGGCGGGCAGCGACATGATTGCCCTTGTTCCGCAAGACCTGGCACAGCCCCACATGGCGCGCGGCGAGATCACCTGCCGCCCGCTGCCATTTCCCATGACGCCGCCGGAGCTGTGCATGATCTGGCATCGCCGCCTGACGCGCGACCCGGCGCATCGCTGGATGCGCGCGCAGGTGGCCGAGATACTGCGCACCGATCAACCGTCACCCCGCACCCGACGGCGCTGACTGGCGCCGGGTGGCCCATCGCGGGCGGGTATCAGGCCATTTCCCGCTCGCGCGGGGCCGGGTTCGTGCCGGCCTTGTAGGCCGACCAGTCGGTGATGTCGGGGTAGAACCGCCGCCGCCAGGCGCGCACGCGCGGGTTCATCACGCGCCGCCACAAGGGCGGGATGGCGGCGAGGATCACCATGGTCGGGTAACCCAGCGGCAATTGCGGGGCCTCTTCGGTGCTGTAGGTCTGCAGCAGCGGGAAGCGGCGCGCGGGCTTGTAGTGATGATCGGAGTGGCGCTGCAGGTTGATCAGCAGCCAGTTCGACACCTTGTGCGCCGCGTTCCAGCTGTGGCGGGGCTTCACCGGTTCATACTTGCCATTGCCCAGATGCCGGCGTGTCAGCCCGTAATGCTCGACATAATTGGTCAATTCCAGCAGCCAGATGGCGATGAAGGCCTGCCAGACGAACAGCCCCATCCCCAGCCAGCCGCCCACTACCCAGGCCAGCGCCAGAAACCCCGACTGCAGCGCCGCATAGCGCCAGAACGGGTTGGAAGGGTGCCAGTCCGGGCGCCCGCGCCGTGCCTGCATCGCTGCCTCGGCGCGCAGCGCCGAAAGGAACGAGCCTGGCAGCACACGCGCGAAGAAGCGCCAGAAACCCTCATTGTAGCGCGCGGTGACCGCATCGCGCGGGGTGCCGACATGGGTATGATGCACCAGCAGATGCTCGGAGCGGAAATGGCTGTAGAGCACCGAGGCCATGATCAGATCGCCCAGCCATCTCTCGAACCGGGTTCTCTGGTGCATCAGCTCATGCGCATAGGTGATGCCCACGCCCCCGCTGGCCAGCCCCACGCCATAGAACAGGATCAGCATTTCCCACCAGGCCAGATGCAAGCCGCGCACAACCAGCCATATCGTGCCAAAGATGATGACAAGCTGCACCGGCAGCCAGATCACGGTGATCAGCCGATACCAGAACAACCGCGAATCGGGGGCCAGCGGATCGGGGTTTTCCTCGTTCAGCCCGCCCAGCGCATCGAGTAGCGTGATGGCGACGATGGCATAGAGCGGCGGCAGCGCCAGCCACCACCCGCCCTGCGTGGCCAGCGCGATTGACGGCAGGAACACCAGCGAGATGGCAAAGGGCAGCGCCGCCAGCGGCGTGCCGATTTCGCGGCCCTTGGAGGGGGGTTGCGTTTCACTGACCATGTGCAGATGCAGCCTGAACCATTTAAATCATCATATCACGGCTCGCGCCGGTGCCCCATCCCCTGCGGCCCGTCATCCCTGCGACTTGAAGCCGCCCAGCAACCCGTCCATCAGATCGGGCTGCACGATCTCGATCCAGTATCCGTCCGGGTCCTTGATGAAGGCGATTTCCTTGATACCGCCTTCGCCAAGGGGCTTTTGAAAACTCACGCCCAGCCGCTTGAAGCGCGCGCAGGCGGCGGCGATATCGGGCACGGCGATGCAGATATGGCCATAGCCCTTGGGCTCGTCATTGCCCGAATGCATGCTGCCATCGCCCTCTTCGCTGCCCCAGTTATGGGTCAACTCCAACAGCCCGGCGCGGCTGAAGGTGGCGGCAAGTGAGCCATCGGCTTGATCGGCATGGCCGCGCGGTTGCAGAAAAAAGAGCGAGAATCTCCGCTCGTCGAAATCCAGCCTGGTCACCAGCCGCATGCCCAGCACATCCTGATAGAAAGGCAGCGAGCGCGCCGGGTCCTTGATGCGCAGCATGGTGTGGGTGAGCACATAGCGCTCGGTTTCGTCGCTCATCGGGGGCTCCTGCTCGTGGTTTCATACCGGCATGGAAAGCATGCCTGCCAAGGCGCCGGTCGTCGAGTGTGGATCATTGAGCCATGCCCGCACGACACCCACCGCACGCCCCACCCACCCACCCGCGCGCGGTGGGTGCCGTGGGGGGTATGGCCGCGCAACCGGTGCTGGTGATCTTGGGCGCGGTGGGTGATAAAAGGTCCGGGTCAATTGCCGGTTGAGTCGGGACGAGTGAAAATGCGAATCGAGAAGACAGCGCTGCCGGAGGTTTTGATGATCACGCCGCGCCGGTTCGGCGATACGCGGGGCTGGTTCTGCGAGATCTGGAACAAGGCCGCGTTCGAGGATGCCGGGCTGAATCTGCCCGATTTCGTGCAGGATAATCACTCATTCTCCGCGCCGCGCCACACGCTGCGCGGGCTGCATTACCAGCGCCCGCCGCGCGCGCAGGACAAGCTGGTGCGCTGCTCGCGCGGGGCCATTATGGATGTGGCGGTCGATGCCCGCGAGGGCTCGCCGCGTTACGGGCAGTGGGTGGCGGTCGAGCTTTCGGCCGGGAGCGGCGCGCAGCTTTATGTGCCCAAGGGCTTCCTGCACGGTTTCCTGACCCTCACCGAGGATTGCGAGGTGCAATACAAATGCACCGACAGCTATGCCCCCGAATGCGATGGCGCGGTGCGCTGGGATTCGCTGGGCATCGACTGGGGCACCGATGCGCCGGTCCTTTCCGACAAGGACGCGCGCGCCATTCCCTTTGCGCAGTTCGACAGCCCGTTTCGCTATGCGGGGGCGGGCGCATGAAGCTGCTGGTCACGGGGGGTGCCGGTTTCATCGGCTCGGCGGTGGTGCGGCTGGCAGTTGCGCGCGGGCATGCGGTGGTCAATCTCGATGCGCTGACCTATGCGGCCTGTCTGGAAAACCTGGCCGGTGTGGCCGAAAGCCCGCTCTATGCCTTCGAGCATGCCGATATCCGCGACCGTGCCGCGCTTGATCGTATCTTCGCCACTCACCTTCCCGATGCGGTGATGCATCTGGCCGCCGAAAGCCATGTCGATCGTTCCATCGACGGCCCCGGAGATTTCATCGAAACCAACATCACCGGCAGCTACAATCTGCTGGAAGCCGCGCGCAGCTATTGGGTGGGGCGGGGCCGGCCCGAAGGGTTTCGCTTTCATCACATCAGCACCGACGAGGTGTTCGGCTCGCTGCCGCCCCAGCGGTCGGTGAAGTTCTCCGAGGCCACGCCCTATGACCCGCGCTCGCCCTATTCGGCCTCGAAAGCGGCGAGCGATCATCTGGTGCGCGCCTGGCACCATACCTATGGCCTGCCGGTGGTGCTGTCGAATTGTTCCAACAATTACGGCCCCTATCATTTCCCCGAAAAGCTGATCCCGGTGATCATTCTGGGCGCGCTGGCGGGCAGGAAGCTGCCGGTTTATGGCGATGGTTCGCATGTGCGCGACTGGCTTTATGTGGAGGACCACGCCGAGGCGCTGATGCTGGTGCTGGAGAAAGGTGCGACGGGGCGCAGCTACAATATCGGCGGCAACAATGAGTGCAGCAATCTTGAGCTGGTGCGCATGCTTTGCGCCATTCTCGACCGCAAGCGCCCCAAAGAGGCCGGATCCTACGCCGATCAGATCACCTTTGTGCCTGATCGCCCCGGCCATGACGCCCGCTATGCCATCGATTCCAGCCGCATAAGCGCAGAGTTGGGCTGGCGCCCCTCGGTGACACTGGCGCAAGGGCTGGAGCGCACGGTGGACTGGTATCTGGCGAACGAGGCCTGGTGGCGCCCGCTGATGGCGCGCAAGGGGGTCGGGCAGCGGCTGGGGGTGGGCGCATGATCCTGGTCTTCGGCCGCAGCGGGCAGGTGGCGCGCGAGCTGGCCCGGCTGGCCCCGGATGCGCGCTTTCTGGGGCGCAATGATGCCGATCTGGCCGACCCGCCCGCCTGCGCCGCCGCCATCAGCGCCCATGCGCCGCGCGCGGTGATCAACGCCGCCGCCTATACGGCGGTGGACCGCGCCGAGGAGCAAGAGGCGCTGGCCATGCGCGTCAACGCCGATGCGCCGGCGGCAATGGCCGCCGCCTGCGCCGCGCTGGGCGTGCCATTGGTGCATATCTCGACCGATTACGTTCTCGATGGTGCGGGCGATGCGCCCTTCGCGCCTTCCCACCCGGCTGCGCCGCTCAATGCCTATGGGCGCTCGAAGCTTGCGGGCGAGGACGCGGTTCGCGCGGCGGGCGGGGTGCATGCGATTTTGCGCACTTCCTGGGTGTTCTCGGCGCATGGCAGCAATTTCGTGCGCACCATGCTGCGGCTGGGGGCCGAGCGCGAGAGCCTGCGCGTGGTTGCCGACCAGATCGGCGGGCCAACCCCGGCGCGCGCCATTGCCGCTGCCTGCCTTTCCATCGCCGGCCATTTGCAGGACGCGCCGGAACGGACCGGCACCTATCATTTCTCCGGCGCGCCCGATACCAGCTGGGCGGGCTTTGCCCGCGCCATCATGGAAGCGGCCGGGCTGAACTGCCGGATCGAGGAGATCGCCACCGCCGAATATCCCACCCCGGCGCGCCGGCCGCTCAACTCAAGGCTGGATTGCTCGGGCCTTTCGGCTTTCGGGCTGTCGCGGCCCGACTGGCGCGCGGGGCTTGAAGAGGTGACAAGGGAATTGAAAGGCACCAAATGAGCACACGCAAGGGCATCATTCTGGCCGGCGGCACCGGCACGCGGCTCTGGCCGATCACGCTGGGCGTGTCGAAGCAGCTTTTACCGGTCTATGACAAGCCAATGATCTATTACCCGCTTTCGGCGCTGATGCTGGCCGGCATAAGCGAGATCGCCATCATCACCACGCAGGAGGACCAGGCGCAGTTTCGCCGCCTGATGGGCGATGGCAGCCAGTGGGGTCTGCGGTTCGAATGGATCGTGCAGCCCCGCCCCGAGGGGCTGGCGCAGGCCTATCTGCTGGCCGAGGGTTTTCTGGCCGGTGCGCCCTCGCTGATGGTGCTGGGCGACAACATCTTCTTCGGCCACGGCCTGCCCGAGATGCTGGCGCGCGCCGATGCGCAGCAGACGGGCGGGACGGTCTTCGGCTACCGCGTGGCCGACCCCGAGCGCTATGGCGTGGTGGATTTCGACGCCGAGGGCCGTGTGCGCGCCATCGTCGAGAAACCCGCGCAGCCGCCCTCGAACTACGCGGTGACGGGGCTTTACTGCCTTGATGGCACGGCGCCCGAGCGCGCGGCCAGGGTCACCCCGTCGGCGCGCGGCGAACTGGAGATCGCCGATCTGCTGCAAGGCTATCTGCAAGAGGGCGCGCTCAGGGTCGAGATCATGGGGCGTGGCTATGCCTGGCTCGATACCGGCACCCATGAAAGCCTGCTCGATGCCAGCAATTTCGTGCGCACGCTCGAAGCCCGGCAAGGGCTGCAGATCGGCTCGCCCGACGAGATCGCCTATACCCGGGGCTGGATCGACAGCGAGCAACTCGCCGCCCGCGCCGCCCAGTTCGGAAAGAACGCCTATGGCGCCTATCTGACAAGCCTTCTCCGGTAATGGCCGGGCCTGCCCGGCGCGCGTTTCAGCCGAAGAAGGCAAGCCCCGCCACAACCGGATAGCCCAGCGCGGCGGGCATCATGGTCAGCGCCATGCCCAGCGAGCGGCCCTGCGCGCCTCGGCGATAACCCAGGTAGAACAGCACCCGCCCCACGACGAACAGGCCCGCCGATACCGGCAGCAGCGCCAGCCAGGCCCCGCCCGCCACCGCCGCCAGCGCGAAATAGAAACCGGCGGCAAGGACTGTCTGTTCAAGGGTGTTTTGCAGGAAGGCGGCCTTGATGGCGAGCTTGTCACTGGGCGGCCCGGCAGCTTGCCCGCCGATATCCTCGGGCGAGAAGCGCCGTGTGGTCGATACCATCATGACCGCGACCAGCAGCACGAAACCCGGCACGGCCCAGCACAGCGCCGCAAAGGCCAGCTGATCGGTCGTCGCTTGGGGCAGGTCGGCCATGGCCGGCAGCAGCCAGAAGGCCAAGACAAAGCCTGCCAGCGTTACCGCTGAGCCTATCGAGGTGTCTCGGCGGATGGCACTTTCCACGGCCGCCATGTCCACTTCCTCGGGCGGGCGTCGATAGGCGTCTCGGGTCATGTTGTCTCCTGTTGCCGGGGCGGGTGGCAGGATGGCCCGCATGGCGTCGAGACGCAAGGAACGCAGCGGGGGGATGCGCTGTTGCCGTTGCCCGCATGGGCAGGCTACTGGTTCAAGGGTCGGTGTTGCGCGCCATCGGGCGGGTCTGGGGCGGGCAGCCATCGCCGCCGGACCCTGACGACGCGCGCAGTGCCGGTTCGGCCAGCTCCCAGGCCTTGCGCATCAGCGTTGGCAGGGCGGCGGGGTCGAAACCGGGGCGGAAGCTGCCACGCTGGGGCTGCGCTGCGGCATCGACATGGGCCACCGCCACGCGCAGGCGCAAGTGGAAATGGGTGAACGTATGGCGCACCTCGCCCGGCACCTCCCGCCAATGGGCCGGCAGGGGCGGGGCGGGTTCGGGCGTGGCCTCGGCCCAGCCGGTACCGGGCCAGCCGGGCATCCCGCCTAAAAGCCCGCGCGCGGGGCGGGTTTCCAGCAGCAGGGCGCCATCGCCGCGCCGGGCGATATAGGCGATGCCGTAGCGCGTGGGCCGCGCCTTGCGCGGGGCGCGCGCGGGCAGGCTGGCGGCGATGCCAAGCGCATTAGCGCGGCAGGCGGCGGCCAGCGGGCAGGCATCGCAGCGCGGGTTGCGCGGGGTGCAGATGGTGGCGCCCAGATCCATCATCGCCTGCGCGAAATCGCCGGGCCGCCGCGCCGGGGTCAGCGAACCCATGCACTCGGCAAGGCGCTTCTTCACCCCCGGCAGCGGTGCGGTTTCGGCGAATAGCCGGGCCACCACGCGCTCGACATTGCCATCGACCACCGCTTCGGCGCGGTCAAAGGCGATGGCGGCAATGGCGGCGGCGGTATAGGCGCCGATGCCGGGCAGGGCGCGCAGCGCCTTGGCGCTGTCGGGGAAGCGCCCGCCCGCTGCCGCCACTGCCCGCGCGCAGGCGATCAGGTTGCGTGCGCGGGCGTAATAGCCAAGCCCGGCCCATTCGGCCATTACCTCGGCCTCGGGCGCGGCGGCGAGTGCATGCACATCGGGCCAGCGTGCCAGGAAGCGGCGAAAGCGCTCGCGCACCGTGGCGACGGTGGTCTGCTGCAACATCACTTCGGACAGCCAGACGCGAAAAGGGTCGGGTCGCTGCCCGGCGGCGCGCGCTGCCGGCCCCACGCGCCAGGGCAGGTCGCGGGCATGGCGGTCATACCAGGCCAGCAGCGCCGGGGCGACGACCCGCGCTTCGGGCTCGGCTGTATTGGCGATGTCACGCATTCTTTAGCGTCCGTTTCCCTGCAACACTGGCGCCGGGCGCCAGAGCCGCTAGAATAGCGCCGCACTCAGCAAAGGCCAGCCGGGGCGGCATGACGGATTCCGACCACAGAAAGACGCAGCGCGGCGGCGGCAAGCCGGGCCGGCGCATGCGTGGTTTCGAACCCGCCGCCGGTTTGCTGCGCGAGCCGATCCGCAAGGCTGGCGAATCGCGCGGTTTCGCCGCCTCGAAGGTGCTGACGCATTGGGCCGAGATCGTCGGCCCCGAACTGGCCGCGCAGTGCCGCCCGGCAAAGGTGAGCTATGCCGAGGGCGGCCTGGGCGGCACGCTGACGCTGCTGGCATCGGGCGCGGCGGCGCCGATGCTGCAGATGCAGTTGCCGGCGCTGAAAGAGCGCATCAACGCCGCCTATGGCTACGCCGCCATCGCCCGCATCCGCATCACCCAGACCGCCGAGCGCCTTGCCTCGGCCCCGCCGGGCCTGGCCGAGGCCACTGCGCCCTTTGCAGCAGCGCCGCCGCCGGAAGCCGTGTCGCGCGCTGCCCGCCTTGTGAAGGGCGACAATTTCGCCGCGCCCTCGGCGCAGGCGATGGGAAAGGCGCGGGCGGTAGTGACGCAACTGACCGAAGGCGTGGCCGATAACGGGCTGCGCGATGCGCTCGACCGGCTTGCCGAGAACGTGCTTAGCAGGCAGAAGGGCCCGGGGCGCAAGCCCGGGCCGCATTGAGAGGATATCGCATGAACCGTAACCTGCTGTTGATCGCCAGCCTTGTCGTGCTTGTGGCCGGTGGTGCCTATCTCTTTCTCGCCCGCGACGGCCAGCCCCAGATGACCGAGGCCGGCATGACCGAGGCCGGCGGCGACGCCCCGGAAGGCGCGAACGCCGGCACGGAGAGCGATGCCGAAGGCGCGTCGGTCGATACTTCGGGCGTTGTCGAGATGGTGCGGGGCGACCCTGACGCGCCGGTAACGATCGTCGAATATTCCTCGTTCACCTGCCCGCACTGCGCCAACTTCAACCAGGGCATCTATCGCCAGTTGATGGAAAACTATGTCGAAACCGGGCAGGTTTATTTCATCAAGCGTGAAGTGTATTTCGATGCCTACGGGCTGTGGGCGGCGCTGGTGGCGCGCTGCGGCGGGCCCGAACGCTATCACGGCATTGTCGAGATGATCTATGCCGAGCAGCGCCGCTGGGCGGGTTCGAATGACGGCGCCGAGGTTGCCGACAATCTGCGCCGCATCGGCCGCCGGGCCGGGCTGAACAACGAGCAGCTCGATGCCTGCCTGTCGGATCGCGACATGGCCACCGCGCTGATGGAAGTCTATCGCGGCAATGCCGAGCGTTACGGCATCCGCTCCACCCCTTCCTTCGTGATCAATGGCGAACTGCACGGCAACATGAGCTACGGCGAATTCGAGCAGGTGATCGCCGCCGCGGCCGGCGACTGAACCCGTGCCCGTGGAAGGAAGCAACCCGGCCCCGGCCGGCGGCACGCCTGCGCGCCCGGCCGAACGCCCGCTCGAAGGGGTGCGCGTGGTCGAACTGGCGCGCATTCTCGCCGGCCCCTGGGCCGGGCAGACTCTGGCCGATCTGGGCGCAGAGGTGATCAAGGTCGAGGCGCCCGAAGGAGACGATACGCGCCGCTGGGGCCCGCCCTTCATCGAGCGCAAGAGCGGCAAGGTGGCGGCCTATTTCCACGCCGCCAATCGTGGCAAGCGCTCGATGGTGGCCGATTTCCGCACGCCCGAGGGCCAGGCGAAGGTGCGCGAGCTGGTCGCCGGCGCCGATGTGCTGATCGAGAATTTCAAGGTCGGCGGGCTGGCGAAATACGGGCTCGATCATGCCAGCCTGTCGGCACTGAACCCGGGGCTGATCTACTGCTCGATCACCGGCTTTGGCCAGGACGGGCCCTATGCGGCGCGAGCGGGCTATGACTACATCATCCAGGGCATGTCGGGGCTGATGTCGATCACCGGCCCCGGCGAGGGCGAGCCGCACCGCGTCGGTGTGGCGGTCACTGATCTGGTGACCGGCATCTACGCCTCGACGGCGATCCTCGCCGCCTTGCATGCGCGCGCACAGACCGGGCGCGGCGCACATATCGATATGAGCCTGCTCGATTCGGCGGTGGCGATCATGGCCAATCAGGCGATGAACTACCTTGCCACCGGCACGGCCCCGGGGCGCACCGGCAATATCCACCCCAATCTGGCCCCCTATCAGGTGTTCGCCTGCGCCGATGGCCATGTCATCATCGCTACCGGCAACGATGCGCAATATCACCGGCTGTGCCGGATCCTGGGGCGCGAGGATCTGATCGAACATCCGGATTATCGCCACAATGCCGACCGGGTGACCAACCGCCCGGCGCTGTCGGCGGCACTCGAGCAAGCCACGCAGCGCTTTAGCAAGGCCGCGCTTCTGGCCGCCTGCGAGGAAGCGGGCGTGCCGGCGGGGCCAATCAACAACATGGACGAGGTTTTTGCAGACCCGCAGGTGCGTGCGCGTGGCCTGGCGCTGGATCTGGGCGCGCATCGCGGTGTGCGCTCGCCCTTTGTCATCGACAGGCAGCGATGCGCCTCGGACCTGCCCGCCCCCGAGCTGGGCGAGGCCGATGGCGAACCGGGTAACACGAGCAGCTGAAGCCCCTCGCCGCGCACCCGGCCGCTCTCGCCGCCCCTCCCTGCGGCCGGTGCGCGGCGAGGGGCGGCGGCGCCACGCCACCGCCGGCAGATAACCCTTGACCCGCCTGCACGCAGCCGCAACCATGATCCGAAAGGCGTTTGCGGCAGTGTCCGGACGCGTTGAACTTGACCGGGGCACGAAGGGCACAAGGGGCAGCGCCTTTGCAGACACAAAGCATTGCCGACATCGAAACCGTGCGGCGCCTGCTCTCGGCCCAGGACTATGTCTGCGGCCGCGCCCTGGCCACGGTGGGCTTTCTTGCGCTCAGGCTCGGCCGGCCGCTGTTTCTCGAAGGTGAGCCAGGCACTGGAAAGACCGAGATCGCCAAGGCACTGGCCGCGGCGCTGGGGCGGCGGCTGATCCGGCTGCAATGCTATGAAGGGCTCGATGCCGCTTCGGCGGTGCATGAATGGAATTTCGCCGCCCAGATGATCACCATCCGCGCCGCCGAAGCTGCGGGAGGCACCGATCGTGACATGCTGACCGCCGAGCTTTTCACCGAGGATTACCTGATCGAGCGCCCGCTCCTGCAGGCGATGCGCCCGCAGCCTTGCGGCGCGCCGGTCCTGCTCATCGACGAGATCGACCGCACCGACGAACCCTTCGAGGCGTTCCTTCTCGAGGCGTTGAGCGAATACCAGGTCACCATCCCCGAACTGGGCACCATCCGCGCGCCCGAGCCGCCCATTGTCATCCTGACATCGAACCGCACGCGCGAGGTGCATGACGCGCTCAAGCGCCGCTGCCTCTATCACTGGGTTGATTACCCCGATTTCAACCGCGAACTCGAAATCCTGCATGCGCGCGCCCCCGGCGCTTCCGATACCCTCTCGCGCGAGATCGTGGCCTTCGTTCAGCGGCTGCGCGAAGAAGACCTGTTCAAGAAACCCGGCGTGGCCGAAACCATCGACTGGGCGAAGTGCCTGCTGGCGCTTGATGTGATGACGCTTTCGCCCGAAGTGATCGCCGATACGCTGGGCGCAATCCTGAAGTACCAGGACGATATCGCCCGCCTGCAGGGGATGGAGGCGAAACGCATCCTCGACGAGGCCCGAAAGTCGCTGGAGCCCGCCTGATCCTTCATCTTGCCCGAAATACGCCTTGGGTCCGGAGGCAGCGCCCCCGGCCTCGCCGCCCCGCGAAAGCTCACCGGTATGCCCGACTATCCCGACCTGCCCCTGCCTGAGGAGGGCAAGCTCGTCCACAACATCGCCCATTTCGCCCGCGCCTTGCGCCGGGCCGGGTTGCCGGTCGGGCCGGGGCGGATTCTGACCGCGATCGAGGCGGTGGCGGCGGCAGGATTTGAGAGAAGGGCCGATTTCTACTGGACCCTGCATGCCTGTTTCGTCAATCGGCCCGAGGAACGGCAGGTATTCAACCAGGTCTTTCGGCTGTTCTGGCGCGATCCGCGCTACATGGAACACATGATGGCGCTGATGCTGCCGGCGCTGCGCGGCGCGCAAGAGGAGATCCCCGCCGCCGATGCCGCCCGCCGCGCCGCCGAGGCGCTGCTCGACGATGTGCTAGCCCCCGATGCGCCCGTTACCGGCGAGGAGGCCGAGCAGACCCAACTGGAGATCGATGCCAGCCAAACCGCCTCGGCCGATGAGCGCCTTCGCCAGCTCGATTTCGAGCAGATGACGGCGGCAGAGGCCGCGCGCGCCCGGCGCATGCTGGCGCGGCTCGAACTGCCGGTGCCGCCACTGTCGTCGCGGCGCCAGATTGCGGCCAGCAGCGGCCGCCGCCCTGACTGGCGGCGCTCGCTGCGCGCAAGCCTGCGCACCGGCGGCGAGATCGCCGCCATCGCCCGGCGCCGCCCGGCCACGCGCCGCCCGGCCCTTGTGGTGCTGTGCGACATCTCCGGTTCGATGGCGGCGCATTCGCGCATGGTGCTGCATTTCATCCATGCCGTGACCAGCCGCCACAGCCAGGGCCCGGGCGGGCAGCGCCGCCAGCAGGGCTGGGCGAAGGTGCATGCCTTCACCTTCGGCACCAGGCTGACCAACATCACCCGCCATCTGCGCCATCGCGATGCCGATGCAGCACTTGCCGCCGCCGGGCGCGAGGCGCAGGACTGGCAGGGCGGCACCCGCATCGGCGCCTGCCTGCGCGCCTTCAATCGCGATTGGTCGCGCCGGGTGCTGGGGCAGGGGGCGGTGGTGCTGATCATCACCGACGGGCTGGAGCGCGACGACCCGGCGCAGCTGGCGCGTGAGATGGCGCGGCTGCAGCTTTCGGCGCGGCGGGTGATCTGGGTCAATCCGCTGTTGCGCTTCGACGGCTTTGCGCCGCGCGCGCAGGGTATCCGTGCCATGCTGCCGCATGTGGATATCCTGCGCACCGGCCATAGCGTCGCCTCGCTCGAGGCGCTGGCTCAAGCAATATCGGACCCGCGCGAGCGCGGCGAAAAAGCGCGGCTGTTGGCGATGATGGCCGACTGATACCAGATCCGGTTGATCGGTTCTCATATCCTGGCTGCATGCCCCGCCCGTACTTCAATCGATGCGATCGACAGGACCGAGTATCAGCCGCCACCGCCGAAGAGCCGGTTCAGCACCGCCTCGCCCAGCCCCTTGCCTGACCATGTCGCAATCGGCAGCGCCAGATAGGCCATTGCGCGCGCCAGCCCCGGCAGCGCCAGCGGCAGTGAGGGGGCCCTTTTCAGCCGGTCGCGCAGGGCGAGAAGCGCCTCCAACCGGGCCGCCGCGGCGGCGTCGCGCTCAAGCCCCGCCCATCCCTGCGCGATGGCGGCATCGACCCGGCCCAGAGCCCGATCGCGCGCCTGGCGAATGCCCCCGGCGAGGCCGCGCAGCGGAAACCACACCGCGGCCAGCGCCAGCGCCAGCGTCGCGGCCGGACCGATCAGCGTGTCGGCACTCCAGCCGGGCGTTGCCAGCAGCATCAGCGGATAGGCGGCGAGCAGGCTCATGATCAACAGCATCGGGCGCAGCGCGGCGCGCACGAAGGGGTAGAGCCGATCGGGCGCCAGCGGGTCGGGCTGCGAGGCATGGGCGCCCAGCGCGGCGAAAAGCTGGGCGTTGCTGACCAGTTGCAGCCCGGTCTGCACCATCAGCGACCATAAAAGGACCGTGCCCAGCGCCACCCCCGGCGCCGCGGTCAGCCCGACCCCTGCCCAGGCATGCGCCAGCCCCAGCGTCGCGCCCAGCAGCGCGTAAAGCGCCGTCAGCCCGCCATCCTGCCGGATAAGCGCCGCGCGCAGCCGCGCCTGTTCTGTTGCATCGAGCGTCAACTCACCGGCCAGCGCATCCAGGTCGCGCTGCGCGGCGAGGGGGATATGCGCGGCGAATTCCACCAGCAGCGCCAGCGAGAACGCGAAAAACAGCGCACGCCCCAATGCAGTGGGGTCGGGGGCTGCGAGAACGGCGCCAAGCCCGCCGGTGTGTTCCAGCGCCAGCAGCGTGGCCAGCACAACCGGCGCCAGCACCGCGCCGGCCAGCCCGGGCAGGCCGAGCCATTGCCGCAGGTGTACCGGCCAGAAGAGCATTGCCCCGGCGCGGCTGTCATGCTCGCCGGGCAACCGGTTGGGGTGCGGGCGGTTCGGGCGCGGGGCTTGCGGGCTCATCGTGGTGCGGGCATCGTGGCGGGGACGCTGCTTGCTTTCAAGGGTCGGCAAGCGTGGCAGATCGCCCGCCCTCGCGCAAGCTGCCGGGAGAAGGTGTGGAACGCCATTGCCGGCGGTCGCAGGCGGCGGCTGGCGCGAGGGCGTTCAAGGCGCCATATTCGAACGCGGAGGCAAATGCATGGATCATGACCGCATACCCGAAATCGCGCTGGAATGGCACCGCACGGGGCGCGGCGCGGCGCTGGCCACGGTGATCGAGACCTGGGGTTCGGCCCCGCGCCAGCCGGGCAGCCAGCTGGCGATTGCCGGCGATGGCGAGATGGCGGGCTCGGTTTCGGGCGGCTGCGTCGAGGGCGCGGTGGTTGTCGAGGCGCTGGACGCGCTGGGTGATGGCGCGCCGCGCCTGCTTCGCTATGGCGTCAGCGACGAGGATGCCTTTGCCGTCGGGCTGGCCTGCGGCGGCACCATTCGCGTGCTGGTCGAGCCGGTGACGGATGGCGACGGCGAAGGGCAGGGCGATGGGCTGCCCTCTTCGATGCTGGCCGAGATCACCGCCGCGCGTGCCGAGCGCCGCGCGCTGGCCTATGGCATACGCCCCGAGGGCTGGGCGCGGCGGCTCATCGGCCCTGATGACCCGGCCATCGCACCACGTTTTCGCGCCGATCGCTCGGGGATGGAGGAAAGCGGCGAGTTCATCGCCATCTTCAACCCGCCGCTGCGCATGATGGTGGTCGGCGCGGTGCATATCGCGCAGGCGTTGGTGCCGATGGCGCGGCTGGCAGGCTATGCGCCGCTGCTCATCGACCCGCGCGAGGCCTTCGGTTCGGCATCAAGGTTTCCGGGCGAGACCATCCTGCATGACTGGCCCGACGAGTCGCTGGCCGCGCAGGGGCTGGATGCGCGCTCGGCGGTGGT
The DNA here is from genome assembly GCA_020832665.1 of Pararhodobacter sp. Taxonomy (GTDB): domain Bacteria; phylum Pseudomonadota; class Alphaproteobacteria; order Rhodobacterales; family Rhodobacteraceae; genus Pararhodobacter. The sequence goes on along the minus strand of JAFIEG010000062.1, from coordinate 5,310 downwards.
GACGCTGACCCATGACCCCAAGCTCGATGATCCGGCGATCATGGCCACGCTCGAATCGGATGCCTTCTATCTGGGTTGCCTGGGATCAACGCGCACCCATGCCAAGCGGCTGGAGCGGTTGCGCGCGGCGGGGCTGAATGAGGCGACGCTGGCGCGCATTCATGCGCCGGTGGGGCTGGCCATCGGCGCGCGCAGCCCGGCCGAGATTGCGGTCTCGGTGCTGGCGCAGATCACACAGGTGCTGCGCAAGGGGGGCGGCTGATGCGTTTCGGGCCAGTTGCCCTGGACCAGGCCGAGGGCGCCATGCTGGCGCATTCGCTGCCCCTGCCCGGAGGGGGGCGGCTCAGCAAGGGCAAGCGGCTCGATGCGGACGATCTGGCGGCGCTGGCGAAAGCCGGTGTCGATACGGTGACGGTGGCGCGGCTGGAGCCGGGCGATGTGGGCGAGGATGAGGCCGCGCTTGCCCTTGCCCGCGCGCTGGTGCCCGAGCCCGAAAGGGCAGCTCTGATATTGCAGCCGGTGGGCACGGGGCGGGTGAACCTGCTGGCCAAGGGCCCGGGGCTGGCGCGCATCCGGCCCGAACAGGTGCATGCGGTGAACGCCGCCGACCCGGCGATCACGCTGGCAACGGTGCCCGAATGGCAGCGCATGGAGCCGGGCGGCATGGTGGCAACGGTGAAGATTATTGCCTATGGCGTGCCCGGCGCGGCGCTGGAGAGCGCCTGCGCGGCGGGGCAGGGGGCGCTGGCGCTGTGCCCGCCGGTGATGTCGCAAGCGGTGCTGATCGAAACCCGTGTCGGGGCCGGGCAGGGCAAGGCGAGTGACAAGGGCCGGCGGGTGATGGCGGCGAGGCTGGCGCGGCTGGGGGTGACGCTGGCGGAGCCGGTGAGCGTGGCGCATAGCGAGGCGCCCCTGGCCGATGCGCTGGCTGCGGCCGATAAGCAAGCAGGGTTGATTCTGGTGCTCACCGGCTCGGCCACCTCGGATATCCGCGATGTCGCGCCGCAGGCGCTGCGCCGAGTCGGCGGCACGGTGGCGCATTTCGGCATGCCGGTCGATCCGGGCAATTTGTTGTTCATCGGCGAGCTTGGCGGGCGGCCGGTGGTGGGCCTGCCGGGCTGCGCGCGTTCGCCGGTGCTCAACGGTGCCGACTGGGTGATGGAGCGGTTGATCTGTGCGGTGGCGGTCGATGGCGCGGCGATCCGGCGCATGGGAGTGGGCGGGCTCTTGAAGGAAAGCCCCGCGCGCCCGCGCCCGCGCCGGCAGGCGGGCTGAGTGCGGTGTGGTGGCGGTGGCAAGGGGGCGCTGCCCCCTCTGGCCTGCGGCCATTCACCCCCCCGGCGTATTTCGGGCAAGATGAAGAACTGCGCCGGAATTCTTGCATTGGCGGAGCCTTCGCGGCGTGCTTTACTGAGCGCGGAAATGAGGGAGGTCTGAATGGCAAAGGTTACGATGACGGTAAACGGCAAACCCGTTGCCGCCGAGGCCGAGGGGCGCACGTTGCTGTCGCAATATCTGCGCGAGGGGTTGGGGCTGACCGGCACGCATATCGGCTGCGACACCTCGCAATGCGGTGCCTGTGTGGTGCTGGTCGATGGCAAGGCGGTGAAGAGCTGTTCCGCGCTGGCTATGGATCTCGAAGGCGCCGAGGTGAGAACGGTCGAGGGCATGGCCAACCCCGATGGCAGTCTGGGCACGATCCAGCAGGCGTTTCAGGATCATCACGGGCTGCAATGCGGCTTCTGCACGCCGGGCATGGTGATGTCGGCCGCCGCGCTTCTGGCCGAGAACCCCAAGCCCAGTGAGGCCGAGATACGCCATTATCTCGAGGGCAATCTGTGCCGCTGCACGGGATACCACAACATCGTCAAGGCGGTGCTGTCGGCTTCCGGGCAGGATGTTTCGCAACTTGGAACCGTTGCCGCCGAATGATCTGGTGATGGGCTGCTCGCCCATTGCCGCGCAACGATGGAGAAGGGGAGAGGTCGGGCAACTGCCCGCCTGCGCGCCCCGCAGGAAAATTCTGGGAGGAAACCATGCCCAAGGACGGGATCGGCGCCAGCAGCAAGCGGCGCGAGGATCTGCGCTTCCTGACCGGAAGCGGGCGTTATACCGATGATATGAACCTGCGCGGGCAGGCGCATGTTCATTTCCTGCGCAGCGAGGTGGCGCATGGCCGCATCAAGGCGATCGACACCACTGCCGCGGCGGCGATGCCCGGCGTGGTCCGCATCTTCACCGCCGCCGATTTCGAGAGTGTTGGCGGTCTGCCCTGCGGCTGGCAGGTGACCGACCGCCACGGCCAGCCCATGCAGGAGCCCAAGCACCCGGTGCTGGCCGATGGCAAGGTGCGCCATGTCGGCGACCCGATTGCCGCGGTTGTGGCCGAAACCCCCGAGCAGGCGCGCGATGCCGCCGAGGCGATCGGGGTGGACATCGATGAATTGCCGGCGGTGATCGACATGAAGGCCGCGCTGAAGGACGGCGCGCCGAAGGTGCATGACGATCTGGCATCGAACCTGTGCTACGATTGGGGCTTCGTCGAGGAAAACCGCGAGGCGGTGAACGAGGCTTTCGACAAGGCCGCGCATGTCGTTTCGCTGGAATTGGTAAACAACCGGCTGGTGGCCAACCCGATGGAGCCGCGCGTGGCGGTGGGCGATTACGACCCGTGGGGCGACATGCACACGCTCTACACCACCTCACAGAACCCGCATGTGATCCGGCTGCTGATGGGGGCGTTCGTTCTGGGCATTCCCGAGCACAAGCTGCGCGTGGTGGCGCCCGATGTGGGCGGCGGATTCGGATCGAAAATCTTTCACTATGCCGAGGAAGCCTTCTGCACCTTCGCCGCCAAGGCCCTGAAACGGCCTGTGAAATGGACGGCCAGCCGCTCCGAGGCGTTCATTTCCGACGCCCAGGGGCGCGACCATGTCACGAAGATGGAACTGGCGCTTGATGCCGATCACCACTTCACCGCCATCCGCACCGAGACTTACGCCAATATGGGCGCCTATCTGAGCACCTTCGCCCCCTCGGTGCCGACCTGGCTGCACGGCACGCTGATGGCCGGCAACTACCGCACGCCGCTGATCTATGTGAACGTCAAGGCGGTGTTCACCAACACCGTGCCGGTCGATGCCTATCGCGGCGCCGGTCGGCCCGAGGCGACCTTTCAACTGGAGCGGGCGATCGACAAGGCCGCGCGCGAGCTCGGCGTGGACCCGATCGAGCTGCGGCGCAAGAACTTCATCCAGCCTGACCAGTTTCCCTATCAGACGCCGGTGGCGGTGGTCTATGACACCGGCAACTACCAGGCTACGATGGACAAGATGCTGCAGGTCGCCGATCATGCGGGTTTCGAGGCGCGCGCGGCGCAATCGAAGGCGCGCGGCAAGCTGCGCGGTTTCGGGATCGCGCATTACATCGAGGCCTGCGGGATTGCACCTTCGAACCTTGTGGGTCAGCTGGGCGCGCGCGCTGGGCTTTACGAGAGCGCCACGGTGCGGGTGAATGCCACCGGCTCGCTCACGGTCATGACCGGCAGCCACAGCCACGGCCAGGGCCACGAGACGACCTTTGCTCAGGTGGTGGCAGAGATGATCGGCATCGATGCCGGGCAGGTGGAAATCGTGCATGGCGACACGGCGAACTCGCCGATGGGCATGGGCACCTATGGCTCGCGCTCGCTTGCGGTTGGGGGCAGCGCCATCGTCAGGGCGACGAACAAGATCATCGACAAGGCAAAGAAGATCGCCGCGCATCTGCTGGAATGCGCGCCCGAGGATATCGAGTTGAAGGACGGCAAGTTTTCTGTCGCGGGCACCGACAAGTCGGTGGAATGGGCGGGGGTGACGCTGGCGGCCTATGTGCCGCACAACTACCCGCTCGAAGAACTCGAGCCGGGGCTGGAAGAAACCGCCTTCTACGACCCGTCGAACTTCACCTATCCCGCCGGCGCCTATGGCTGCGAGGTCGAGATCGACCCGGAAACCGGCAAGGTTGCCATCGTGGGGTTCAGTGCGGCCGATGATTTCGGCAACATCGTGAACCCGATGATCGTCGACGGGCAGGTACATGGCGGGCTGGCGCAAGGCATCGGCCAGGCGCTGATGGAGAACTGCGTCTATGACAAGAACGGGCAGCTTCTGTCGGGCTCGTTCATGGATTACACCATGCCGCGCGCCGATGATCTGCCGTCCTACCGGGTGGATCACTCGTGCATCACGCCTTGCACGCACAACCCGCTGGGCGTGAAGGGCTGCGGCGAGGCCGGCGCCATCGGCTCGCCGCCGGCGGTGGTCAATGCCGTGATCGACGCATTGCACCGGGGTGGCCACACCCATGTCAGCCATATCGACATGCCGCTGACGCCCGCGCGCGTCTGGGCGGCGATGCAGAAATAAGGGAGGGGCGCCAATGTATGCCTTCGATTTCGTGAAACCCGCCAGCCTCGACGAGGCCGTGGCGGCGCTGGCCGCAGAGGGGGCGCAGCCCCTGGCCGGCGGGCAGACGCTGCTGCCCTCGATGAAACAGCGGCTCAACGCGCCGGATGTGCTGGTCAGCCTGCGCGGCATTGCCGAGTTGCAGGGCGTGCGGCGCGAGGGTGACCAACTGGTCATCGGCGCCGCCACGACGCATGCGCGCGTCGCCACTGATGCGGCGGCGGATTATCCGGGACTGGCCGCGCTGGCCGGGCAGATCGGCGACCCGGCGGTGCGCAACATGGGCACTATTGGTGGCTCGATCGCCAATAACGACCCTTCGGCCTGCTACCCGGCGGCGGTGCTGGGCTCGGGCGCCACGGTGGTGACCAATACGCGCGAGATCGCGGCGGATGACTTCTTTCAGGGCATGTTCACCACGGTGCTGGAAGAAGGCGAGATCATCACCGCCCTGCGCTTTCCCATCCCGCAGCGCGCTGCCTATGCCAAGTTCCTGCAGCCGGCATCGCGTTTCGCGCTTACCGGGGCCTATGTGGCGCAGTTTGCCGATGGCGTGCGGGTGGCGATCACCGGCGCTTCGGAGAGCGGCGTGTTCCGCTGGGCCGAGGCCGAGGCGGCGCTGGCGGGTGATTTCCGCCCCGAGGCTGTGGCCGAACTGAAGGTGCCCGCCGAGGGTATGATCGGCGATCTGCATGGCAGCCCCGAGTATCGCGCGCATCTGGTGCGGGTAATGACCCGCCGCGCGGTGGCGGCGGTGGGCTGAGCGCCTGCCTGTTCACCGGGCGCTGGGTTGCAACTGGCGGCAACCCCCCGTAGAAACCCCGGTTGACCGCCCCGAGCAAGGGCGGTTTTCCCCCGGGCCCCC
>JAFIEG010000061.1 GCA_020832665.1 Pararhodobacter sp. | reverse complement strand
ACAAACACAAAATGGGAATCCCCTTTCGATTCAGAGAAAGGCTGAGCCGCTCTAAGCGGTGCGGCTTGGCCTGACCCTCATTCAGCGCAAGCGCATCAGTGCGGCCAGGATGGCCGCGCCTTCGCGCAGGATATGGCGCAGCCGCCGCCAAGGTGGGCGCTCCGGTTGTGGGCAGTTGCTTTGCGCGCGTAGCCCCACCTGGCGTGCGACAAGCCGCGCGCGCGGGGCATGCCAGCTATCGGTGACGATGAGGGTTTCACGCGGGCGCAGCCGGGCCAGGACGGGCTGGGCAAAGGCGATGTTCTCGCGCGTCGAGGTCGAGTGGTTCTCGGCATGAATGGCGCCCTCTGGCAGCCCGGCCTGCCGGCACAGACGGGCGATCACATCGGCCTCGGCGGGTGGGTGCCTGCCAACCCCGCCGGTGCCGATCACCGCATCGATGCGCCCGGCCCGCCACAGTGCCGCCGCATGCTGTGCGCGCCGCGACAGCGCCGGCGAAGGCTCGCCACCCTCCCTGACCGCCGCGCCCAACACCAGCGCCACGCGCGGCCCGGCCGGCTCAGAAAAAGTGGCCATAGGGCAGCACCATGCAGGCCATGGCGCCGGGCTGCCCGCTGTCAGCAGGCGCAAGTGAGTGATAACAACTTGTTTTCATTGCTTTTTAATTTCCGTTTGGCAAGATGTTTGCAGCAGGCAGTTTGATGAGGCAACGCAGATGGCGCATCAGGAAACCGAGCTTATGCTCAAGGGCTACGGGTTGACCACGGCGGAGTTCTATTACCGGATGCCTGACTACAGGAATGTGCTCAACAGTTTCATCTGGCAGGAATACGATCTGGCACCGGATTACCCCAAGCTTTTCGATTTCATCGAGTTCTGGCAGCGTGAGATCGAGGGGCCGCTGCATTCGGTGCGCTTTACCCATCGCAAGCTTATCGCGCCGGGCGAATGGCGCAATGTGGTGGGCGAGTGGAAGCTGCACTGACGGGCTTTGTAACGAAGGGCCGCCAGCGCCTCGCATCCCGCAGGATGGGCAATACTGCCCATCCCGCCGGTTCGCCACGCGCAAAGCGATGAACCGGATCCGGGATCAGTTCTCCAGCCAGATCGTCACCGGCCCGTCATTGACCAGCGCCACCTGCATCTCGGCGCCGAAGCGGCCGCGGGCGGTCTCGTGGCCCAACTCGGACAGCCGGTCGGCGAAGGCGTTGTAGAGAAGCTCGCCGGTTTCGGGCGGGGCGGCGGCGGAAAAGCCGGGCCGGTTTCCGCGCGAGGTGTCGGCGGCCAGGGTGAACTGGCTGACCACCAGCGCCGCGCCGCCGGTATCGGCCAGCGCGCGATTCATGCGCCCCTCGTCATCACGAAAGATGCGCAGCCGCGACAGCTTGTCGGCCAGCGCGCGGGCACGGCTTTCATCATCTCCCTGCATGGCGCAGACCAGCACCATCAGCCCCGGCCCGATCTGGCCGATCATCGCACCATCGACCGAGACCGAGGCCTCGCTCACCCGCTGCACCAGTGCGCGCATTACTGGAATTCACCGAAATACAGGATCAGCCCCATGACGATCAGCGCCGCCACCACGGCGCCGGCGATCTTCCATGCCGACCATGGGCGCTCGCCCTGCACCTTGCCGGTCTGGGCGTTGACGATGAAGCGATAGCTCTTGCCGCGGTAGCGATAGGCCGCCATCCAGATTGGCAGCAGCAGATGCTTGAACTTCTCGTCCGAGCGATCGGTGCTCAGCGAGTGGATGCGCTGCTCGTCGCCGCCGATATCGCGCCGCACATCCTGGCGGATGATCTCTTCCATGCGCTCGAGCGCGATCTTGTGCCCCTCGGGCAGGTCGACGGTATAGGCCTCGGCCCGGAAACCGGCCAGATATTGCGGGCTGTAGGGGGCAAGCTCGCCCAGCATCCAGGGCTCCAGCGCGCGCACATACTTTCGCGGCAGGCTTTTCGCGGCCATCACCAACAGATCGTGGAACTGGCGCTGCACGCTGCCCGAAACCCGGCGCCAGCGGATGCGGCGCTGGCGCTTTGTCTTGCCGTTGACGGTGCGGGTGACGTAATAGGCATCGCCCCGCTCGCCGGTATAGCTTGAGCGGGTTAGGGCATCGAAGGCCCAGTAGGGCACATACAGCCCGTCGAGCTTCTGGTTCGAGCGGGCGTATTTCTTCAGCTCGTTGGGCGCGAACCACAGCCCCTTGAGCCAGCGCTTCATCGATTCATGCGCCTGTGTCTCGGTCAGGCGGAAGGGCAGCACGGCGGCGGGCTTGATGTGCCGGTTGGTGCCGGTATCGGTAACCACCGGCGTGGCGCAGAAGGGGCATTGCTTGGAATGGGTGTCGGGGTCGAACTCGACCTGCGCGCCGCAATTCGAGCAGTTGAGCACGCGCGTCTCTTCCATCGCCTCGGGCGGCAGGTGGTCTGCGAGTGCGGTTGCCAGGTCATGCGTTTCGAGCGCCGCCGAGCGGTCCTCGTCGGAAAACGGAATTTCCTGCTCATGGCCGCAATACTGGCAGGACAGGCGCTTCTGGCCCGGCGTGAAACGCAGCTGCGCGCCACATTTCGCGCAGGGAAAGCTGTGGCGGTCGCCCTGTGATGCGCTTTCCTGGGCGCTCTCTGGGGCGGGCGCCTGTTCGCCGTTCTCGGTATTCGCCATGGCTTAGCCCGCAGGCGGCGGCGGGGGCGGCGAGCTGGCGAATACCGGCGCCAGTTCATCGACATCGCCGGCCTTTTTCCAGCCATCCTGGCCCGGCGCCCAGACCAGCGAGTCGCGGCCAAAGCTGCCCTCAGCCAGCATCTGGCCCAGCTGTGCGGCGGGGTAGGGGCCCTTGGTCTGGCCGTTCTCGGCGATGTGCCATGCCTTTTCCTGCGGCGGCGGGGGGGGCGGCGGTGGTGCCGCGCCGGCGGGGGGCTGTTGCGGCTGCTGCTGGGGCTGCTGTTGTTGCTGGTTCATGCCGGCCATGCCCTGGGCGACGGCTTGCGCCATGCCCATGCCCATGCCCATGCCGAGCCCGGCACCCATGGCATTCTCGCCCCCGCCCTCGGAGGCGTTCTGCATCGCCTGCGCGGCCGAGAACTGGGTGTATTTGTTCAGATCGCCCACGATGCCCATCGAGGTGCGCTGATCGAGCACCTTCTCCACCTCAGGTGGCAGCGAGATGTTCTCGATGTAGAACTCCACCAGGTCGAGCCCGTATTCGTCGAGCGTCGGGTCGATCCCTTCGCGCACCACCTCGCCAAGCTGCTGAGTGTTGGCGGCCATGTCGAGCGCGGCAATGCCCGAGCCGGCCAGCACTCGGCTGACCTTCTGCACGATGATGTTGCGAATCTGCCCCGATATCTTGTCCTGGGTGAAATCGCCGTCGGTGCCGACGATCTCGCGCATGAAGGTCGACGGTTCCGACACCCTGATCGTGTAGCTGCCGAAAGCGCGCAGCCGGATCGGACCGAATTCGGGATCGCGCAGCATGATCGGGTTCTGCGTGCCCCATTTCAGCCCCGGAAACCGGCGCGTGTTGATGAAGTAGATTTCCGACTTGAACGGCGAGTTGAAGCCATGGCTCCAGTGCTGCAGTGCCGTCATCAGCGGCATGTTGTTGGTCTGCAGCTCGTAAAGCCCGGGGGCAAAGACATCGGCCAGCTGCCCCTCATGGATGAACACCGCCGTCTGACCCTCGCGCACGGTCAGCTTGGCGCCCATCATGATGCTGTTGCCGTAACGCTCGAAGCGCCACACCAGCGTGTCGCGCGAGGGGTCCAGCCACTCGATGACATCGATCAGCTGGCCGCGCAGAAACTTGAAAACCATGCCTTGAACCCTCGCTGTGTTTCCTCGGCCGCCCGGGCGGCTTGCCTTGACGTTGCCGGCCCCTGTTCCGCTCGGCGCAAGGTCGGCAGCTTCGGCCCCATACTTGCGTAAATCGGTTGCGCGCTCAAGATGTGTGTGGCCCGACAGCGGCACCTCATCAGCGCTTCGCTGCCGATCCTTTCGGCCCCGACCCTGTCAGCCGGCCGCGCCCAGTATCTCGGCGGCGATCTCGGTGATCACCGGGCGCGCTTCCTGCTCGGACATGCCGGCGCGCAGGCGGGAATCGTAATGCAGTTGCAAGAGCAGCCGGTCGAGCCCGGTCAGGCGGGCATATTCATGCGCATCGTTGAACATCGATGGCCGCGCGACGGGGCTGTCATTGACCAGGCCCAGCCCTTGCGCAAGTTCCTCGTGATAGCAGGCGGTGCGGGTGAGATCGGGCAGCTCGGCGCGGATGATGGCAACGGCATCCGTATAGACGTGATCACCCCCGCGCGCGAAGGCAGCGACAAGGCAATTGGCCGAGCGCGGCAAGTTGGCAATCACGTTGAGCGTGACATCATCGATGCCCGACACCAGCTGTTGAAGGCGCGGACCGGCGGCGCGGCGCTCGGCCTCGTTAAGCACCAGCACATGGAAATTGCCCCCCAGCGCGCGCCCGGCAGGCAACAGCCTGAGCGGGTGCCCGGTGCTCGAGGCCAGTTCGCCAACCAGCTGCTCGACCGCGGCGCGGTCGCGCTGGCGAACCGATTCGGGCACCGAATCGCCGAACTCCAGCCGATAGGCGACCGGTCGCTCCCAGCGGCGCAGCTGTGCCGGTTCGCCGCTGGCACGGAAACGCCCCCTGGACTGGCGATATTCATCGCGCAACGCGATCTCGACATAGATATAGCTCAGCAACCCGGGATCGAGATCAGCCGGCATGGCACCTGCATCCCGGCGCAAGAGCCCGCGTGCCAAACGGTCGGCCTCGGCCTGCCGGAAATACGCGCTCAAGGCGTCGGATATCGGGGCGGCTGCCGGCGCCGTGGCGGGCCGCGCGGGTGGTGCGGCGGTTGTGCTGGGCGCTTGCTGCAAGCCGACGGGCATGGCGCAACCGGCCAGCCAGAAAGCAACAATGCAACTCGCCGCCCCGCCCCTGGCTGGCACGGGCATCAGGGCCGGGGCAAGCCGAAACCGGCTGCCGGCCGCCCCCGGGATGGACCTAGTTGCCGGCACGGGCCTTGGCCGAGGTAAGCGATTCGCGCAGTTCCGCTTCCATCTTCTGCAACTCCTGTTCTGCCTCGGCGCGCTTGAGCTTGCCGGCATCGGCAATCTCGAGGCTTTCCTGAATGGTGGCGATCAATTCGTCATTGGCGTGCCGGACCGCCTCGATATCGAAGACGCCGCGCTCGATCTCCTCGCGAACCTCGCGATTGGCGGCACGCAGGTTCTCGGCGTTCTTGGTCAGCAACTCGTTGGTCAGATCGCCAGCCGCACGCACCGCCTGCGCGGCCTCGCGCGAACGCTGGATGGTCAGTGCCTGCGCCAGCTGGGTTTCCCACAACGGCACGGTGTTGACGAGGGTGGAATTGATCTTGGTGACCAGCGACTTGTCGTTTTCCTGCACCAGGCGGATCGAGGGAAGCGACTGCATGGTCACCTGCCGGGTCAGCTTGAGATCGTGTACGCGCCGTTCCAGATCGTCGCGTGCGGCGCGCAGGTCGCGCAATTCCTGCGCGCGGATCATGGTGTCGTTGTCTTCGGCGGCGTCAACCTCGGCCTGCTTGGCCGGGATCACCTCGTCGTCGATCTCCTTCAGCTTGGCCTCGCCGGCGGCAATGTAGAGCGCCAACTCGTTGTAGAAATCGAGCGTCTTCTCGTAAAGCTTGTCGAGCGACTTGATGTCCTTCAAGAGCGTCGTTTCATGCCCCAGCAGGTTTTCGGTGATGCGGTCGATCTGGCCCTGCACATCCTCGTAGCGGGCCATGAACTTGGCCATCGGCGCCGAGCGGCCCAGAAGCCGCTCCCACCAGCTGCGTTCGCGCCGTGCATCCAGTTCGCTGACCGAGAAACCGCGGATCGTCGTCACCATGTCGCGCAGTGAATCGCCTGCCGGGCCCAGATCCTTGTTGCGCACATCCTGCAACATCGACTGGCTGATATGCTGCAGATCGTTCTGCGCGCGCGCACCGAAGCCGATGATCGTGCCGGTCGAGGTGATGTCGATCTCGGCCATGCGCTTGCGGATCGCGTTGGCCTCTTCACCCTCGGCCTGATCGAGCGTGGTCAGCTCGCCCCCAGGCTCGGGCAGTTCGGCAAACACGGTTTCCTCGATGGTCGTGGTCAGGGCCTCGGCTTGCTGGCGGACTTGTTCGGACATTGGCGTTTCCTTGTTGCGCATTTCGGCTGGCGCCCGGCGCCGTTTCAGTTGCCGGCGGTGGCGCCGGGTTGTGGGGGGGTGTCATCGTCGGTTTCGGGGCGCAGCCCCTCGCGCTCAAGCCGCTCACGCAGCACCTCGATCTCGATCTCGAGCGCCGTTCGGTCGCTTTCACGCAGCGATTCGGTACGCAGCGCGAAATTCTGCTGCAGATCGTCGAGCAGCGCGAAGAAATCGCGCCGCGCCACCTCGTCGCGGTTGCGCGCGTAGATATCGGCAAACTTCACCGAGGCATCGCGTGCGCCCAGAAGATACACGCCCATGTAGCGGCGCGCAGCGGCCAGCCGGCGCGGATCGTTCTCGACTGTGCGCAGCAATTCGCGCACATGGCGCTGGAATTCCTGCATGCGCGCGTCAACGTGCCGGTCTCGGCACCGCCGCCCGGCATCGGCCATCGCCTCGAGATGGCTTTCGGCCTCGCCCACCGCGCGGCTGACGCGCTCGGTCATGAACTGGTCAACGCCTTCGGCCAGCTTGTCGCGCAGCGGGTCGGGGCCGAAGGCCAGAAAATGCAGCCCGGTGCCGAAAAGCGCGAAGATCACCGCAGCCGGCGGCCCCCCGCTGCCGATCAGCCCGGCCAGCCCCAGCCCCAGCCCCATGGCCACGGCACCGAATATCTTGCGCGGGATCGCTGGCCGCCGCGCCACCCGGCGGCTGTCATATTCTGCCTGCGCGATTACCCCCTCGCGGGTCAGCCAGGCCGACAGCAGAAGCACGCCGAATATGGCGAGGTTGAGTGCCAGTTCCGCCGGCTCGCGGAAGAAGCCCCGCGCGCCAAACAGGAAGGGCAAGAGAAACAGCAGATTGACGCGCGCCCCCACCGGGTGCAGCCGCCGCCTGGCGGGCACACTGGCAGCCGAGCCCGCCGCCTTTCCCACGGGCCGGGCCGGGCCTGCCGCCATTCCCTTGCCGGGTTCGCGGCTCTGGCTTTGCGCCACGGGGGTGCCGCCGGGGCTGTTGGGGCCTCCGAATCGCCTTGCCATCGCTCAGGTTCCCAATGCCCAAGCGTAGATGATCAGGGCCAGCAGGACCACATAGGCGGTGTTCTGGATACCGCGCGATGTCATGAACACTCTCCCACTACGCTTCGGGCATATGGTACGGTCGGTTTCTGACCGGCCATTTGCCCCCGGCATCTTCAGTGACGATAACGCATCGCCGGCGCTGTTGAAAGCACCCGTCGCAATGGCTGGCAGGTCAATGCCGGGGTGGTTTGCGCCCCGAAAAGCGCTTGCCATCGCTGCCTTGTCGAGGCGGTTTTCCCATTCCGCCCGGCCTGGTCGGGGGTTTGCCGGGCACACCCTTTGTCGCGGTCGACTCGCCTTCTGTCTGCCGGGCCTTTCGCCCGGCTGGCGTTTTTTCGCGCCGCTTGCCCGATCCTTGCACATTGCCGGTCCTGGCTGCCGGCTCTGCCTCGGGTTCTAGCCCCAGCTGCGCCCGCAAGATGCGCTCTTTCACCTCGCTGATCGCGCCGGGCGCCAGATCGCCAAGCCGGAACGGGCCATAGCCGATGCGGATAAGTCGGCTGACCGTCAGGCCGACGCTTTCCAGCGCACGGCGGATCTCGCGGTTGCGGCCCTCGCGAATGCCAATGGTCAGCCAGGCGTTGGCGCCTTGCTGGCGGTCGATGGCAACCTGCATGGGCTGGAAACGCTCGCCTTCAAGGTTCAGCCCAGCGCGCAGCGGCTCCAGCATGGCATCATCTGGACGGCCATGCACGCGCACGCGATACTTGCGCAACCAGCCGGTCGAGGGCAGTTCCAGCCGGCGCTTGAGCGCGCCGTCATTGGTCAGCAGCAACAGCCCTTCCGAGTTCAGGTCAAGCCGGCCGATCGACATGACCCGCGGCAAGGAAGCCGGCAGCGTATCGAACACCGTCTGCCGGCCCTTTTCATCGCGTGCTGTGGTCACCAGCCCGGTGGGCTTGTGATAGAGCCAAAGCCGCGGCGGGTCGGGCTCGGCCAGTGGGCGGCCATCGACGAGCACGCGTTCAGCGGATGTGACATTCAGCGCCGGGCTGTCGATGCGTTTGCCGTTGACCTCGACACGGCCGGCGAGGATCATCTCCTCGGCCTGGCGGCGTGAGGCGATACCGGCGCGGGCCAGCACCTTGGCGATGCGTTCACCCGCCGGCGCGGCATCCGCTGTGGCGGTTGCGGGGGAGTCGCCGGGCTTTTGGGCGGGCTTCTTGCCTGAAGCGGGGCGGGAGGGGCTGGTCATGGCGGCACGGTTTCCGGACGCAGGGAGGGCGGCGGCGCACTTGCACCCGGGCGCCGCCGGGCGCATTAACAGCCGATGAAGCGCCCTATGAACCGGTTTCCAGATCATATGTCAATCGCGCTGGAAGAGGCGCGTGCGGCCGCCGGGCGCGGCGAGGTGCCGGTGGGCGCGGTTATCGTCGATCCGGACGGGCGGGTGGTGGCGCGTACCGGCAACCGCATGCGCGAATTGTCCGACCCCACCGCGCATGCCGAGATGCTGGCGCTGCGCGCGGCCTGCCGGGCCGCCGGGTCCGAGCGGCTTTCGGGCCATGCACTCTATGTCACGCTCGAGCCCTGCCCGATGTGCGCTGCCGCCATCGGCTTTGCCCGCATCGCGCGGCTGTATTACGGTGCCTCCGACCCGAAATCGGGCGGGGTGGCGCATGGCGCGCGGGTTTATGCGCATGAGCAATGCCATCACGCGCCCGAAATCTATGACGGCATTGCCGAGACCGAGGCGGCGGCGCTCATGCGCGAATTCTTCGCCGCGCGCCGCGGCTGACGGGCGCGCCGCCGGCAACCCCGAGGCCGCGCCCGCACCGTTTCCCGGGGCGCGACAATTCCGCCCGATGCGTACAATTTTCGCCAAATTGGCGCCATTCTGCCCGCAAGCCGCCGCAATCTGCTGCCAGTTTTTTCTGCACGAAAGTGCCGCGAACAAAGTGGATTGCGCCAGATGCACCGATTTACTACACTGCATCCAAAGAAAAAACACGATCGAGGCAGCAGCAGTGGCTCATATATCGGCAGAACGGACGCATGGTCCGCCGCCTTTGCGCGCATGCGCGTTTCAAGCTGCGTTGCCCCGGTGCAATCGGGCAGGGCAGCTTTCATGCGAGAGAATACCCATCTACTGAGCCAGGCGCGGCAGGTCGTACGGCGGTTTCTCGGTTGGCGCCGACCGGTATTGGCGGCGGTTGCCGGGGCTGTTGTCGCGGCCTGTGGGCCGGTCCCCGATGATGAATTGCTGGGCGGGGTGATGCGGCTGTTCAGCGGCGAGAGCCGGCCCGATGTGTCGGTGCTCGAGCGCACCACCGAATACACGGTGATCCCGCCCTCGAGAGCGCTGGTGCACATGCCGGACGCCGTTCTGGTATTTCAGCGCAGCTTCGGCGATGCGATCGATCAGAAGGTCGTGCTGCCCAACGATACCGCGCTGCGCGGTGACAACACGATCAGGCTGCGCGCCCAGACGCGCTCGACCGCGCGGCTGAACGAATTCAGCTACGCAGAGGTCGTCGCGCGCTTTGGCGGGCTTCCCGCGCCATTCCAGAACCTGAGCGAGAATGCCATGCGCAGCGGCCGAGATTCGCTTGGCTCGTATGTCTATGCAACCCAGCAGGTGGGCGTTGATACCAACTGTGTGCTGGTGATGCGGCGCCTGACCGGCGCCGCACGCCCGCTGCCACGCGGCACCGAGGCGCTGGATGTGGTGATGCGCAATTGCGTGCAAGGCACGGCGGAACAGGCGATGGCGCCGCTGGGCGAACGGGCACTCGGCGTTCGTGGCGCAACACAGCGAGACATCCATACGCTGTCGCCACATGCGGCGCCACGTGGCTGACGGGGGCGCGTGCCCTCGATTGAAGTGATTGGTGTGAAAAGGCAGTTTACATGGCACTGATGATCGGAACCAGGCCATTGGGCACTGCAGAACGGCTCAACCTCGTTCTGTGGGTCATGCTGCTCGGCCTCATCGGTGTTTTCGTCTCGGTGCCGACCTCGATCGCCGTTCAGGCGGTGCTGGGGCTGTCGGCGGTTATCGTGGTGATGCTGCTCAAGCCTTATGCCTCGCAAAGCATCGTCGCGCGTTTCGCGATGATGGCGGTCGCCTCGACGCTGGTCATGCGCTACTGGTTCTGGCGCGCCACCGAAACCCTGCCGCCGATGGCGGACTGGTGGTCCTTCACCCCGGCGCTGCTGCTGTTTGTCGTCGAGACCTATGCCATCGGCGTGTTCTTCCTGTCAGCCTTTCTGACCGCCGACCCGGTGCAGCGGGGCCTGCCACCCCGGGTGCCGGCCGCTGACCTGCCGCGCGTCGATATCCTCGTGCCCAGCTACAACGAGCCCGTCGAAATGCTGGCGATCACGCTTTCGGCGGCCAGGAACATGCACTACCCGCCGAACAAGCGAACCGTGGTGCTGTGCGACGATGGCGGCACCGATGCCCGATGTAACCACGAAGACCCTCAAATAGCCCAGCAATCCCGCCAGCGCCGGCGCGATCTGATCCAGCTCTGCCAGGAGCTGGATGTGGTCTATTCCACCCGCCCCACCAATGACCATGCCAAGGCCGGCAACATGTCGGCGGCGCTGGAAAGGCTCGATGGCGATCTGGTGGTCGTGTTCGATGCCGACCATGTGCCCAGCCGCGACTTTCTGGCGCGCACCGTGGGTTTCTTCGTGCAGGACCCGCAGCTTTTTCTGGTGCAGACGCCGCATTTCTTCCTCAACCCCGATCCGATTGACCGCAATATCGGCTTTCGTGAAGACTGCCCGCCCGAGAACGAGATGTTCTACCATCTCAGCCATCGCGGGCTCGATCGTTGGGGCGGCGCCTTCTTCTGCGGTTCGGCGGCGGTGTTGCGCCGCGCGGCGCTTGACGATGTGGGCGGTTTTGCCGGCGACACCATCACCGAGGATGCCGAGAGTGCGCTGACCATGCACCGGCGCGGCTGGAAGAGCCTGTATGTCGATCACGCCATGATCGCCGGGCTGCAGCCGGAAACCTTTGTCAGCTTCATCCAGCAGCGCGGTCGCTGGGCCACGGGCATGATGCAGCTTCTGCTGCTCAAGAACCCGCTGCGCGGCAGGGGGCTGAGCCTGACGCAGCGGCTTTGCTACTTCAACTCGATGAGCTTCTGGCTGTTCCCGCTGGTACGCATGACCTTCATCATCGCGCCGCTTCTGTATCTGTTCTTCGGGCTCGAGATATTCGTCGCCACCATCCAGGAAGTGGCGGTGTACATGACCAGCTACATGGCGGTCAGCTTCATGATTCAGAACGCGCTCTATGCGCGGGTGCGCTGGCCGCTCATATCGGAAGTCTACGAGACTGCGCAGGCGCCTTATCTGTCGAAGGCGATCTTCAAGACCATCTGGAACCCGCGCGGGGCAAAATTCAACGTCACTGCAAAGGACGAGGTGCTCGAGGAAGACTTCATCTCGCCCATCTACAAGCCGTTGGTGATCATCTTTGCGCTGACCTTCCTTGGCGTGCTGGCCGCGGCCAGCCGCTGGGTGATGTTCCCCGGCGACCGCGAGATCGTCATGATCGTCGGCGGCTGGGCGCTGTTCAACTTCCTGCTCATTGGCGCCGCGCTGCGCGCTGTTGCCGAGCGCCAGCAGCGCCGCGGCGTGCCGCGGGTGCCAGTGAATGTGCCGGCGGTGGTGGCGCTGGGGCAGGATGACCCGGTGTTCCTGCCGGCAACGGTGGTCGATGCCTCGACCTCGGGCGCGCGCATGGTGGTGCGCCCGCGCCCCGGCCCGCATGAGAAGCTGCCGCCGATGCCGGTGGTGGGCGATACCTTCTATTTCACCCCCGAATTTCCGAAATCGCCGCATCTGGAAAACGCCGTGCTGGTGCAGATCAAGAGCGTGCGCAACGAGGGCGGCGCGCTGGCGCTGGGCGTCAAGTTCGACCCCGATCAGCCGATGATCGTGCGCGAGACAGTGGCGCACATGATCTTCGGCGATTCCGCCTCGTGGGAGGCGGTGCGCGCCAGCCGCAACAAGAAGATGGGCCTGCTGCGCGGCATGATCTATATGCTGGGCCTGTCCTTCAGCGGTATCTGGTTCACGCTGCGCGCGCTGGCCGCCGAGCCCGCGCGGCTGGCACGCCAGCGCGAGCGCGAGCGCGACACGGTTCACGCCGAATCGGCGCCCGCGCATCTGCTGGCTTTTGGCGAGGCGTTCGACCCGCCGCCGGCTGCGCCTCAGATCGATCTTCTGCAGGCCGGGCGCGCGCGCGGCAGGACGCCGGCCGGGCAACCGGCGGTACCGGCAATGGCCCCGCTACCCGCCGGTGTGGCCGGCGCGCCGGTGGGACATGACGATGGCTGGCACTTCCGCGGCGCGGAGGATCCGGCATGAAAGCCGTACTCGCCATCGCCATCGCCGGTGCAAGACGCGCCCTTGTGCCGGCGCTGTGCCTGGCGCTGGCCCAGCCGGGCTTCATGACCGGCGCGGCACTGGCGCAGGGCGGCATCATCGCGGTTCCGTTGGGCGACAGTGGCGAGGCCGTCGATGCCGAGACGATCGAACGGCTGACCGCCGAGCGTTTCTCGCCCGATCGCGCTCGTGGCACGCAGGCCGACATGACCCAGGCGGGTGCGGAGATTATCAGCCCGCTGCGCCCGCTGCGCGCCACCGGCCAGCCGGCGGGCAGCGCGCTGCGTTTCAGCGGCGAGGCAAACCGGCTGGAGTTCATGCTCTACCTGCCCGAGCCCGGCAATGTGCGCGCGTTGCGCCTGACCAGCCGCTCGTCGATCAACCTGCTGCCCGAGCGCTCGCAGTTCAGGGTCTATCTCAACGATGCCCATATCGGCACCGGCCAGTTCGAGAATTTCGTCGATTTCGCCGCCCTTGACCTGCCGATCGATGCCGGCGCGCTGCGCCAGGGCGGCAATCTGCTGCGCATCGAGGCCAGCCAGTATCACCGCATCTATTGCGGGCCCGATGCCTCTTTCGCGCTGTGGAGCGAAATCGATCTCTCGCGCAGCGGCGCCGTACTCGACAGCCTGCCCGAGGATGGCGGCGCCGAGGGTTTCTTGATGGGGGTTGCCGCGGCGGCGGCCAGCGGCGCCGGGGTCGAGATACGCGGCGCCTCGGGGCTTGGCGCGCAGGCCGATGCCTGGATCGGCGAAGTCACCGGCCGGTTGAGCGCGGCGCTGGGCGGTGATCCCTTGCCATTTCACTTTTCCGATTTCTGGACGGTGGCAGGAGAAAGCGAACCGGCAGCCCGTATCACTTTTCTGCCCGCAGAGCAGCAAAGGGTGCGTTTCAGGATGTCCGGTGAGGGGGGGCAGGTGATGGTGGTTGAATACCGCCCCGACGAGCCGCCGCAATCGCTGCCTGACTTTCCGGCCCTTGCCGCCAGCCATGTGCAGGATGAGCAGATGATCGATCTGCAGCGCCCGGTGGCAATGTCCGAGCTGGGTTTTCGCACTGCCGAAGTGGCCTCGCGCTATGCGCTGGTCGAGCAGCGCTTCCGCCTGCCAGATGACTTCGTCCTGCTTACCAATGCCAAGGCCGAGCTGCGCCTGGACTACATTTACGCCGACGGCCTGCCCCGTGGCTCCATGATGCTGGTGCATGTCAACGGCACCAATGTGCGTCTGTTGCCGCTGCGCGGCGAGGGCGGTCGCCCGATCGAGGGTTTTCCGGTCCGCTTCGAGGCACGACTCCTGCGCGCGGGTTCCAACACGCTGAGCTTCGAGGTGATCATTCCCGGCGAACCGGTCGATCTGCCCTGCGCGACATGGGATGGCCCGGTGTTGGCCATCGGCGAGGATTCGACGCTCGATCTGCCCTACAGCCCGTCGATGTTCCTGCCCGACATGCATTTCGCCTTCGTCAATCTTCTGCCCGACAGCCTTTCGGCCAATGAGTTGACCGCGCGCGCCTTCGATGCCGACGACCTCATCACCCTGCGCGGCGCGCTGGCCACTGGCGCGCGCGCGCGCGCTGCCAGCAGCGGCGCACGGCTGCATCTGCTGGCGCTCGATGACCTGGGCTCGGTGCCCACGGGCGGCTACGGCTTCAGCCGCCGTTCAATTGAAACCGTGCTGCTTGATGGCGGCGCGTCGGGTCTTGCCGGCGATGGCGCACAACAGGGCGCAAGCGGGATTCAGCGTGTCGGCCTTCTCGATACCGCCCGCCCGCGCGAAAGCACGGCGGGGATGTCGGCGGGCTGGGAATGGGTCATGCGCGCCTTCCATCAGGCCTCGCACTTTCTGCACCCGCGCGCCGGCACCATGCTCGAGGAATGGCTGGCCGAGCAGCGCGGCCAGGCGATCATGCTGCAGCTCGACCCGGCACGCCCCAACCAGATGTGGCTTTTGCGCGCCCCGGGCAGCGATGTCAGCGCCATTGCCTCGGCCATCGCCGCGGCCCGGGTCACGGGGGGCGGGCCACGCGGCCAGGTGGCGGTTCTCGATCATGACGGCAACTGGCAAAGCTGGTTCGCACCTGACCGCCAGCCGGTGCTGCTTGAGCCGCTCTCGCCTGGCAATCTTCGCCATGTGCTGGGCAATTTCGTATCAGCCATGCCAATTCGCTACGTCGCGGGGCTGTTCTTTCTGGCACTGGTCTCGGCGGTGGTGGCGCTGCGGCTGGTCATCGCAACGCGGGAGTCGTGACGTAATGAACCGACGCAACTTTCTGACGCTTCTCGGGGCGGCCGGGGCTGGCGGCACTTTTACCGCGCCACCGGTGGCGGCGCAGCTGATCCGGCTGAGCGGCGATCTGTCCGAGATCGCGGCGCCGGTCTGGGCCGCCTGGAAGGAGGGCTATCTGCAGCCCGATGGCCGCGTCGTCGATCGCCTGCAGCAGAATGCCAGCCATTCCGAGGGGCAGGGATATGGTATGCTTCTGGCTACCGAATTCAATGATCACGACGCCTTTCGCCGCATGTTTGAATGGACAGAGGCCAATCTGGCGCTGCGCCGCGACATGCTGCTGGCCTGGCGTTACCTGCCCGACGAGGCGCAGCCGGTGCCCGACCGCAACAACGCCTCGGATGGCGATCTTTTCTATGCCTGGGCCCTTATGCGCGCCTCGCGCCGCTTCAGCGAGCGGCGCTACCTTCATCGCGCGGCCGAGATCGCGCAAGCGCTGGCCGAGCATTGCATCATGCCCGCCCCTAACGAATCGCTGGGGCTGGTGATGTTGCCGGCGGTGCAGGGCTTCGTTCATGACGAGCGCGTCACCATCAACCCCAGCTATCTGATGCCGCTTGCCATGCGCGAGCTGGCCGCCACCACCGGCGTGTCGGCCCTGGCGCAATGCGCCCGCGATGGCGAGGCGCTGCTGCGACTGCTGGCCGGCGACGGTCTGGTGCCCGACTGGCTGTCGATCACCCCCAATGGGCTGGTGCCCGCCGAAGGCTTCAGCGAGAATGCCGGTTACGAGGCCATTCGGGTGCCGCTGTTTCTGGTCTGGTCGGGGCTTGGGCAGCACCCTGCCGTCGAGCAGATGAAGCGTGTTTACGAGCGCACGATCAGGCCCGGCGCGCCGGTGCCCACCGTTATCGAGCCCGTCTCGGGCGTGGTTCTCGAGGTCAGCCCCGACCCCGGTTACCGTGCCCTGGCGGCGCTGGTCAGCTGCGCCGGGCAGGGTGGCGAGCCGGGTTCGGACATGCCCGCCTTCGATCCGCGCCAGCCCTACTACCCCGCCACGCTGCAACTGTTTTCCATGATCGCCGTCAATGAGGTATTCCCGCAATGCGTGCCCATCTGACCCTTCGCGCGCGCCCCGGTGCGCGGCGCGCTCTTGGCCTTGCCGCCGCGTTTGCTGTTGCTGCGCTCTTGGCGCCCGCCCCGCTGGCCGCAGACCCGGGTGCAGAGGACTTGCGCGCGCTGATCTATTATCTCGATCACAACGACCAGCGCTCGGTACAGGCCGAGATGCGCCGGCTGCGCGCGCAGTTCCCCGGCTGGAGCCCGCCGGACAATCTCGATGCACTGCGCTCGTTGGGCGGGCAGGCCACGGCAACGGTGGACGAGGCGCCGATCTGGGCGCGGATCGAGCGCGGCGATTATTCCGGGGCGCGCGAGCTTATCAATCAGGGGCGGCGCGAGGTGCCGGGCTGGACGCCCAATGCCGAGATGCTGCAGATTCTGGAACTCAACGAGGGGCAGGCCGCTTTCGACGCCGCGGTTTCGCGCCGCGACCATGACGCCGCCATCGCCGCCGCGCGCCGCACGCCGGCGCTGATGCGTTGCGAGGCCATCAACAATGCCTGGCAACTGGCCGAGATGTATGAGCTGGCCGATCAGAGGGGACATGCGCTGAACACCTATCGCGGTGTCCTGGGCACATGCACCCGGTATCAGGATGCCGAGCCGACGCTGGAAAAGGCAAACGAGATCGCGTCGCTCGAACAGCTGGGCGAATTGTTCGAGGCCGCACGCCAGGCGGCACCGGCCAATGCCGACCGGCTCGATGCGCTGGAACAGCGCCTGCGTGCTGGCCGCGGTGGTGCCGCGCCGGCGCAGACGGCGCAGGCTTCAAGCGCGCAACAAGGCAGCGGTAGCGGTGGTAACGCGCAGGCGAACGCCGCTTCGGGCACGGCGGCTGCGGCACCTTCCGCGCCTACGGCTCCTGCGGCATCGGTTGGCGGTGGCTCGCTGCCCCTGCGCGGCGACGGAAGGGTGACGCGGGTGCGGGCTTCCAAGGAGGCCGGGGACTGGGCCGCATGTCTGACTGGTTCGTCGAATCCGCGCTCGGTCGAGTTGCTATACGAGCGTGCCTGGTGTGCCTACAACATGGATCGCCCGGGCGAGGCGCTGGCCGGCTTTTCTGCCGCCGCCCGCGCCGGCAGCGCCCTGGGGGGCAATGTGCCCCGCGACGCCAGTTTCGGCGTCATGCTGGCCTCACTCGAACTGGGCATGACCGAAGAGGCGGCGCGGCTTGCCGCCTCTACCAATCTGACCAGTGAACAGCGCGTCGAGGTCGAGAGCATCATTCTCGACCAGCGCGGTGTGCGCGCCTATCTGGGGGGCGAATACCGCCAGTCGATCGATTATCTCGACGCGTTGGAGCGTCTGGCCGGCTCGCTCAGACGTGACCTGGCCATGCTGCGCGGTTATGCTTACATGAATACGCGGCAGCTCGAAGAGGCGCATGAGGCTTTCAGCCGCCTGCACAGCGAGCTTGCAACCGATGAGACCCGCGCGGCGATCGAGTCGATCCGGGGCATGCGTATGGCCGGCAACTAGATCGCTCGGTCCGCCGTCCGGGCCAGAAGGAGAGGAGCGAATGGCGGAAGTCATTCTGCATCTGGGCGCGCACGGGACGGATAACGGGACGATTTCCGCATGGCTCGATCGCAATGCCGCCGTCATGGTAAAAGGCGGAACGCTGGTGATGCCGGCGCGGCGGTTCCTGCAGCGGTTGTCGCAGTCACTGGCCGATCTGGGCGAATCGCCCGGCGAGGCTGACCGCCGCGCCTTTGGCGATGAGCTGGGGCTTGGCGGGCACATCACCCGGCTCGCGGTCAGCGCGCCGGCGCTGTTGGGGCCCCTTGGGGAGACGATCTCCGCCGAAGGGTTTTACGCGCGCAGCGCCACACGACGTCTGCACGCGCTGGGCAGGTTGCTGCCGCGCGACGTGTCGCTGACGCTCGCCCTGGCCATTGCTCGCCCAGGCGCGATTGTGCCCGCACTGCTGGCGGCGGAAGAGCCCGAGCCCGACCGGGGCGCGATCGAGGCCCGGCTGGAGTGGCTGCCGGAGGAAACGCTGCCCTGGGCAACCCTGGTCAGGCATATCCGTCACGAACTGCCCCGCGCCCGGATGCTGGTCTGGCGCCATGAAAGCATTCCCCGGATATGGCCCGAGGTGCTGTCGCGCCTTGCCGGAGCCGGCGAGGATGCGGAAATGACCTTGCCGGTCGGCGGGGCCGAGGATCTTGCCATGCAGGGCATCGCCGATGAGGGCCGGCAGCGCATGCGCGACTACATCGCGCGGAAGCCGCCGCCGACACCGGCGCTGATGCAGCGGGTGGCAGCGGCATTCGCGCAAGGCTATGGCCGAACGCTTCCTGGGGCGGCAGGTGCAGCCGGCGACGGAATCGCGCTGCCAGGAGCGGTGCGCGAACGCCTGGCCCAGCTCGATGAGGGTTACGCCGCACAGTGGTCGGCCATCGCCGGGATGGATGGGGTCGAGGCACTGGGCTGAGGGTAGCGGGGATCCGGGCGCCTTGTAAGAGGGTTGCTCCGGCCAGTTCGCGCGGCCGCAGCCCAAGTTGCAACCGAGGCAATCAACCGAATCCGGTATCAGGCGGCGGCGCTGTCGGCTTGAGGGGCTGGCGTGGGTTCATCGGCCTCGCTGGGGGCGGGCGCCGGGGCGAAGGCCTGGTTTTCGGCCGCGATCAGGTGAAAGAGTACCCTTTCCACATGCGCCGTCGAACGCCTTAGCCAGCGCATGCTGTCGGTGATCGCAAACAGCCGCGGTGGCGCGGCGCGCGTGGCCAGCACCCGCCGGCGCAAGCGTTCCTCGCGCCGGCGCAGCCGCTCTGCCGAGCGGGCGAGGCGTGCATGCAACCCGCGCAGCGCCGCGTGGTGCCGGGTTGCGGCATCAGGCTCGCCGGGGGCAAAGGTAGCCTCCTGCGCCGCGATGCGCTGCAAGATGGTGCCGAAATAGATCGCCTCGCGGCGCAGGGCAGGCTCATAGGCGGCGACGGTGATACGGCCGGACTGGCTGGCGCGCTGCAAAAGCCGGCGCATATGGTCGATGAGCGACATCAGATCGCCCAGCCGCTCCAGCCGCCGCGGGTCGCCCTCGGGCAGATTGATCTTCGACACGAAACTGCCCACCGCATCCAGCTCAGCGCTTATCGTCTGCAGATCGGCCGCTGCCGGCGGTGTTGTTGCCGGGGAACGCGCCCCAGGGCGCAGGGCGGTGCCGAGAAGGCCCGAAAGCTCGGCCACATGGCGGCGCAGCACCGAAAGGGCGATATCCAGCGCCGCCGAGGGATCGGAAAGGAAATGCGGGTCAAGCTCTCGCTCGATGGCCTGCTTGCGCTCGGGCACAAGGCTCTCGATCAGCCGCCCGAAGGCGCCGATGAAGGGCAGGAACATCAGCGCCCCGATCAGGGTGAAGCCGGTGTGAAACACCACCAGCGCAACGGTCGGGTCATAAAGCTGGCCGCCGGCCGTGAGCACGCGCGCGATCAGGTCGAGAAGCAAGAGCGCGATGATGCCCTTGGTCAGGTTGAAGACCAGATTGGCCAGCGCCGTGCGGCGCATGCCGGTGGTGCCGCCGATGCTGGCCAGAAGCCCGGTGAAGGTGGTGCCCACCGTTGCCCCGATTGCCAGCGGCGCGGCCTGGGTGAAGGTCAGATGCCCCTCGGCCAGCAAGACGATCGTCGCCGCCACCCCCGCCGAGGAGGATTGCGTGATCACCGTCACCAGCACCCCCAGCCCCAGCAGCTGCAACCTGCCCCAGAGCGTGTCGGCGGGCAGGGTTTCGGGGCTCAGCATGCCGTCGAAAACCCCCATGCCGTCCTTCATCAGGTCGATGCCGATGAAAATCAGCGCCAGCCCGGACACCACCCCGGCAACGCGTGACAGCGCCCCGCTGGACATGATGCGCACCAGCCCGGCAACGAACAACACCGGAAACGAGATCAGGCCAAGGTCAATCTTGACCCCGAAGAGCATGACCATCCAGCCGGTGAAGGTGGTGCCGACATTGGCCCCCAGGATGATTCCCAGCGACTGCGTGAAGGTCAGGATGCCGGCGCCGACGAAGCCCAGCGTCATCAGGATGGTGGCGGTCGAGGACTGGATCAATGCCGTCAGCCCGGCACCCACCGCCATGCCCGGCACCGGCCGCCCCGCATAGCGGCGGATGGCGCCGCGGGCGCTGTCGGTGACCATGATCTTCAGCTCGCCGGTCAGCGCCTGCATGCCGTAGAGAAACAGGCCGATGCCGCCGAGCAGCACGAAGATTTCCGTTGCCATCTGGCTGTGGCTCCGTTTGCGGCGTGTCAGGCGCGTGCATCGCCGGGGTGACTGGGACCCGCGAAAGGGCCGGCGCATTCAAGCGCAGTTCGGCGCAAAGGCAAAGCCCGTTCGGCCATGCCCCGTTCAGCCATGCAGGGCCGACCAGCGCTCGATAAGCCCTTGTTGCAGCATGCGCGCGCGCCGTGCCCAATCCGGCGCGCCTGGCGGGCGCTCACGGGAATCGACAGGAATCGCGTCGCGCCGGGCGATATCGGCGCTCATGATGGCAAAGACAATCTCGCGGCCGCTGCCGGGCGGGCGGGCGTAGCCGCCCAGCGCATTCACGAAATTCAGCGTGCCGGTCTTGGCGCGCACCGTGACGGGGTGGTCGCGCATCTCACGATACTGGGCATCACGCATCATGTGCCGGCGCAGAAGTGGCGGCAGCACGGCCTCGCGATGGGCGCTGAGCAGGAACGCCGCCATCGTTCGCGCCGTGACGCGCGAGCGGTCACCCAGCCCCGAATGATCGACGAAATACATGCCCGGCACGCCGTGCCGGCGCGCGATCCATTCGGCCATGCGCTGGCCCGAGGCATCGAGCCTGGCGATCGCTCCATCACCGCGGCGCGAGGCGGCAAGCCCCGAGCATTCGGCGGTGATGTTGGTGGAAAAGCGCAGCATTTCGCGCATGATCGTCACCAGGGGCTCGGATTGGTTCACCGCCAGCAATTGCCCGCCGGTTCTGCCGCGTGCGGTCTGTGGCGGCGGCAGCGTGCAGCCGCGCGCGGCGAGCAGCGCGCGCAGGACATCGCCGGTGTAAAGCCCCGGGCGCCGCACCGGCAGCCAGCGCGAGCCGCCGCCGCCCAGCGCCCCGGCGGCGACGGTCCACATCTCGCGCGCCTCGGTTCCGTCATAGGTATAAATCGGCGTGGAGCGGTCGCGCGCTTCGATGCCGATTACCGAAACCGGGGGCACTTCGCGGGCCGAGCGCGCATCGAGCGAAAGCTGCATTCGCCCGCCCTCGCGCTGCCACAGAAAATGCACACGGTTGAAATTCAGGTTCAGCCCCGAAAGGGCCGGGTTGTAGCCGGCCTGCGGGGGCATGTCGGGGGCGATATGATCTATCCGGGGCAGGGCGTTTTCATCGACCAGAAAGCGCCCGCGCACTTCGCGCAGACCGGCGCCGACCAGGGCATCGGCCAGCCGTGCCAGCCCGTCGGTCTGCAAGGTGGGATCGCCGCCGCCCTGAAGCACCAGATCGCCTTGCAGGGTGCCGCCGGAAATCGCCCCGCCGGTGGCCAGAACCCGGGTTTCGAAACGGTGCTCGCTGCCCAGCTGCGACAGCGCATAGAGCGCGGTCGCGGCCTTGGTGGCGCTGGCCGGCGGCATCGGGGATTCCGGGTTGAGCGATTCGATCAGCGAGCCGCTTTCGGCATCCAGCGCCACGAAGCTGGTGATTCCGCCGAGATTGGCGCGGGCAAGCAGCGTTTCGACGCTTTGCGCGGCCGGCACGGGGCGACCGGACTGGGTGACAACACGCGGCGCCGGAAAGAGCGAGCGCTCGGGCGCGCGCGCCCATGCCGGCATCGCCGTCGATGCCGCCGCCGCAGCCAGCCCGCCCATCAGACCGCGCCGTGAGATACCGTCACGCTTCAGAGGCATTCTGCCCTCCGCAATCGCACCATTCCCGCCTGGCGCCCCGACCAGGCCCAAACACATTTCTACCCGGTCAATCCTGCCAAGCCCTGTTGTGCAGGAAGAGGCGAGAATCGGGTAATCTTATGTCAGCGACCGGCGATATTTCCAGCATAGGTTTGTGCGCCGCCGGAACCGGGGCCGCGCCGTGCCTGCCGGCGCAGGGCGGTGGATGATTCGGGGCGCATGGGCATGTCCAGCCAGACCCAGCATGGCGGCGCGCGCCGGCCCAGCAGAGCGGCATTCGCCGCGCGCAGGCGCGCGCGTGCGAACAGCCGCGCAGTGGGCGAATTGAGCGCCGCCAGTCGCTGGCCGGGGCGGGCGAATACGGCGATGGGCACGCGCATGGCGATGTCCTGCCAGCGCTCCCAGCAGTGAAAGCCGGCCAGATTGTCGGCGCCCATCAGCCAGACGAAGCGCGTGCCGGGATAGAGGCGCTGCAACCTTGAGAGCGTGTCGATGGTGGCGCGGGTGCCCAGCTGCGCCTCGATATCGGTGATTACAACCCGCGGATGCCCAACGCGCGCGCGCGCCTGGGCAAGGCGCTCAACCAGTGGCGCGGGGGGATCGGGCTTGAGCGGGTTGCCAGGGCTGACAAGCCACCACAGCCGGTCAAGGCGCAGTCGCTTCATCGCCTCTTGCGTCAGATGCACATGCCCGGCATGGGGCGGGTCGAACGAGCCGCCGAAAAGCCCCACAACCTGCCCCGGTTCAGCGCGCGGTAAGCGCCAGCGCATGCCCCTGCCTCCCTCCGTGCCCGGGGCTGGCCCGGGCGTTTGCGCGCCACCCTAGCCGCGAAGTTGCAAGAAAAGGAAGGGGCTGGCCCGCGCAAAGCCCCGGTGCCGGTCTCCGGACTGGATAGGCCGGCAGGAGTTTCGCCAATTCTCCATTGCGTGCGCGCCGATGCGCGGGCAAGCTGCCGGGCCGAACCGACCCGCGATTGGAAGGCAGGATGCAATGAGCACCGACCCCTTGCTGCAACCCTTCCGGCTGAAGCATCTGACGCTGCGCAACCGTGTCTTCATCTCGGCGCATGAGCCCGCCTATGCCGAGGACGGGCTGCCCAAGGGCCGCTACCGTGCCTATCACGTCGAGCGCGCCAAGGGCGGCGTGGCGCTGACCATGACCGCCGGATCGGCGAGCGTGTCGCGCGACAGCCCGCCGGCCTTCAACAACATCCTGGCCTGGAAGGACGAGGTGGTGCCCTGGATGCGCGATCTTGTCGATGAATGCCACGAGCATGGCGCGGCGGTGATGATCCAGCTCACCCATCTGGGCCGGCGCACGCGCTGGGACAAGGGCGACTGGCTGCCGGTGCTGGCGCCCTCGCATGCGCGCGAGCCCGCGCATCGCGCCTTTCCCAAGCGCATCGAGGATTGGGACATCGCGCGCGTCATCGCCGATTTCGCCGATGCCGCCGAGCGCATGCAGGCAGCCGGCGTCGATGGCATCGAGTTTGAATGCTACGGCCATCTGATGGATCAGTTCATCTCTCCGCTGACCAATGATCTGCCGCCGCCCTGGGGTGGCGATCTCGACAACCGGCTGCATTTCGCCTTCGAGGTGCTGCGCGCGGTCCGCGCGCGGGTGGGGGCGGATTTCATCATCGGCATGCGCTATGTCGCCGATGAGCGCCTGCCCGGCGGCACCACCAGCGCCGAGGGTGCCGAGATCGCGCGGAGGTTCAAGGCATCGGGGATGGTGGATTTTCTCAATGTCATTCGCGGCCATATCGACACCGATCCGGGGTTGACCGATGTGATTCCGATCCAGGGCATGGCCTCGGCGCCGCATCTGGATTTCGCCGGCGAGATCAGGGCGGCGGTGGATTTCCCGGTCTTTCATGCCGCGCGCATTCAGGATGTGGCGACGGCACGCCATGCCATCGCCTCGGGGCGGCTGGACATGGTGGGCATGACCCGCGCGCATCTGACCGAGCCGCACATGCTGCGCCGCATCATCGATGGCCGCGAGGAAGCGATCCGCCCCTGCGTGGGGGCGAATTACTGCCTTGACCGCATCTATCAGGGCGGCATGGCGCTGTGTATCCACAACGCCGCCAGCGGGCGCGAGGAAACCATGCCGCAGGAGATCGCGCCGGCGCCGGCGGGGGCGCGCAAGCGCGTGGTGGTGGTCGGCGCCGGGCCAGGCGGGCTGGAAGCGGCGCGGGTGGCCGCCGCGCGCGGCCATGACGTGCTGGTTTTCGAGGCCGCCGACCAGCCCGGCGGGCAGCTGCGCCTGGCCGCGCAAAGCAGCCGCCGGCGCGAGATGGCGGGCATCACCGACTGGCGCATGGCGCGTTGCACCGAGGCCGGGGCGCGCTTTCGCTTCAACACCCTGGCCGAGGCCGACACCGTGCTGGCCGAGGCGCCGGATGTGGTTATCCTGGCCACCGGCGGGCTGGCGCGCCAGCCGGCGCTGGCGGCGGGCGAGGATCTGGTGGTCACCGGCTGGGATATCCTGTCGGGCGATGCGCGCCCGGGCAACAAGGTGCTGGTCTTCGACGATGCCGGCGACCACACCGCGCTGCAGGCGGCCGAGATGCTGGCCGAAGCCGGTGCCGGGGTCGAGGTGATGACGCCTGACCGCGCCTTCGCGCCCGAGGTGATGGGCATGAATCTGGTGCCCTACATGCGCGCCATGCAGCCCCTGGGCGTGCGCTTTACCGTCACCTGGCGGCTGCTCGCGGTGGCGCGCGCGGGCAACTTGCTGCAAGCCGAGATCGGCAGCGATTATGGCGACGCGCGCGAGACGCGGATGGTCGATCAGGTGGTGGTCAATCACGGCACCGAGCCACTTGATGATCTTTATTTTGACCTCAAGCCGCACTCGGAAAACCTGGGCGCGCTCGATCACGAGGCGCTGGTGGCAGGCCGCCCGCAGCCGGCGGGCGCGAACCCCGAGGGCAGCTTCAGGCTTTATCGGATCGGCGATGCGGTGGCGGCGCGCAATGTGCATGCCGCGATCTATGATGCGCTGCGGCTGGTGAAGGATATCTGAACCACTGGCGCGCAAGGCCGCCGGCGGCGCTCCCGCCCCCCGGCGGCGCCCCTGACGGGGCTTGCCGGGCGTTGGGCCGGGCGGGGGGGGGGGGGGGCGGGGGGGCGGGCCCCCCCCCCCCCCCCCC
>JAFIEG010000060.1 GCA_020832665.1 Pararhodobacter sp. | reverse complement strand
CCCCCCCCCCCCCCCGCCTTGACCGATCATGCCACACTGGGGGGCGGCACCCGACATGTTCACCTACACGTTGCGACGGCTCCTGCTGGCCATCCCGACGCTGTTCTTCATCGCGCTGGTCATCTTCCTGCTGCTGGAAATGTCGCCGGGCGATCCGCTGGCCGAACAGCCGCTGACCATCCCGCCCGAGGTGCGCGAACAGATGCGCCAGGCGCTGGGGCTGGGCGGGCCGTGGCACGAACGCTTCGTAAAGTGGCTCTATCTCTTTGCCGTGGTCGAGCCCAGCCATGTGCTGAGCTGGATCACCGGCTGGGACACCGCGCTTGACGGGCCACGGGTGCTTAGCTGGCAGACCCGCTCGCCAGTGGGCGACCTGATCGCCCAGCGCCTGCCGCAGACGCTGTGGGTGGTGGGCATGGCCTATGTGCTGGGCATTCTGGTGGCGGTGCCGATCGGGGTCTATTCGGCCTATCGGCAGTATTCATGGTTCGACCAGCTGGGCAGCTTCATCTCGATGGTCGGCTTCTCGCTGCCCACCTTCTTCACCGGGCCGGTGCTGATTCTGGTCTTCGCGGTCTGGCTGGGCTGGTTTCCGATGATCTACGACACCACGCTGGTGGTGGACAGCTGGGAAAACTTCGGCAAGCAGCTGCGCCAGATGGCGATGCCGGTCTTCGTGCTGACGCTCTACAACGCCGCCCAGATCAGCCGCTTCACACGCGCGGCGATGCTCGACAATCTGGGCCAGGACTATGTGCGCACCGCCCGCGCCAAGGGGCTGCGCGAGCGCGTGGTGGTGCATGTGCATGTGCTGCGCAACTCGCTGATCCCGGTGGTGACGGTGATCGCACTGGGCATTCCAACCGTGTTCACCGGCGCCATCATCACCGAGACGATCTTTCGCGTGAACGGGCTGGGCCAGCTCTTCATCATCGCCATCAATGGCAGCGACATCCCGCTGGTGCTGTCGCTGTCGGTGGTCTTTGCCGTGCTCATCGTGCTGTTCAACCTGATCGCCGATCTGCTCTACGCCATCCTCGACCCGCGGATCCGCTATGACTGACCGGCCCGCCTCCGATATGGAACCGATTGCCCCGCCCGACCCGGCCATTGATGCCGCCGCCGCCTTTCGCCCGCCGCGCAACCAGTGGTGGGATGTGTGGGACCAGTTCAAGACCCATCGCGGCGCGCTGGTCGGCATGGTGGTGTTCATCGCCATCGTGCTGTTCTGCTTTGCCGGGCCCTTCCTGTGGCCACATGATGCCGGCCATATCGACATCCGCTCGCGCAACCAGGGGCCCAGCTGGGCGCACCCTTTCGGCACCGATCAGCTGGGCCGCGACATGCTGGCGCGGATGATGAAGGGCGGCCAGGTCAGCCTGGCTGTGGGCATGGCGGCGATGGCGCTGTCGATCCTGCTGGGCACGCTGATCGGCGTGCTGGCGGGCTTCTTCCGGCGCATCGACGGCCCGCTGATGCGGCTGACCGACCTGTTCCTGTCGCTGCCGCTCCTGCCGCTATTGCTGGTCATGGCGCTTCTCTTCCGCCAGCGGCTGTCGTCGATCTTCGGGGTCGAGTTGGGCATGTTCATCCTCATCGTCACCGCCATCGGCATCACCAGCTGGATGCAGACCGCGCGCATCGTGCGCGGCGACGTGCTGGCGCTGAAGGAACGCGAATTCGTTCTCGCCGCGCGCTCGATCGGCACGCCCGCGCGGCGCATCATCACCCGCCATGTGCTGCCCAACGTGCTGTCGCCGGTGATGGTCTCGGCAACGCTGATGATCGCCGTCGCCATCATCACCGAAAGCGCGCTCAGCTTCCTGGGGCTGGGCTTTCCGCCCGATTTCCCCACCTGGGGGCGGCTGGTCAGCGACGGCATCGACCACATGCAGCGCCACCCCTCGCGCTCGATCCTGCCGGGGCTGTTCATCTCGCTTACGGTGCTGAGCGTGAACTATATCGGCGACGGGCTGCGCGACGCGCTCGACCCGCGCATCCGCGGGCGCTGAGGGCGGGCGCCGGAGAATGGCAGGGTGTATTCAGGCAGACAAGTTGAACCCCGCTGACCTCGACTTGCTGCTTGCAACATCAACTGGTCACGAGGAACCAGGGCGACCAAGCCGGCACGGGCAGCGACCGACCCGAGGGGTGGGCGAGAAGCGCCCGCCCTGGGGGGCGGGACGGGCGCTGCCCGTGCCTACCGGCACGGGCGGGAAACAAATCAACCGCCGAACTGATCAACAAGCGCCGGCATGATAGCCTGCGGCCCTCAACCCAGTATCGCGCGCAGCGGCGCCACCGGGGCGGCACGCAGCCTGCCCTCGCCATCGCGCTGAAACAGCCCGCGCGTCTCGAAGCCTTCCACCAGCAGCCGCTCGCCGGCATGGGCGCGATAGCTCAGCCGGTAGCTGCGCTCGGACCAGTCGATCGTTTCAATGGAAAAAACCAGCCGGTCGCCATCCTGCCCCGGCGCGCGAAAACGCATGCCGGTTTCCATCAGCCCAAGCCCGATGGCGCCAAGCTGCCGGCACAGCGCCGCATGCCCGATGCTGCGCGCGCGCAGGAAGCCGTGAAAGGTGGCATCCATCCAGCGATAGAAATTGGGGTAATAGACAATCCCCGCCGGGTCGCAATCGCCGAAGCTGATGGTAAATTCCTGGCTGTAACCCGTCATGATGTCCCGCCTGTGCCCTGCCTTTTCCTCCACCGCCACAAGGGCGGCGGCTAAATTCGGGCACACCATAACCGCGCCTTGGCCGGGGGCAAGCGGTGGCGGGCATGGTTTCGCAGCCTCGGGCGCCGGCAGGGTGAGGAAACCGCCCGTGCCTGGCGAACCGATCAACCGAATCCGGTATCATACGAAATCTGTTTTACCGGTCAGGATACTCTGGCTTGTATTCCCGCCCGTGCCTTCCGATCCGATCGCCCGCAAGGCGCATCAAACCCGCCCCGCCCGCACCGCCAAAGCGCCACCGCCATAGCGCTATGGCCAGTCCTCGCATTCCGCCCTATAGTGCGCCCGGCACCAGCAGGCGCCGGCAAGCCCATGACAGTAATGCAGGATTTCAAGTCACTCTTCGTGATCGGCGCGCCCAAGGCCGGCACTTCCACCCTCGCCCGGCTTCTGGCGCGGCACCCCGAGATTTTCCTTGACCAGGACAAGGAACCGAAATTCTTCACCGACTTCGCCGAGCAGCGCTGGGCCGGCCCGGGCAGCGACATTTTCCAGACCTATCTGGTCTCTGACCCCGGCGCCTATGAGGCGCTCTATGCAAAGGCGCCCAAAGGGGCATGGTGCATCGATGCCTCGACCGATTACCTGTCGAACGCCACCGCGCGCCGGCGCCTGTCGCAATGGGCACGCAACACCCCAAGCAAGCTGATCTGCATGCTGCGCGACCCCATCGAGCGCGCGGTATCCGAATACCGCCACACCCTGCGCGACCTGCTCGAGACCGAATCGCTGGCGCGTGCGCTGGAGCTTGAGGACCAGCGCCGCCAGGCCGGCTGGCAGCCGCTGTTTCGCCATATCCGGCGCAGCCACTACCACGGCGATGTCAGCGCCTATCTGGACG
Organism: Pararhodobacter sp.; assembly: GCA_020832665.1. GTDB lineage: Bacteria > Pseudomonadota > Alphaproteobacteria > Rhodobacterales > Rhodobacteraceae > Pararhodobacter. The sequence goes on along the minus strand of JAFIEG010000060.1, from coordinate 22,340 downwards.
AATTCGGCGATGATCTGCTGCTGCTCGATTTCGCCGAACTGAACGATCAGGAGCGCCTCTTGCGCAAGATCTGGCGCTTCCTGGGAATCGCCCCGCTGGCCGAGCTGCCAGCCGAGCCGAGCACCGAGCCGGCGCCGGGCGATCTGGTCGAGAACGCCTCGCACAGCTACCGCAGCGCCACGCTCCAGCGCGCGTTGCGCAGCCCCGCCCTTATCGGCGCCGTACGCCTGCTGGCGCCGCAGCCGGTACGGCGCTGGCTGCGCGGCCGGATCGAGCGCGCCAACCGCACCCGCTTCGAGCCCGGCGAGGACGATCTGCGCCGGCTTTACGATGCGCTGGCCGATGATATCCAGGCCTGTCTGGCCGACAGCCGCCTGCCCTGCGCAAGCTGGGATCTGTCGCGCCGGCTGGCCGCGAACGCGCAATCCCTGCCGCCACCACCACGCCCGGGCGCGGCCGGCGCCGCAAGTGCCACAGGCGCAGCGGCGCGCGCTGGCCGGACCGAGCCGTGAGCGAACCGCGCCGGCAGGCACCGGCCCGGCAAGGCCCCGCCGGAGACTGGTCGCTGCGCGCGCGCATCGGCTCCAGCATGTTCTGGACGGTGAGCGGCCAGTTCGGCGCCGAGGGGATGCGCCTGGCGGCCAATCTGGTGCTCACAAGGCTGCTGTTTCCCGAAGCCTTCGGCTTGATGGCGCTGATCATCGCGGTGATGGTCGGGTTGCAGATGTTCTCGGATATCGGCATCGCGCCCTCGATCCAGCAAAACCGCCGCGCCGACGAGCCGGCCTTTCTCGATACCGCCTGGACGATCCAGGTCATCCGCGGCGTGGTGCTGTGGCTGGCCGCTGCCGCGCTGGCGCTGCCGCTGGCGGCGTTCTACGGCGCGCCCGAACTGGCGCAGCTGCTGCCGGTGGCGGCGCTGTCGCTCATCGTCGCCGGTTTCCGGCCCACGCGCTTCGAGACCGCCAGCCGCCATCTGCGCATCGGCCGGGCGACGGTGATAAACCTGTCCGCACAGGCGCTGGGGCTGGCAATAACGATCACCCTGGCCTGGATCACGCGCTCGGTCTGGGCGCTGGCGGCGGGCATGGTCATCGCCGAGGCGCTGCGCGTGCTCGCGCTGCATGTCTTCATGCCCGGCCATGTCGATCGCCTGCGCATCGAGCGCGCATCGGCGCGCGAACTCATCGCCTTCGGCAAGTGGATATTCCTCAGCACGCTGTGCGCCTTTGCCATCGCCCAGGGCGACCGGCTGATCCTGGGCCACTACCTGACGCTCGAATTTCTGGGCATCTTCAGCATCGGCTATTTCATCGCCATCTTCCCGCGCATGCTGGGCATGACGGCAATGGAGCGGCTGATGATCCCCATCTACCGCGAGCGCCCGCCGGCCGAATCGGCGGCGAATTTCCGCGCCCTGCGGCAGATGCGCGCGCTGTTCACCGCCGGGCTGATGGGGCTGGTGACGGCGCTGGCGCTTGGCGGGCCGTGGCTGATCGAGCTGCTTTACGACCCGCGCTACATGGCCGCGGGCCCGGTGGTGGTGCTGGTGTCGCTGGGCGTGCTGCTGCAGCTTGTCGGCATGACCTATGACCGCGCGGCGCTGGCGGCGGGCGATGCGCGCGGCTTCTTCGGGCTGCAGGCATGGCGCGCGGTGCTGCAGACCGGCTTCTTCATTGCCGGCGCAGAACTGGCCGGGCTTGGCGGCGCGCTTATCGGGCAGGCGCTGTCGGTCGTGGCGGTCTATGGCGTGCAGCTGCGCCTGGCGCGCCGCCACGGCGCCTGGGACGCGCGCCACGACGTGCTGGCCATTCCCGCCGCGCTGGGGCTGGGGGCGCTGGCGCTGTGGCTGCATCTTGACCTGGTCGCCACGCTGTTCGCCGCCACCGGCAACTGAGCGTTGCACTAATTTTCATCCAAAGCACAATTTTCAGGCAGATGTGCCTCACCGGCGCCGGCCCTTGTACCCGGTCGGGGCTTCCCGCCCCGGGCGGCCGGCGCCCGCCGCTTGTTCCCACGCATGGTTGCGCTACACTCGCCCGGGAACAGGAGAGCAGGCCTTCATGCAGACTTTCTTTGACGAGATGAACGATCAGGGAAAGGTCAGGCCGCCCTATGCCAGGTTGCAGGAATGGCTTGCCGCCATGCCCGCCGAGTTGCGCAACCTCAAGCAGGCCGAGGCCGAGGCGCTGTTTCGCCGCGTCGGCATCACCTTCGCCGTCTATGGCGAGGGCGGCGACCCCGACCGCCTGATCCCCTTCGACATGTTCCCGCGCGTCTTCTCGGCGCAGGAATGGATGCGGCTGGAACGCGGCATCCGACAGCGCGCCAAGGCGCTCAACGCATTCCTGGCCGATGTCTATGACCGCGGCGAGATCATCCGCGCCGGGCGCATCCCCGCGCGGCTGGTCTATCTCAACGAGGCCTACGAGCCGGCAATGGCCGCCATCCGCCCGCCGCGCCGCGTGTTCAGCCATATCGTGGGGGTCGATCTGGTGCGCACCGGGCCCGACGCGTTCCATGTGCTGGAAGACAATTGCCGCACCCCCTCGGGCGTCAGCTACATGCTGGAAAACCGCGAGATCATGATGCGCATGTTCCCCGATCTGTTTCGCGAGAACCGCATCGAGCCGGTCGATGGCTATGCCGAGGCGCTGCGCCGCACGCTGGCCTCGGTGGCGCCGGAAAAATGCGACCGCGACCCGACAATCGTCATCCTCACGCCGGGGCATTTCAACTCGGCCTATTACGAGCACAGCTTCCTGGCCGATCTGATGGGGGTGGAACTGGTCGAGGGGCAGGATCTGTTCGTCGAAGGCGACCGCGTGTGGATGCGCACCACCGAAGGCCCGCAGCGGGTGGATGTGATCTACCGGCGCATCGACGACCCCTATCTGGACCCGCTGTGCTTTCGCCCCGACAGCATGCTGGGCGTGCCGGGGCTGATGGATGTCTATCGCTCGGGCGGGGTGACGATCTGCTCGGCGCCGGGCGCGGGCGTCGCCGATGACAAGGCGGTCTATACCTATGTGCCCGAGATGATCCGCTTCTATCTGGGCGAAGAGCCGATCCTGCCCAATGTCCCCACCTGGCAATGCGCGAAGCCCGAGGATATGAAGCATGTGCTGGCGCATCTACCGGAACTGGTGGTGAAAGAGGTGCATGGCTCGGGCGGCTACGGCATGCTGGTGGGGCCGAAATCCACGCGCGAGCAGATCGAGGCCTTTCGCGCGCGGCTGATCGAGCGGCCCGACAACTACATCGCCCAGCCGACGCTGGCGCTTTCCACCGTGCCCAGCTTCGTTGAAGAGGGCGTGGCACCGCGCCATGTCGATCTGCGCCCCTATTGCCTGGTGGGCGAGCGCATCGAGCTGGTGCCGGGCGGGCTGACCCGCGTGGCACTGCGCGATGGCTCGCTGGTGGTCAATTCCAGCCAGGGCGGCGGGGTGAAGGATACATGGGTGCTGGCGGAATGAGGCGACTGGCCGTTCTTCCCGCCGGGCAGCATATGCCCCGCCCGGCCCACCCCCGGCCCGCGCGCGGGCGCGCGGGCCTTGGCGCACGCTGCCCGGCGCCGGCCAGATGGCGTGCCATGCCCGTTCCTGCAGTACCGGGCCCGGAGGAAAGGCCATGCTGAGCCGCACCGCCGCCAACCTGTTCTGGCTGGCGCGCTACATGGAGCGCGCCGAGACCGCGGCGCGGTTTCTGGAAGTGGGCGGGCGCATCGCGCTTCTGCCCAATGCCGGCGAGGGTTTTCGCAACGAGTGGGAGGCGCTGTTGCGCGCCGCCGGCACCAGCGATGCCTTTGCCCGCAAATATGGCGAGCCGGTGCAGCGCAATATCGAAAGCCATCTCTTCTTCGACAATGACAACCCTTCCTCGGTCGCCACCTGCATCCGCTGCGCGCGCGAGAACGGGCGCATCGTGCGCACCGCGCTGACCACGCAGGTCTGGGAGGCGCTTAACACCGCCCATGCCGAGTTGCAGGAGATCGAGCGCCAGCCGCGCTCGCAAACCGGGCTGACGCGGCTGACGGAATGGACCATGCGCACCGCCGCGCTCATCCGCGGCACCGTCGATGCCACACTTCTGCGCAATGACGGCTATGATTTCCTGCATCTGGGCTATCACCTGGAACGCGCCGACAACACCGCGCGGCTTCTGGACGTGAAGTATTTCGTGCTGCTGCCGAAGGTCGAATTCGTGGGCTCGGGGCTGGACAATTACCAATGGGTGACGCTTCTGCGCGCGCTTTCGGCGCATCGCGCCTATCACTGGGCCTATGGCGGCGAGGTGACGGCGGCGAAGATCGCGCATTTCCTGATCCTCAACCCGCAATGCCCGCGGGCGCTGATCTCCAGCGTGCAGGGGCTGAATGCGCATCTCGACCGGCTCTCGCGCGGCTATGGCCGCTCGAGCCCGGCGCAATCGGCGGCGCGCGCGCTACTGGGCGAAATGGCCGAGATGAGTGTCGAGCAGGTCTTCGAAGAGGGCCTGCACGAATATCTCAGCCGCTTCATCGTCGAGATCGCGACCCTGGGCGCGTGCATCCATGACGCCTATCTGAGCGGGGACATGCGATGAGAATCTCGGTCGATCACATCAGCCGCTACAGCTATGACCCGCCGGTGCGCAGCGTCGTGCAAAGCCACCGGCTGACCCCGGCGCAATGCGACAACCAGCGCATCGAATCCTGGCTCATCGAGCTGCCGGGCGGGCTGGAAGGGGGCAGCTTCACCGATGGCGCCGGCGACCGGGTGCAGGGCTGGACGATTCCGGGCCCGGTGAGCGAGGTAAGCGTTCGCGTGCGCGGGATCGTCGAAACCACAGATTGCGCCGGCGTGCTGCGCGGCCATCGCGAGCGTATCCCGCAACTGGCCTGGCTGCGCTTGACCGCGCCCACCGCGCCCGATGCCGCGCTGAGCGCGCTGGCGCGCGGCATCAGCGCCGCCGACCCGCTGGCGCTGGCGCATGCGCTGTGCGGCGCCGTTGGCGCGGCCATCGCCTATCGCCCCGGCGTGACCCATGCCCATACTACCGCCGCCGAGGCGCTGGCGCTGGGCGAAGGGGTCTGCCAGGACCATACCCATGCGCTGATCGCCTGCGCCCGGCTGCACGATCTGCCGGCGCGCTATGTCTCGGGCTATCTGCAGGCCAGCGAGGATGGCAGCCCGCATGAGGCCGCGCATGCCTGGGCCGAGATCTGGATCGAAGGCCTGGGCTGGGTTGGCTTCGATGCCTCGAACAATTGCTGCCCCGATGAGCGCTATATCCGCCTGGGCTGCGGCTTCGATGCGCGCGACGCCGCCCCGATCCGGGGCATTGCGCGCGGCGGCGGGGTGGAGAGCCTTGAAGTCAGCGTTGCGGTCGAGGCCGCGCAGCAGTAGATACATGGATGGCAAGGCCGGGGGGCTGCCTGCCCCGTCGCCATCGGGTCTCGAACCATTGGCAACCCGATGACGACCCCCGAGAGTATTTTCGGCAAGATGAAGTCAGGCCCGTAGCGGGCCCGTGACAAGGAACCTTGATGACCTATTGCGTGGGGCTGCTTCTGAAGGCGGGGATCGTTCTGTTGTCGGACACCCGAACCAATGCCGGGGTGGACAACATTGCCACCTTTCGCAAGATGTTCCTGTTCGAAGAGCCGGGCGAGCGGGTGATCGCGGTCATGACCTCGGGCAATCTGTCGGTCACGCAGACCACGCTGGCGCGGCTGCGCGAGGCCATCGACAGCCCCGACGCCGCCGAGAGCAGCTCGATCATGCATGCCCATTCCATGCTCCGCGTGGCCGAGATCATCGGCAACACGCTGGCCGAGGTGCGCCGCGGCATCGACGAGAAGACCACGGGCATGGGCCAGGGCGTGGCGGCCTCGATGATGGTGGCCGGGCAGCGGCGCGGCGGCGACATGCGGCTGTTCCTGATCTATTCAGAGGGCAATTTCATCGAGGCGACCGAGGACACACCCTATCTGCAGATCGGCGAGCATAAATACGGCAAGCCGATCCTGGACCGTGTGGTACGCCCCGACACGTCGCTGGAAGACGCGCAGAAGGCCGCCTTGCTTTCGATGGATTCGACGCTGCGCTCGAACCTGTCGGTGGGCATGCCGCTGGATCTGTGCGTGATCGAGCAGGGTGCATGTCAGGTGGGGCTGAACCGGCGGATCGAGGCCGGGGATGACGGTTTTCGCGCCATGTCCGAGGCCTGGTCGAACGCGCTGCGCGAGTCGTTCCAGAAGATCAGGATCTGATACCGGATCGGGGTGATCGGTTCGGATTCCCTGACGAGGGTGCCCGCCCGTGCCTTCCGATCCGGTCACCCGGAAAGCGTTTCAGATTACCCGCGTGGCGTCATGGCCGTGCACCCAGGCAAAGCGGCCGAGCGCCAGCCCCGGCGCCACTCGCCCGGCCAGCGACACAAGCGCATGCGCCACCGGCGCCAGCGGCGGGCGCAGATGCCAGGCGCGGGCGTTGCGATCGGCGGCCCTGACGATGGCCGCGCAGCGCGGCGCGCGAAGCGACTGGTAATGCGCCAGCGCCGCGCCGCGATCGTCGGGGCGCGAGGCCAGCGCCGCAGCCAGCACCCAGGCATCCTCGAGCGCCATGTTGGCGCCTTGCGCCAGAAAGGGCAGCGTCGGATGCGCGGCATCGCCCAGAATCGCCACCCGCCCTTCGGGGTCGTGCCAGCGCGCAGCGACGGGGTGGCGAAACAGCCCCCACAGCAGCACCTCGCGCACCGCCTGCAGCCAGCCCGGCACCGGGCCGCCAAAGCCCGTGAATGCGCGACGCAGCGCGCCCGGATCGTCGTAATGGTTCCAGCCTTCGGCGGCCCAGCGGTTGCGCTCTTCCACCGCCACGAGGTTGCGCAGCGCCCCGCCGCGCAGCGGATAGCTGACCAGGTGCCGCCCCGGCCCCATGAACACCTGCACCACAGGGCGCTCGGCGGCGCCCTCGCCGGGGATCAGCGCCCGCCAGGCCACCTGCCCGGTGAAAACCGGCGCCGCCGCGCCGTTGAGCGCCCCGCGCAGCACCGAGTGCAGCCCGTCGGCGCCAATCATCAGCGAGGCCTTGCGCCGGTCACCCGGCACCGTGCGCATTTCGACCTGCGCCCCGTCGCCCAGCGTCACCTGATCGACACGCTGCAACAGGTTGATGCGCCCGCCTTCGGCGCGCAGCGCCTCGGCGAGCCCCGCTACCAGATCGGCGCGATGACACAGAAAGAAGCCGGGCTCGGCGGGCAGTTGCATCCGCGTCACCAGCCGCCCGCGCATGTCGCAAAGTTCAACCGCCTCGGCGCGCATGCCCAGCGCCGCCGGGTCCAAGCCCAGCCCCTGCAGCACCCGCACCCCGTTGGGGCTGATCTGCAGACCGGCGCCGACCTCGCTGATCTCGGGCGCCTGTTCGAGCACCAGCGCTTCGGCGCCGTAGCGGCGCAGGGCCAGCGCCACGGCCAGCCCGGCAACCCCGGCACCCAGAACCAGCGCTTCCTGCCCGGCAAGTGCCGCCCTGTCGGGCGATTCCGGCTGATGCTTGTCCGTCATGTCCACAACCCGGCACAATGGCCCCGGCCCGCCAGCCCCGCGCGGCTTGCGGGCGGGCACCGCCCGGAAAGGCGCGACTCAGTCGTCGCGATAGACCCGCTCACTGCGCTCATGGCGCTCCTGCGCCTCAAGCGTCATGGTGGCGATCGGCCTGGCATCAAGCCGCTTGAGCGAAATCGGCTCGCCGGTTACCTCGCAATAACCGAATTCGCCATTCTCGATGCGCCTGAGCGCGGCATCGATCTTGGCGACGAGCTTGCGCTGGCGGTCGCGGGTGCGCAGCTCCAGCGCGCGGTCGGTTTCTTCCGAGGCCCGGTCGGCCAGATCGGGCATGGCGCGGGTGCCGTTGGCCAGGCCGGCCAGGGTTTCCTTGCTGCCGTTGAGAATGTCTTCCTTCCACACCAGCAATTTGCGGCGGAAATACTCGAGCTGGCGCTCGTTCATGAATGGCTCGTCCTCGGCCGGGCGGTAATCGTCGGGAAGAAAGATTTCCGGTTTCATTGGCTTTTCCCCTGCTTGCCCGGAAGCAGCAACATCGGAACTTGCGCGTCTGGTTTCAACAGGTTGCTTATTTTCACTCATCCGGGCCCCCTTGCGAGGGCCACTTACCGCAAGCCCCGAAGGTTGTCACGCGCATAATGCACGGATATGGCGATCAGACGGTATCCACGGATGCGCGCCCTGCCGCCTGCGCCCTTGCAGCCGGCAGGGTGCGCGGCTAGGTTGCGCCCGCCAAAACGGAATACCGCCCTGACCGGGCCGAACGGGGAACAGATGCATGCGCTTCGCCTCTACCGACAGCTACATCGCCACCGATGACCTGATCATGGCGGTGAACGCCGCCGTCACCCTCGAGCGCCCGCTTCTGGTCAAGGGCGAGCCGGGCACCGGCAAGACCGAACTGGCCCGCCAGGTGGCCGACAGCCTGGATATGGAAATCATCGAGTGGAACGTCAAATCCACCACCCGCGCCCATCAGGGGCTTTACGAATACGACGCCGTTTCCCGGCTGCGTGACAGCCAGCTGGGCGATGAGCGCGTGCAGGACGTGCGCAACTACATCCGCAAGGGCAAGCTGTGGCAGGCCTTCGAGGCCGGGCGCAAGGTTGTGCTGCTGATCGACGAGGTGGACAAGGCCGATATCGAGTTTCCCAACGATCTGCTGCAGGAGCTCGACCGGATGGAATTCTTCGTCTACGAGACCGGCGAGACGATCCGCGCGCAGCACCGCCCGGTGGTGATCATCACCTCGAACAATGAAAAGGAGCTGCCCGACGCCTTTTTGCGGCGCTGCTTCTTCCATTTCATCCGCTTCCCCGATGCCGAGACGCTGGCGCGAATCGTGCGCGTGCATTTCCCCGGCATCAAGGAGGGCTTGCTGTCCACCGCGCTCAGCCAGTTCTTCGAGCTGCGCGACACGCCGGGGCTGAAGAAGAAGCCCTCGACCAGCGAGATGCTCGACTGGCTGAAGCTGATCCTGGCCGAGGATCTGGCCCCCGAGGACCTCAAGCGCGACGGGGTGAACGCGCTGCCCAGGTTGCATGGCGCGCTGTTGAAGAACGAACAGGATGTGCATCTGTTCGAGCGGCTGGCCTTCATGGCGCGCCGTCAGGGTCGCTGATACGAAATCCGCTTGATCGGCCCGGATACCGTCGCTTGCATGCCTGCCCGTGCCGAACCGATCACCAAAAATGCAGGTCAGCCCCGCCCCAGCAGCCGCGCCATGCGCATCAGCGCCAGTTCGTAGCCCTGCGCGCCGCAGCCCATGATCACCGCGTCGGCGCGCGCGGACACATGAGAGTGGTGCCTGAACGCCTCGCGCCGGTGCACATTCGACAGGTGCAGTTCGATCACTGGCCCCTCGAAGGCCGCCAGCGCGTCGGGAATCGCCACCGAGCTGTGGGTATAGGCCGCCGGGTTGATGACGATCCCCGCCGCCTGACCGCGCGCGGCCTGGATGGCATCGACCAGCGCGCCCTCATGGTTGGACTGGAAGAAATGCAGCCCCAGCCCCAGCCGCGTCGCCAGCGCCGTGCAGGCCTTCTCGATATCGCCCAGCGTCTCGCGGCCATAGATCTCGGGCTCGCGCTCGCCGAGCAGGTTCAGGTTCGGCCCGTTGATGATGTCGATTCGCGGCGCCATGCCGGCCCCCTGTCGCCTACGCCAAGAAACTGGGCCCCAATGTGGCCGGGGCGCGGGCAAAGGGCAAGCCCCGCCGGAACCACCGGATACGCCATTCAGGGGGCTGCCGCCCCCTCGCCGGCTGCGCCGGCTCACCCCCGCGCGTATTTGGGGCAGGATGAAAGAGCCTTGCGGGGCAAGCCGGGCTTGAGGCGGGTCGGGGATGCGGTCGGTCGGGGCCCGGGGGGCCGGGGGGCGCCGGCCCGGGGGGGGGGGGGGGGGGGGGGGGGGGGGGGGGGGGGGGGGGGGGGGGGGGGGGTTTTGGGCCCCCCCCGGCCCGCCCGGGCCTTCCGGCAAGCTCAGTCGATCACGCCCAGCTCGCGCAGCGCGCCGGCGAAGGCGCGCGTGTCCACCGCCAGATGCGACGAGGAAAACCCCTCATGGGGCGGCTGCGGGCGCCAGAAGCGGCTGTCCACCGCCAGCAGTCGCCATTCGCCCCCGCGCATCACCATGAGCGGCGAGCCGCTGTCGCCGCGCGTGCTGTCACAATCATGGATCAGCGAGCCGTCGCGATAGGCTTCCAGCACCCGGCAGCCGCGATGGCCCGAAAGCAGATCGCCCGTATCCCAGCTGTAGCCGGCCTGAGCGATGCGAAAATCGCCCTCGGCGATTGTATCCAGTGCCGGCTTGTCCAGCACATAGGGGCGCAGATAGCCCACTTCGCGCCCCAGATCCCGGTCCAGCGTCAGGATTGCCCAGTCATCGCCATTGCCGCCATGGGGGGGCATGTCGCCGGGCTGGTAGTTGGGCGCCACCAGATACCCGCTGATGCCCGCGCGCCCGGCTTCGATTGCGCCGCTGACCCCGGCGCGGAAATGCAGCGCCTTGATGCGCCCGCCCCCGTCATCGCTCAGGCAATGCGCCGCCGTCGCGACATGGCGCGGGCCGACCAGCACGCCGGTGCAAGCACCGCCGTCAAGCTGCACCACGCCGATGGCGCGCCAGGGCAGCACCGAGACATCCATCAGTTCGCGGTCATCATGGCCGAAGAAGTGATCGCGCGCCTGCGCCGGGCGCGCGCGGCCCACGCAATCGGCGGTGTCGGTATTGGCCGGGCACAGCCCGGTGCCGATGCCCGGCTCGTCGCAGATGCCGTTAAAGGCGTGTTCGCAGCGGTTCGAGCGGTTGCGCAGAAAGGCCAGGTTGCGGCAGTCGTTGCTGTCGGTGCCCGAGGCGCACAGCCCGGTGCCGATGCCCACCTCGTGGCACTGCCCGTCATTGGCCCAGCGGCAGGAATTGTCGCCCCCCATCGCCATCGCCCGGCAATCGCTGGCATCGGTGCCCGGCGCGCAGGCGCCGGTGCCGCCAAACTGGGCGTCGTCGCATTCCAGGTCATGCGCCCAGATGCAGCTGTCATCGCCCAGCCGGGCACGGATGTCGGGCGGCACAAGCGACCAGAACTCCTGCGACGACAGATCCTGCGCCGATACCGGCTGCGCCGCCGGCATCAGAGCCAGAACCAGCGCCAGAACCAGCGCCAGCGTCGGCAAGCGTAGCAGCGCCAGCAAACGCACCGGAGCCAGGCCCGGCAGGGCATGGCGCCGGTGCTGAAGCGGCGCAAACCGCCCCGGCATCAGGGTTCGCGGTCGAGCACCCATTGCGGGTCGTTCTCTGTCACGCCCAGCGTGGCGACACCGCCCTGCCCGCCATAGGTGCCGGCAAAGACGGCGTATTCGCCTGGCTCGGGGCTCTGAAAGACCAGCCCGGGATGAAGCCCTTCGAAATCATCGTTGCAGTGCAGCCTTCCATCGGGGCCGACCACCACCAGCGTGCCATCGGCCTGCGAGACCATGTAGATCATCATCTGTGGCAGCCCCGGCTGCGCGTTGACCACGATATCGGGGCGCGAGGTGGTGATGTAGCCCGCGCATTCGGGCCCCATGCCGAAGGCTTCCTCGTTCGAGCGCATGATGTCGAAGACAATGCGCGGGTCAGCCGGTGTCTGCGGCCCGAAATCGACGCTGCCCACCGCCGGCGGGGCGTTGACGTTCAGCTGCTCGGTGGCCTGCGCGCCCTGCGCATCCTGCCAGTTCTGCCCGCCGATCGAGGCAAACAGGTTGAACTCGCCCGAGCGCCCCTGCCCGTAGGTACCCACGAAGATCATGTATTCGCCCGCGGGTGCACCGTTCATGGTGATGCCCGGATGCAGGCCGAAGCTGTCATCGTTGCATTCCCAGCTTCCATCGGGCAGGCGCACGGCCATCACCAGGTCGGTGGGCGACATCGCCATCAGGCTGAACTGGTCTTGCGGTGCATCGAGCGTGAGCACCATGTCGGGCGCATCCGCGCCGGTGTAGCCGGGGCAGTAGCCGCCGATGGGCAGCGATGCGAAGGGATCGCGCGAGACCACCGGCGCGGTGGCCAGAAGCTGCGCGCCCCCGCCCAGGCCCGGGTCGAGCACGGCGCGGCCGTAGCGCGGCGCAGTGTCGGCATCAAATTCGACTTCCACGAAGGCCGGCCCGCCCTGCGAGGCGAAAAGCTCGTACTGCGCGCTGCCGCCCTGGCTGAAGGCGCCGACGAAGATGTGGTAATCGCCCGGCGCGGCATTCTCGAAGGTCACCGCCGGGTGCAGGCCGAAAGTGTCGTCATTGCAGCTCACCCGGCCGTCGGGCGCCACCACCGCGATGGTCAGATCGCGCGGCGACATGGCGAAGATGCTGAAGCGGCGCTCGGACGCATCGAGTGTGAGCACGGCATCGGGCGCATCGAGGCGGCTGTATCCCGGGCAGTAATCGGTGTTGAGCGGGCGCATCGAGGATTCGGGAAACAGCGTGCCGGCACCAGTCAGCACCTGCCGTCCGCTCTCGGCAGTGGCAGTAAAGACAAAGTGGCCCTCGCGCGGCGAGTCCAGCGCCGCGACATCGAGCCCGAACAGTTCCAGCGCCGAAAGCGCGCCGTCGGCGGCGATCAGCCGCGCATCGAGCATCGCACCCTCCTCGCCGGCGACCCAGACCTGGTAACGCCCCGGCTCGGCATCGGCCAGCTGGGTGCTGGCCAGGTTGGCGCCATCGCCGCGCGCGCAGCGGTACAGCCCGTCAGGCGTGCCCAGCACAAGGCCCACCACACCGTCGCCGGCGGCGGTAAAGGCCAGCCGGTCAAGCCGCTCGGTAACTTCAAAGACAGCGCCGGCCGCTTCGGGCAGGACATGGCCTTCGCAGCCGCGCACATAGGCGCTTGCCGGCTCGGCGGTGCGGCCGAAGACCCGGGTATCGACTCGCAGAGCGCTGAAGCGCTCGGGCGGCGACAACTCGACGGCAAAGCCGGCGCCGTCAGTGTCGGCCGCAAGCGGCGCCGGCGGCAGTATCAGGGCGGCAAGGGCAGTGGAAAGAGCAAGCGTGGGCACACGGGCCGAAAGCTGCATGACGATGTCCTCGGGAATGTTCAACAGGCATTCACGCTGCACCCATCGGGCCCCTGCGTCAACCTATTTGCGCCCACCCGGCAGCCACGCGGCGGCAACGGGCGCTGGCGGCGGCGGATCGAGTGCGCTAAAGACGCCGCAACCCCGCTAGCGGCACCAAGCCACGGAAAGAACTGACATGGCGCGCATTCTCATCACCTCTGCCCTGCCCTATATCAACGGCATCAAGCATCTGGGCAATCTCGTCGGCAGCCAGCTGCCGGCCGATCTCTTTGCGCGCTATTGCCGCGCGCGCGGCCATGAGGTGATGTTCATCTGCGCCACCGACGAGCACGGCACACCCGCCGAGCTGGCCGCGGCCAAGGCCGGCCAGCCGGTGGCCGAATACTGCGCCGAGATGCATCTCGTTCAGGCCGAGCTGGCGCGCGGCTTCCGCCTTTCCTTCGATCACTTCGGCCGCTCGTCGAGCCAGCGCAACCACGCGCTCACCCAGCATCTGGCAAAGCGGCTGGGCGAGGCCGGGCTGATCTCGCAGATCAGCGAGAAGCAGGTCTATTCGGTGGCCGACAACCGCTTTCTGCCCGACCGTTACATCGAGGGCACCTGCCCCAATTGTGGCTATGAGCGCGCGCGCGGCGATCAGTGCGAGGAATGCACCAAGCAGCTCGAACCGACCGAGTTGATCAACCCGCGCTCGGCGATCTCGGGCTCGACTGATCTTGAGGTGCGCGAGACGCGCCATCTGTTCCTGCGCCAGTCCACCCTGCGCGAGACGCTTGACAAGTGGATCGACAGCCAGACCGGCTGGCCGGTGCTGACCACCTCGATTGCAAAGAAATGGCTGCATGACGGCGACGGGCTGCAAGATCGCGGCATCACCCGCGATCTGGACTGGGGCGTGCCCGCGCAATTCGAGGGCGCGCCCTGGCAGGGCATGGCGGGCAAGGTCTTCTATGTCTGGTTCGACGCGCCCATCGAATACATCGCCGCCACCGCCGAATGGGCCGATGCGCAAGGCCTGGGCGACGACGCCTGGCAGCGCTGGTGGCGCACCGATCTGGGCGCCGATGACGTGCGCTATGTGCAGTTCATGGGCAAGGACAACGTGCCCTTCCACACGCTCAGCTTTCCCGCCACGCTGATCGGCGCAAACTTTGACGGGGGCGAGCCGTGGAAGCTGGTCGATTACATCAAGTCGTTCAATTACCTGAATTACGATGGCGGGCAGTTTTCTACCAGCCAGGGCCGGGGCGTGTTCATGGATCAGGCGCTGGAAATCCTGCCCGCCGATTACTGGCGCTGGTGGCTGCTCAGCCACGCGCCCGAAAATTCCGACAGCGAATTCACCTGGGAAAACTTCCAGGCCTCGGTGAACAAGGATCTGGCCGATGTGCTGGGCAATTTCGTCAGCCGCGTGACCAAGTTCTGCCGCTCGAAATTCGGCGAGGCGGTGCCCGAGGGCGGCGAATGGGGCGCGCGCGAGGCGGCGCTGGCGGCGGCGCTCGAAGGCCGCCTGCGCGCCTATGAGAAGCACATGGAGGCGATGGAGATTCGCAAGGCAGCCGGCGAATTGCGCGCGCTGTGGGTGCTGGGCAACGAATACCTGCAGGAAGCCGCGCCCTGGGCCAGCTTCAAGACCGAGCCCGAGCAGGCTGCCGCCCAGATCCGGCTGGCGCTCAACCTGATCCGGTTTTACGCGGTGATCTCGCAACCCTTCATCCCAGATGCCGCGCAGGCGACGATGCGCGCGCTGGGTTGCGAGGACTGGTCATGGCCCGAAGGCGCCGAGGCAGCGCTGGCCACAATGCCCGCCGGCCACGCCTTCAGCGTGCCCGAGGTGCTGTTCGCCAAGATCAGCGACGCCCAGCGCGAGGATTGGGCCGCGCACTTCGCCGGCGCGCGGGGCTGAACGCCGGGCGGGGCGCATGGTGGAAAACCCGGCTGATCGCTCGCGCGCGCCGAATCTGCTGGATGGGCAATTCTGCCGATCCCGCCGCCACTGCCCTCACTCCGGCAAGCCCCCATCCCCCGCACCCCGCCGCAAGCGGGCTTGAACCTGCCGGCGCATGTGATTGAATGGCACCGATGGCTCGCCCCTTCGCGCATAAGCCGCTATTCGATCCGCTGGTGCCCGTAGCCTTCATCGCCGGGGCGCTGGCCTTCACCACGGCGCTGACCCCCTCGCTGATCCCGCGTACCGGCGCCTTGCAGGGGCTGCTGGCGGGGACGGCCTTTGTCGCCGTCTATGCGCTTGTCGTGGTGCTGGGCGGTGTGCTGCACTGGCTGGGCCTGCCGCGCTGGCGCTCGAGCTGGCTTTTCTGGGCCGGGCGCGCGGCGGCGGCGGCGATCATCATCTATGGCCTGACCCGCGTCACCGAATGGCAGAATGTGGTGAACGAGGTCGCCGGCATGCCGCCGGTGGAAACCGCGCGCCCCTTCATCATCGCCGGCGTGGCCTTCGCGGTCATCGTGCCGCTTGTGGCGCTGGGCCGGCTGGTGCAGGCGATCATCGTTGTCGCGGCCAACCGGATGGCGCATTTCCTGCCCGCCCGGCTGGCGCTGGCCGGGGCGCTGGCACTGACCGCGACGCTGTTCTGGACGGTGGGTAATGGTGTTCTGGGCGGGGCCTTGCTGCGCGCCCTCGACAGCGGGGCGCAACAGGTCGATGCGCTGATCCTGGCCGATATGCCGCCGCCGACCGACCCGGCGGTTTCGGGCAGCACCGGATCGTTTCTGGATTGGGAAGGCCTTGGCGCGGCGGGGCGGGCGCGCGTCACCGCCTATCCCAGCTCCGAGCAGATCGAGACAATCGCGGGGCGGCAGGGCGAGGCCACGCTGCAAAGCCCTGTTCTCAGCCCGGTGCGCGTCTATGTCGGGCTCAACGCCGCCGAGACGCCCGAGGAACGCGCCTCGCTGGCGCTGGCCGAGTTGATCCGCACCGATGCCTTCTCGCGCGAGGTGCTGGTCATCGCCACCCCCACCGGCACCGGCTTCGTGCACCCGGCCAGTCTGTCGACCCTGGAATATCTGTGGCGCGGCGATGTGGCTACGGTCTCGGTACAGTATTCCTACCTGCCCAGCTGGCTGACGCTGCTGGTCGATCCCGGCTATGGCGCCGAGAGCGCGCGCGCGGTGTTTCGCACCATCCATGACTACTGGCGCCGTCTGCCCGAGGACGAGCGCCCGCGGCTTTACCTGCACGGGCTCAGCCTGGGCTCGCGCAATTCCGAGCTTTCCGCCGATGTGTGGAACATTCTCGCCGCGCCCTATGACGGCGCCTTCTGGGTGGGGCCCACCTTTACCAACCCGCTGTGGCAGGAATTCACCGCCAGGCGCAACCCGGGCAGCCCGGCCTGGCGCCCGGTGGTGGGCCAGGGCAGCCTGGTGCGATTTGCCACCCAGCAAGGCATTCCCGATCACGGCGACGCCCCCTGGGGGCCGGTGCGCATTCTGTATCTGCAATACCCCTCGGATGCGATCACCTTCTTCTCGCCCGACAGCCTGTGGCGCCCGCCCGAATGGCTGAGCCCGCGCGCGCCCGATGTCTCGCCGGCCTTTCGCTGGGTGCCGGTGGTCACCTTCCTGCAACTCTTCGCCGATCTGGTCGCCGCCTTTCGAACGCCGATCGGCGTGGGCCATGCCTATGCCGCGCGCCACTATATCGAGGGATGGATCGCGCTGACCGAACCGCCGGGCTGGGACGAGGAGCGGCTGGAGGATCTGCGCCAGTTCTACACGACAATCGGTCGGTAGCGGATTGTGCGGGAGTGTCGAGGCGGCGCGGGAGCGCGGCTGAGCCGGGCGCGTCTCGCGCGCCCAGCCAAGCCGGTCTGGGCGAATGCGTCAACCGGCACCGGAATCATACGGCTTCCGGATGATCGGATCGGAAGGCACGGGCGGGCATACAAGCTGAGGTATCCGAACCGATCATGCGGATTTCGTATCAAACCTGTCCAGATGGCGCCGAGGCACCCAGCCCGCCTGCCCGTCTGCGGCGCGGCACCAGACCCAGCCATGCATTTCCTCGCCGCCTTCCAGCACTTGCCCGGCGCGGCAGGTCAGCTCGACGGCGCTGTAATCGCGCCGCGTCCGGCAATCGCCGGTGGCGCAGTCAAGCAAGGTATCGGGCACCCAGCCCTCGCGCCCATCCGCCGCCCGCGCCCAAAGCCACAGATACCCGTCCCAGTGTTCCTGCCGGCCGCTGGCCACCACCGCCTCACCGGCGCGCAGGCGAATCGGGTCGTCATAACTGGCCTGCCAGCTTTCGTTCACCTTGTAGCGCATCGCTCCTGCCCTCCGGCGCCGGCCCCGTGGCCCCTACCCCGCCACCGCCTTGCGCACCATGTCCACATAGATATCCTCGACGCGCTCGCGGCTCAGCCGCCCGCCCTCGCGAAACCAGGTATTAACCCCGGTCAGCATGGCGATCAGCGCCATCGCCGCCAGCTTGGTATCGGGCACCGCCATGCTGCCCTCTTCCTGGCCGGCGCGCAGGATCGCTTCCAGCTCGTCCTCATAGCGCCGCCGCAGCGCCTCAATGACGGCGAAATGCGCCGGGCTCAGGTTGCGCAGCTCCATATAGGCGATGAACACGGCGTCAGGCCGGGTCAGGTGAAAGCGGATATGAAAGCGCGCGAAATGTTCCAGCCGCGCAGGCGCCGGGGCCGCCGGCGGAGAGCTTGCCGCCCAGTCAGCGAGCAATTCCTCGAGATGGGCGCGCATGAGATCGAACAAAAGGCCCTGCTTGTCGTCGATATACTGATAGAGCGCCCCGGCCTGCACACCCACCTCGGCGGCGATCTGGCGCATGGACACCGCAGCATACCCATGGCGCGCAAACAGCCGCAAAGCCGCCTCGCGCAGGCGCGGGCCGGTGATTTCTGCGCGGGATCCGGGTTTGCGGGCCATGGTGCATGTTTGACTGAACAATTGTTCAATTCAACCCCGGAAGGACAGCGCCGCGCCGCCATTTGCCGCGCACTGGTCGGCTCCAGCGGCCAAGGCGCCCTTCACAGCGCCGCCGCCGCGGGTTAGCGTGCCGGGCAACGCTATCCTGGGAGTCGCGCCATGCGCCCGAGCACGCGCCGCATATCGATACCGCCCGCAGGCGCTGCAAGCCGCGCGCCGGCGCTGGCCGGGGTCATCGCCGGAATGGCGCTGGCGCTGCTGCCCGGTTGCAGTCCGTCCTCAGGCCTCGAGCCGCCGCAGTTGCTGGCAGCGAACGAGATCGCCGCGCTCAGCGCGCAGGCCGCACCCGGCGCCCCCGCAGGCGGCGAAGGCATCGACGCCATGGCCGCCGGGCTGACCGGCGCGCCGGCAACCGCCCATCCCGGCACTGCCGATCTGGGCCCGCGCGGCGATGCCCTGCGCGCCCGCGCCGCCGCCTTGCGGGGCCGCAATGCGGCGCAGAGCGCCGAGAACGTCGCGCTGCGCAGCCGCGCCGAGGCGCTGCGCCAGGCGTCGCAGGCGCGCGCAACCGCTGTCGAGGGCGAAGACCCCGATGACGAAGACGATGAAGAAGAACGCCGGCGGCGCGGGCTGGATTGATACGGTTTGCGCTTGATCAGTTTCCGTGCACCTGCACGGGCAGCGACCGACCGCCCCGTCACGCCGAAGGCGTGCCTGCGGCACGACGCGGGCTCTTCGCTTCCGCCCGCAATCGGTCGCCGCCCGCGCTTGCCGAAGTGATCAAACGGAAACCGTATCAGACCATCCGGCGACGGAATGATGCCGGGTTCGGTTGACTGGTAACTCCGGGGACATTCGATCACGTTCAGGCAATTGCCCGGCCCAAGCGAAACCGGGACGCGCGCGCCGATCCGGCCGGATGGGCAATATTACCCATCCCGCGGGGTGTGAGGCGGATCGCGTTACTCGGCGGCGTTCGAGGTGCCGTCGGCCGGGCCCGGGCTTTCGGTGGCCCCGTCGGCGGTGCGGCTGGCGCGCGGGCTGCGCCGCGTGCCGGTGGTCGCGCGGGGCTTGCGCACGGCGGGCTTGCGCCGGCTCTTGCCGGCCTCGTCGCCGGCACCGGCTTCGGGCTCCGGCGCCGCAACCGGGGCGGTATCGGGCTCGCCGCGCTGTTGCGCCTCGGGCTGCGTTTGCGGCTGCGAAACGGATTGCGCTGCACCGGCCGAAGCGGCGTGCTGCGCGGCGCGCGATTCGGGCGTATCGACCAGTTCGGCCTCGCCATCACCGCCCAGCCCGGAGGGGCCGTCGCCGCTGGACTGCTGTGCCGGCGCCTCGTTGCGGTCGTGATCGCGCCGGCGGTTGCGCCCGCCCGAGCGCCGCTCGCCCTCGCCCTGAGCCTGCCGGTTATCGGCTTCGGCCATGTCCGGCCCCGATTCGCGCCCGCTCTCGCGCCCCGAATCCTGCCCGCCATCGGGGCCATGCTGGCCCTCGCCCCGGCGCGCGCCATGCTGGTTGTTGTGCTGGCCATTGTTGTGCTGGCCATTCTGCGGCTGGCCATTCTGCGGCTGGCCGTTTTGCTGGCCGCCCTGCTGCTCGCGCCGCGCCTCGGCCTCGCGGGCCATCTCGCGCTGGGCTTCGTTGAGCATGCGCGTGTAGTGCTCGGCATGCTGCAGGAAATTCTCGCTGGCGACCCGGTCGCCGGAAAGCTGCGCATCGCGCGCAAGCGCCAGATACTTGTCGATAATCTGTTGCGGCGTGCCGCGCACCTTGCCCTCTGGGCCCGAACTTTCAAAGACGCGGTTGACGATATTGCCAATCGGCTTCGGACGGTTCGACTTGGAACGCGAACGTTTGCTGGGTGATCTCATGCGATATGTTCCGGCCTCGGTCGGACTGTGGACCCGCAGAGCACCTTGGCGGTGCAGTGCGAAGGGTCTGTTCTGGGTGGCTGTGCAGCGCTGGAACAGGCGGATATTTACCATCGCCCGTTCAGGTTACATTCGTCTCTAAGCATGTCGGGGCGTGCTGCACAAGCCCATTTATGGGTGAAAGCCTTCATTTCCGCGACTTTGTGCGCAATCGTTACCGAAAAGACATGGCGTTTGCGTTAACGCGATTCCATCGGCAGGCTGGAACGCTCAGCCCGCGCGCACGGCAACCAGCCGGGGGCGGTTATCCATGTCGCGCAACACGCGCGGGGCGGCAAGGCCGGAAGCAGTGAAAAGCGCGCAAACGGCGTCGGCCTGGTCGGGGCCGATTTCAACCAGAAGCCGCCCGCCGGGGCTCAGATGCGCCCCGCAACACGCGGCGATGGCGCGATAGGCCGCCAGCCCGTCGCCGCCGGGGGTGAGCGCCAGATGCGGCTCCCAGTCGCGGGTTTCGGGGGCGAGCGCTGCCATTTCGGCCCTCGTGATATAGGGCGGATTGGCGGCGATCAGGTCAAACCGCCCGGTGACATCGGCGAACCAGTCGGAAAGGCGCAGCTCGGCGCGCGCGGCCACGCCCAGCGCCTGGGCATTGGCGCGCGCCACCTCCAGCGCGGCAGGCGAGATATCCACCCCCAGCCCGCGCGCGCCCGGGCGTTCGGCCAGCAGGGTGAGCAATATGGCGCCCGAGCCAGTGCCCAGATCAAGCACGCGCGCGAAGGGTTCGGCCAGCGCTTCGGCGATCAGGATCTCGGTTTCCGGGCGCGGGTCGAGCACATCGGGCGTGACCTTGAAACGCCGGCCCCAGAACAGCCGCGCACCGATGATCTGGCTTACCGGCTGGCGCGCGGCGCGGCGCTCGACGAGGGCATGGAAGCGCTCGCCGGCCTCTTCTGGCGTTGGCTCGGCCAGTGCCAGGGTCAGCCGGTCGGGGGCAATACCCAGCGCATGGGCCAGAAGCAGGCGGGCATCACGCGCCGGGCCGGGCACGCCGGCTGCGCGCAGCCGGGTAATGGCGGCTTGCAGGAGGGTGGCGGGGGTGGGACTCGGTTTCAAGACGGTCTCACGCATTTCGGGCATCAAACACGACATGCGCCACGTTCCCGCCCGTGACGCAGTCACGGGCAGCGCCCGCCCGCCCTCCAGGCGGGCGCTTCCGCGCCCCCCTCCGGCGTGCGCTGCCCATGCCTGCTGCTCTCAGCCGAAAAGTGACGCCAGCGCAACCAGCACCCCGCTCCGACAATCTCAAGCCCCCATCTCTGCCAGCTGTGCGGCCTGGTCATGGGCGACGAGCGCGTCGGTGAGCGGGGCCAGATCGCCCGCCATCACCTGATCGAGCGCATAGAGCGTCAGGTTGATGCGGTGATCGCTCACGCGGCCTTGCGGGAAGTTGTAGGTGCGGATGCGCTCGGAGCGATCGCCCGTGCCCAGCTGCGCGCGCCGGTCGGCGGCGCGGGCGGCATCGACGCGCGCGCGCTCAAGGGCGAACAGCCGCGCGCGCAGCACCTCCATCGCCAGCCGCCGGTTCTGGTGTTGCGACTTTTCCGAACTGACAACGCTGATGCCGCTGGGCAAATGGGTGATGCGCACCGCCGAATCGGTGGTGTTGACATGCTGTCCGCCGGCACCCGAGGCGCGCATGGTGTCGATCTTCAGATCAGCCTCGTCGATGGCCAGATCAACCGGCGCCGCCTCGGGCAGCACCGCCACGGTGGCCGCCGAGGTGTGGATGCGCCCGCCCGATTCGGTGACCGGAACGCGCTGCACCCGGTGCACGCCCGATTCGTATTTCATGCGCGCGAACACCCCCTCGCCGCCCAGCCGCACCACCGCCTCGCGCACGCCGCCCAGCTCGCTTTGCGACAGCGCGATGAGCTGCCAGTCCCAGCCCTGCGCCTCGGCATGGCGCTGATAGAGGCGCATGAGATCGGCGGCGAAGAGCGCCGCCTCCTCGCCCCCGGTTCCGGGGCGGATTTCCACGATTGCGGGGCGGTCATCGGCGATGTCGCGCGGCAAAAGCGCCAGGCGGATGCGATCTTCCAGCTCGGGGATGCGCGCATCGAGGCGGGCAATTTCCTCGTCGGCGAGCGCGCGCATGGCCGGCTCGGCTGCCGATTCGGCGGCGAGTATTTGCGCCTCTTCGCGCGCATTGCGGGCGTCGCGCCATTCGGTGATGGCGGCGACGACCGGCTGCAGGCGCGCATGTTCGCGCCCGGAATCGGCCAGATCACCCGGGCTGGCACCGGGCGCGGCCAGGCGCGCCTCGAGATAGGCGAAGCGCTGGAGGATCTCGTCAAGGCGCGTTTCGGGCAGCATGGCGGGGGTCTTGCTTGTGGCGGGGCCTGGCTTGTGGCGGGGCAAAGGGGGGGGGGGGGGGGCCCCCCACCCCCCCCCCCCCGCCGCGGGGGGGGCGGCCCCCCCC
>JAFIEG010000150.1 GCA_020832665.1 Pararhodobacter sp. | reverse complement strand
CCCCGCAACCAACGATCCTTGCGAAAGCAGATTGTCGAGCGCCTCGGCCTCGGCCAGGAAGTCCGGGTCGCGCTTGCCGGCCGCGAACCTGAGGATCGCCCCGAGATCGCCGCGTAGAACGATCGCAAGCTCTCCGTCATCCGGCATCAGCGTCACCTGATCGACCAGCGAACGGAACATCTCCGCCGCCTTGCCGCGTTCGGCATCCTCCTGAAGTGCCTCATACAGCTGATCGATCCGCTGGCGGTAGATCTCCGCCATGTTCGGGTGCAGCAGGGGAGGGGGTTCTGCAGCCGACGCCAGAAGCCGGGACAGCTCGGTCTTGCGAGCCTCGAGCCGCTTCATGTCGTCCACTATCGCTTGAATTGGACCACCTGCCTTCAGCGCAGCGAGAAGCTTCGAAAGCTCCCTGTCCGCCCGTTCATACTCAGCCTTCCACCCAGCCAGGTCCGCGCCCCGTTGCATCCGAAGGCGGTTCACCTCGCGCGTGAACTCGGTGCAGAATTCATGGAACAGCGCAGGCTCCATCAGGTGCTTGCGCAAGCCGTTGAGGATAGAGGCTTCGAGCGCATCGCGCCGGATGTTCAGGCGGTTGTCGCAGGTGCCCTTGTTGCGCGCTGTGGCGCATCCCAACAGGTCTTTCGAGATCAGCGTATAGCCACCCCCGCAGCAGCCGCATTTGATCAGCCCCGCAAACAGATGCTTGGGCCGCCGCCGCATGTTCAGGGGATTGGGCGCATCCTCGCGCGCGCCAAAGGCGAGGCTTGCCTGCCGCGCCTTCACAGCGTCCCAGACTTCCTGCTCCACAATCCGAAGCTCAGGCACGTCCTGGACCACCCAGTCACTCTCGGCGTTCGGTCGCGAAACGCGGCGGCCTGTATCGGGATCCTTCAGGTACCGCAGCCGGTTCCAGATCAGCCGCCCGATGTAGAGCTCGTTGTTCAGGATACCCGTCCCGCGCTTGGGGTTGCCATGAATGGTCGACGGCCCCCATTCCTTGCCTTGAGGGCCAGGCACACCCTCGCTGTTCAGCGCCATCGCGATGCTGCGGGACGACTGGCCGCCCAGATAGTCGCGGAAAATCCGTTGAATGACCGCAGCCTCGGCCTGGTTGATCGACCGCCCGCCGCGGTCATCGGGGTCGGCGGTCGGCACGACATCGTAGCCAAAGCAAAGCCCGCCGCCGGACCGCCCCTTCTCGACCCGACCACGCAACCCTCGGCGGGTCTTGTCGGCCAGGTCCTTGAGGTAGAGCGCGCCCATCGTGCCCTTGAGCCCGATATGCAGCTCGCTCACTTCGCCTTCGGACAGGGTGACGATGCTGACACCGGCAAAGCGCATGCGCTTGTAAAGCCCGGCGATATCCTCCTGGTCGCGCGACAGCCGGTCGAGGGACTCGGTAACGATCACGTCGAACCGCCGCTTCAACGCGTCGGCGATCAGTTCCTGCACGCCCGGGCGCAGCAACGAGGCACCGGAGATCGCGCGGTCGGTATAGCTGTCGACGATGGCCCAGCCCTCGCGCTCGGCCTTGACGCGGCACAGACGCAGCTGATCCTCGATCGAGGCATCGCGCTGGTTGTCCGAGGAATAGCGGGCATAGAGCGCCACCTTCATGCGACGGCCCTCCTATGGCTTGGAGCCGGTTCGCCCTTGCGCCTCGGCCTCGGCCTGCACGAAATCCCTGGCCGCCTGCCGGGCCAGCAGTCGCACCAGATCGGCAAGACGCGGGTCGCAGGCACGGCCCCCGATCCGTTCGGCATCCTTGTCCGTCGCCTCGACGACGAGGCGCAGCCGGTCTGCCGTGGTTTGCCGTTG
Organism: Pararhodobacter sp.; assembly: GCA_020832665.1. Classification (GTDB taxonomy): domain Bacteria; phylum Pseudomonadota; class Alphaproteobacteria; order Rhodobacterales; family Rhodobacteraceae; genus Pararhodobacter. The sequence goes on along the minus strand of JAFIEG010000150.1, from coordinate 1,319 downwards.
CCGTGCCAAATGTCTGATGCCCTAGCTTCACGGCCTGATCGCCGCTGCGGACAGGATGGCAGGCATCGCCCCGCACTCAAGAAAAAACCGTATGGAAAAACAGCGTGTTGTGGCGGTTTGTCGTGCAGCGTGGCGCATTCCGTCGCAGGTTTGGACAGCCCGGCGTCGTACATATCGGCGGCCTGAAAACCGGCCTTGCGGTCAATACCGAGATGAATCCGACCCATGGCGGGGACCTCCGCGCGCTGACTGATACTCCTTGAAGGCTTTCAGCGTGCCACAGAGCCAGGACTCAGGCAACGGATTTGCCAAGGCGCGGCGCGGGATCCCGCCGTCGGCGCCCGCCAGAGAGTGAAAGGGTGGCCGGAGGGTCCATGACGGGTTGCGAGCCGGGGGAGAGGCCCCTGGTGCCCGTCGTGGAGGGTTTCCCATGATCCAGGGTCAGGTTCTCGAGGCGCGGCGCGATGTGTCGGGCGGCTACAAGGTCGATGTCGGGCGGGGCGAGCGTGTGGGGCGCGTGTCGTCGGAATGGTTCTCGCGCCCCGATGACGAGCGTTACCTCTCGCTCACCGAACTGACCGACGCCGTGCGCGCCCGCTCCGCGCGCAGCCGCACGCGCGTCATCGAGAGCGCCGCGATCGAGGTGCAGGCGAGCCGCGACAACCCCGAGCGGCTGGCGCTGGTGCTGCCCGGGGCCGAGGCGCCGGTCGCGCCGACGCATTGGTCCTTCGGCCAGCTGGCCAGCATGGTCGGCGCGCCCGCGGCCTATCTGCGCCAGCTCCCGGCCTCGCTCGCGGGGATCAACCTGCAATACGGCCTTTCGACCCACCGGGCCGAGCAGATCAAGACGCTGGAAACCGACAACGGCCGCATCGACCTGCGCGCCGTCACCGGCCCCGATTACGGCCGCATCCACGACCATGAACTGGCCGAGGCCGTGCAGCGCATCGCGGGCAATGGCACGGGCGACACGCGCTGGAAGGTGCCCGGCGTGCTCGACTGGTCGACCGGCGTCTACAACCCCAATGTCGACATCACCAAGGACACGACCACGCTCTATGCCTCGGATCGCGACATCTTCCTGTTCCTGGTCGATGACCTGAACCCGATCGAGGCGGGCAAGCTGCCCGACGGTTCGCCCGACCTGTTCTTCCGCGGCTTCTACTGCTGGAATTCCGAGGTCGGCGCCAAGACGCTGGGCATTGCCAGCTTCTACCTGCGCGCAGTGTGCCAGAACCGCAACCTCTGGGGTGTCGAGGAATTTCAGGAGATCAAGATCCGGCATTCGAAATACGCGGCCTCGCGCTTTGCCCATGAGG
>JAFIEG010000059.1 GCA_020832665.1 Pararhodobacter sp. | reverse complement strand
CCAACTACCTCAAGAACGCAGGCTATGCTTCCGTCTAAACCTGAAACGCTTTAATGCCACCCACGTCGAACCGCGTAGCGGACGCTCTCAAAAAGTTATCCGCTTTCAGTTACTTGCAAGAAATTCACCATAACCGCGCAGTCATCAGGGCCAGAGAATATCGGCCCTGAGAGACCGCTTCCGGGCCTCCTGGCGCGTGGGCCGGTTAACCGCCCCACCGGCATAACCCTCGAAAACAACGGAAAAATCCGGCCGCAGCCGGATCGGGAGCACGCTTTCTCGAGGGCAAGTGGCGGAGAGACAGGGATTCGAACCCTGGGACCCCGTGAAGGGTCAACGGTTTTCGAGACCGCCCCGTTCGACCACTCCGGCACCTCTCCGCGCTGGGGTCGTGCTGGGCGATTTAGTGGGTCTTTTCAGGATGCGCAAGGGGGGTCGGGGCGCCGGAAGGGGGTGCGCCGGCAGCTTTTCGTTCAGCCGCACAGCCGGCGCGCGAGCGTGGTGAAGATATCGACGCCGGGTGCGATCAGCGCATCGGGGAAGTCGTAATCGGGGTTGTGCAGCATCGGGTGGCCTTCACCGGCGCCGAGAAACACCATCGCGGCCTTCGCATCATGGCCGAAAAGGCCGAAATCCTCGGAAGCGCGCATGGGCAGGCCGCCCGGCTCATGCGGCAGCGTGCAGGCATCGAGCGCGGCGGCCATATGCGATGTGGCCTCGGGGTGATTGGCGCAGGCGGCGAAGGCATCCTCGATGGCGATCTCCAGCCCCAGCCCCGCCGCGCCGGCCTCGTGCTCGGCCAGCGCGCGCGCCTGGGCCAGAATCGCGTCGAGCCCGTCATCATCGATCGTGCGCAGCGTAACCAGCAGTTCCGCCCAGCCCGGCGCGATGCCCAGCGCGCGCTCGCCCAGCCGCGCATGCGTCACCGTTGCCAGCCGGAAGCCCTGCCCCGGCGCTGCACCCGCCGGCGCCCCCGCCCCCAGCGCCTGCAGCGCCGGGATCAGCCGCACCAGCGCCAGCGCCGGCGAGACCCCGGCCTCGGGCACCGAGGCGTGCGAGGTCTTGCCCAGCAGCGTGATCACCATCCCCGCCGAGGCGCAATTGACCACCCCCGGCGCCAGCCAGGCGCGGCCTTGCGGCACGCCGGGCAGGTTGTGCAGCGCAAAGGCCCAGTCGCAACGCAATGCGGCAAAGCGCGTATCGGCGCGCACGGCGCGTGCGCCGGCGCCGGTCTCCTCGGCCGGCTGGAACAGCAGCACCACGCGCCCGCGCGCCGGGCCGCGCCGCGCCAGCCGCCGGGCCAGCCCCACCAGAATCGCCATATGCCCGTCATGGCCGCACAGATGCCCCCTGCCCGGCACCGTCGAACGCCAGGAAACGGCGCCGGTTTCATTGATGGGCAGCGCGTCGAGTTCGGCGCGAAACATCACCGAGGGGCCGCGCTGACCGGAATCGAACACCGCCGCCAGCCCGGCGCCGCCCAACCCCTGCACCAGCCGCGCGCCGCAACCTGCAAGCGCCGCGGCGATGCGCGCCGCCGTGCCCGCTTCGTGCCCGGAAAGCTCGGGCCGGCGGTGCAGTTCCCGCCGCAGCGTCACAAGTTCGGCCATGTCGCCGGGCTTATCCATCGCTGCCCCCTGCCCTTTTTCCGCCTTTTCCGGCGCGGCGCGCCTTGCGCGATCAGGCCGCCGGCATCCGGTTCTCGACGATGCCCGCCCACCAGGAGCAACCCGCCGGAATCACATTGTCGTCGAAATCGTATTCGGGGTGATGCACCATCGCCGTGTCGCCATTGCCGACCAGGATATAGGCGCCGGGGCGTTCCTCGAGCATATAGGCGAAATCCTCGCCGCCCATGATCAGCGGCGCGTCATGGCAATCGCCGGCGATCTGGCGCGCCACTTCGGCGGCGAATTCGGTCTGCTCGGGGTGGTTTTCCATCACCGGGTAGCCGCGGTTATAGGTCACATCGGCGCGCGCACCAAAGGCCGCGGCCACGCCCTGGGCCAGCTCGGTGATGCGTTGCTCGGCCATGGCGCGGGTTTCGGCATCCATCGAGCGCACGGTGCCCTTCAGCTCGACCGTTTGCGGGATGACGTTGAATGCCTGGCTGGAAGTGGTGAAGGATGTCACCGACACCACCAGATTGCGCACCGGGTCATGGTTGCGACTGGCCACCGTTTGCAACGCCGTGACCAGTTGCGCGGCCACCACCGTGGTATCGACCGCGTCATGGGGCTTGGCGGCGTGTCCGCCCTTGCCCTCGACGATGATGCGAAACTGGTCGGTGGCGGCGAAGAAGGCGCCGGCGCGAATGGCAAACTGGCCCAGCGGCATGCCGGGCATGTTGTGCATGCCGTAAACCTCGTGAATGCCCCAGCGCTTCATCAGCCCGTCATCGCACATCACCTTGCCGCCGCCGCCGCCCTCTTCGGCAGGCTGGAAGATTACCACCACGGTGCCGTCAAAATGGCGGGTCTCGGCCAGGTATTTCGCCGCACCCAGCAGCATGGCGGTATGCCCGTCATGGCCGCAGGCATGCATCATACCCGGCACTTTCGAGGCGTGCGCCGCGCCCGTGGCCTCGGTGATGGGCAGCGCGTCCATGTCGGCGCGCAGGCCGATCACCCGCCCCGAGGCGGTAGAGCGGCCGCGGATCACCCCGACAACACCGGTGCGCCCCACCCCTTCCACCACCTCGTCGCAGCCGAATGCGCGCAGCTTTTCGGCGACAATTCCGGCGGTACGGTGGACCTCGAACAACAGCTCGGGGTGTTCGTGCAAATCGCGCCGCCAGGCAGTGATCTCGGGCAGCATCTCGGCAAAACGGTTCCTGACGGGCATATGCGCTCTCTCCTCGGGCTCAGTCGCTCAGCTTCATGCCGCGCTCGGCCAGCGTGGCGAACCAGCTGCAGCCAAGCGGGATGGTGCTGTCGTCAAAATCGTATTCGGGGTGGTGGCACATGGGCGTGTCGCCATTGCCCAGAAAGATATAGGCCCCGGGCCGCGCTTCGAGCATATAGGCAAAATCCTCGGCCGGCATGATCGGGGGGGTGTTGCGCTCGACAATGCCGGCGCCGGCGACTTCTTCGGCGCAATCGGCGGCAAAGCGGGTCTGTTCGGGGTGGTTGATCGTCACCGGATAGCCGCGCTGATAGTCAAGCCGCGCAGTGCAGCCATAGGCGGCGGCGGTCTGCTCGACAATGGCGCGGAAGCGTTCTTCGGCCAGGTCGCGCATGGCCGGGTCGAGCGTGCGCACCGTGCCCTTGAGCGCAACCTCATTCGCGATCACGTTATGCGCCACGCTGTCGGTGTGAAAGGCGGTGACCGACACCACCACCGAAGCCAGCGGGTCGATATTGCGCGAGACGATCGATTGCAGCCCCACCACCACATGGCTGGCCGCCAGCGTCGGGTCGATCGCCTGATGCGGTACCGCTCCGTGCCCGCCCTTGCCGGTGATGGCCAGTTCGAAGAAATCGCCCGAGGCCATGAGCGCCCCCTCGCGGATGGCAAAACTGCCCGCCGGAATGCCCGGCATGTTGTGCAGCCCATAGAACTCCTGAATACCGAAACGCTCGGCCAGCCCGTCATCGAGCATCGCCTTGGCGCCGGCACCGCCCTCTTCGGCGGGCTGGAAGATCACCACCACGGTGCCGTCGAAATGGCGGGTCTCGGCCAGGTATTTCGCCGCGCCCAGCAAGATCGCGGTGTGCCCGTCATGGCCGCAGGCATGCATCATGCCCGGGGTTTTCGAAGCGTAGTCACGCGGGATCACTTCGTTGATGGGAAGCGCATCCATGTCAGCGCGAAACCCCATCACCTTTCCTGATCCGGTCTTGCGGCCATGGATGACGCCGACAACACCGCTAACGCCGATCCCGTTCACCACCTCGTCGCAACCGAAGGCGCGCAGCCGCTCGGCCACCAGCGCCGAGGTGCGCGGCAGGTCATAAAGCAACTCGGGATGGGCGTGCAGATCGTGCCGCCAGGCGGTGATCTCGGGGTGCATTTCGGCGAGACGATTGCGGACCGGCATCGGTTCCTCACATTGACGGGCTGGCATGCAGCCGCATGAGACTGGCGCGAAAACCGGTTGCCGACAAGAGGGAACACACCCGCCCGCACCCCATGTGGGACCGGGCGCAATCCACCAGCCGCGCCACAACGGCGATGCCCGCCGGCAACAGGGCTCCGAATCGATTCGCTTGATTCGAATCAGCAATTTACAGAGCGCCTGCCCTGTGCGATCATTTCACCCAGCGGCCGTCAAGCAGCCGCACTGGCAGGAAATGCACAGGCAAGAAAGAGGATAGAGCAGATGCAAGACAACACAGGGGGGCGCTGCAAGCGCCCCGTCGGGTGTGGCGCAAGACTGGCCGCCACCGCCCTCATTGCGGCGCTGCTGCCGGTAGCGGGCGCAGTGCCGGCTATGGCCGGCAGTTTCACCGTGGTTCCGGTCGAACCGGCGCCACGGACGCCGCACAGACCGACCGCACCGCGCCACGACCGCTGGGATGGCCATTATGCCGGTATTACCCTGGGCTACGGGTTTCACGGCCGCGACGAGGTCGGGCTGAACCCGCCCGAGCCGCCCGAGGCCATCGGCACGCTGCGCGTGCGCGGCGCGATGCTGGGGGCGCAGATCGGCGCCAACTGGCAACGCGGCGATACCGTCTTTGGTGTCGAGGGCGGGTTGAACTGGGCCCGCATCCGCGACAGCTTCGTCAACGATGACGACCAGGAAGCGAGCATGCGCATCAACCCGGTGGGCGAGGTGCGCGGGCGGTTTGGCTTTGCGCAGAACGACACGCTATTCTACGCCACCGGCGGCCTGAGCGCAGGGCGTATCCGCTACAGTGTCGAGGATCCGAACAGCGTGCCGCCCGCCGATATTTCCTCGACCTATACCGCGCTGGGCTTCAATGTGGGCCTGGGTGTCGAGCATGCCATCGATCACGACTGGTCGCTTCGCGGCGAGTACAGCTATACGACGTTTCGCGGCCGCGACCTGAGCGACGGCACCTACACCACGCGTGCGACGCCGAATTTTCACAGCGTGCGCTTCGGCATCAATCGCAGCTTCTGATCGCGAAGCCCCGCCATTCCGCCGGCGCTGGCAGGGATAGCCCGAACCGGCGGCAAGGAACCGCAAACACCGCGCCCGGGCACATCCTGCCCGGGCGTTTTCCGTGCTGGCCTGCGCTGGCGGCGCGCCGCCATGCGCGACCCGCCACAGGATGATTGACGTAGCGCCCCGGCACGGGCGATCATCCGCAAATCAAAAAGGGCGAAGGGCCAGCCGCAGGCGCCCCTGTCACAGCCCGGCGCCGCGGCAAGGTCGGCCCGCCAAGGGGAGGAAAGACCATGCGCTGCGTATCGATACTTGGACCGTCGCAATCGGGCAAATCCACGCTGGCGCGCCAGCTCGCAGCACTTGACGGCGCGCCGGCGGCCAGCGAAGCCCTCGATCCGTTCCATCTCACCACCTTCAGCTTCCTTGGCGAGGCCTGGTGCGCCATCGACCTGCCCGGCGGCGCCGAATTCACGGTCGCGGCCGAGGGCGCGCTCATGGCCTCGGATGCCGCAGTGCTGGTAGTACCCCCCGAGCCCGAGGCGGCGGTGCTTTGCGCGCCCTGGCTGCGCGCGATCGAGGCGGCGGGAACGCCCTGCCTGATCTTCATCAACAAGATGGATGCGGCGCAGGCGCGGCTGCGCGACATCATCGGGGCGCTGCAGGGCTACAGCGACCACACGCTGGTGCTGCGCCAGATTCCCATGCGCGAGGGCGAGCGCGTCGTCGGCGCGGTTGATCTGATTTCCGAACGCGCGTGGCGCTTTCGCGACGGGCAACAGGCGGCGCTGGTGGCGTTGCCCGACGGCCCCGTCGCCGCGCGCGAGGCCGAGGCGCGCGAGGCGCTGCTCGAACACATGTCGGAATATGACGACACGCTGCTCGAAGAGCTGATCGAGGATCGCATCCCCCCCAGCGACGCGCTCTATGCCATCGCCCGGCGCGAGACCGCCGGGAATGTACTGATTCCGGCCTTCATGGGCGCTGCCGAGCGCACGCATGGGGTGACAAGGCTGATGAAGGCGCTGCGCCACGAGGTGCCGGCGCATGACGCGCTGAGCGAGCGTCTGGGCGGGGCCGGCGCGGTGGCGCTGCATGCCGCGCTGCGCCGCCACATGGGCAAGATCGTGGCGCTGCGCGCGCTCGATGGCACCATCGCCGCAAGCGCGCCGCTGGCGGGCGGCAATATCGGCGGGCTCAACCAGATCGGCGGCGGCGGTGCCGGCACGCTTTCGTCTGGCGCGGTCGGGCTGGCGGTGAAATCCGATCATCTGCCCGTGCTGTATCCGGTGGGCGACAAGGGCGCCCTGCCCCGGCCCGCATGGGCCGGCAGCCGCGAACCGATGCTGGCTCGGGTGCTGATCCCGGCCAGCGAACGCGATGAGGTGCGCCTGTCGGGCGCGCTTGCGCGACTGGCCGAGTGCGATGCGCATCTGGTGGTCGAGCCCGAAGAAGAGACCGGCCAGCCGGTTCTGCGCGTGCAGGGCGCGCAGCATCTGCGCCGCGTGCTGGCCGCGCTCGAAGCCGATTTCGGGCTCAGTGTGGAAACCCGCCTGCCGCAGCCGCCCTGGCGCGAGACCATCTCGCAACGCACCGAAATCCATTACCGCCACCGCAAGCAATCGGGTGGCGCCGGGCAGTTTGCCGATGTGGTAATGATTGTCGAGCCGTTGCCGCGCGGCGAGGGGTTTCGTTTTGCCGAGGTGGTGAAGGGCGGCGCGGTGCCGCGCAACTACATCCCCGCCGTCGAGGAAGGCGTGCGCGAGGCGATGGCGCGCGGCCCGCTGGGCTTTGCGGTGACCGATATCGCCGTCACCCTGACCGATGGCAAGCACCACGCTGTGGACAGTTCCGAACACGCCTTCCGCACCGCCGGCCGCATGGGGCTGCGCGAGGCGCTGGCCCAGGCCGGCCCGCTATTGCTGCAGGGCATCGAGCGGGTGGATATTCAGGTGCCATCGGTGTTTTCCGGCGCGCTGGTTTCGCTGGTCAGCGGGCTGAAGGGGCAGGTGCTGGGCTTCGACGGGGTGCCCGACTGTCGCGGCTGGGATCTGTTTCGCGCCACGCTGCCGGCGGGCACGCGTGACGAGTTGCTCAACGCGCTGGCCGGCGCCACCCAGGGCACAGCCTGGATCGAGGCGCGCTTCGACCATTTCGAGGAAATCTATGGCAAGGAGGCCGAGGCCGTAAGCAAGGCCCGTCTGGCGGCGCTGGGCTGAGCCTTGCCCGCCTGCGACGCGACGCGCCCGCCTAAGCGCCCGGTATCACCCCATGACCGGGCTCAATCAGGCAAGGTGAAAATCTGTCCCGGATAGATCAGGTCGGGGTTGCGGATCTGGCCGCGGTTGGCGCGGTAGATCTGCACCCAGTGCAACCCCTCGCCGTAATGCTCGCTTGAGATGCGCCACAACGAATGACCCGGCTGCACGGTGATCAGCGCCACTTCGGGCCGGGAAGGTTCGGGGGGCACTTCAGGGGCCGGTTCGGGCATAGCGGCCATGTCCCCGGCGTCGGTCGCATCCTCCGGCACCGACGCGGGCGCCGCGTCCAGCACGGTTTGCGCCTCTAGCGGCGCCGGTGCCCCCAGCTCGGCGCGCGCCCGTGCGACCACCTCGGGCGCCTCGCGCTGGAAGGGGGTCTCGAAACGCGAGATCACCTGCCCCTCATCGCCAAGCTGATCAACTCGCAGCGTATAGATGCCGGGGTCGATATCGGGCAGGTCGAGCCGCCAGTCGCCGGCTTCGGCGCGGGCCAGGGCGATGGGCCGGTTGTCGAGGTAAAGCTGCACCCGGCCCTCGGGATCGGTCCGCGCGGCGCGGCCCGATATCTGCACATCGCCCGCAGCGCCATAGCCGATCATGTCGATGACGACATTGTCCATTACCTGCGGCGCGCGGTCGAGCAGCGCCACCTCGCCGGTGGATCGTAGCAGGAAGGCGCGCGGCATGGCCTCTTCCGGCAATTCCTCTGCCTCTGGCGCTGCCGGCGCCTGCGGCGCGGCGGAGGCGAGGGCGGCGGGCTCTTGCGGCTGCTCCGGCAGCTCGGGGCTGTCGGACGCGGCGGCAATTTCCGGTTCCGCCGGGGGCGCGGCTTCGGGCAGGGTGGCGACGCGCGGTGCCTCGCCAATCGCAGACGGTGGCAGCTCGGCGGCAACCGGTAGGGCTTCTGGTGCGGGCGCTGGCGCGGGCGCGGGATCGGGCAGCGCGGCGATGGCCGGCGTCTCCTCGGCTGCGGGCGGAATCTGCGCAGCAACATCCGGCAGCGCTTCGACAGCGCCGGGCGCGGGCTCGGGCCGGGGCGCCTCGGAAAGCGACGGCGCGACCTCTGGAGGCATCGTTTCGGCGGCGCCCGGCTCGGTCTCGGGCGCGGTGGCGCTTTCGGGCGCGGGCAGCGCAGCGATACGCGGTGCGGCGTCAATCGTCCCGGCGGATGGCGCGGCCAGCACCGGCGGAGCCGACGGCGCAGACGCCGCAATCTCGGCGATGGGAGCTTCCGGTGTGGGGCCCAGCGCCACGGGCGGCAATTCCGGCTCTTCCTCGACCGGCGCCGGGCGCGGCGTCAGCACCACGCTGTCCTCGGCTTGTATGACACGGCCATCGGCAAGCACCATCTCAAGCGTCATCATCTGCACCGCATCGGACGGCCCCAGCGAGAACATGGCCACGAACTGCCCCGAGCGATCGGCCGCCCCCTGCGCCGTCTCGTCGCCATCAACACGCAGCGTCACCCCGGCACCGGGTGCGGCGGTACCGGCAACCAGTGCTGCCCCGTCGCGCGCGATGCGCACCACGTCAAAGGTCGGCGGCGAGATCGCCGGCTCGGCTTCTGCGACTTCTTCGGGTTCGGGTTCCGGTTCGGCAGGCAATGCAAGCGAGTCAGGCGCCGGTGCAGGCTCGCTGACACCGATATCGGCTTCCGGCGCCGGTTCGGCAGGGGGTTCCTCGGGGGCGCGGACGGCTTGATAGACCGTGCCGATCGCCAGCGCCCCGGCAACAGCCCCCGCCGCGGCGATGGCGCCCCAGCCCAGAAAGCCCAGTTTCAGGAACACCGCCATATATCCGCTTCCGCCTTAACTTCGCTCTTGACAGCGCCCATGCGCCACCTTGTCCCCTTTTAACAACACCCGTATCTATGGGCAAAACAAATCGAAGCCCCAAATTGTGGCTGTCAGGAGCAAATCATGGTGTCCTTCACCGCGTCGGTCTGCCTTTTCTGTGGTGCACGCAGCGGCGCCGACCCAATGCTGGCGGAAATGGCCCGCGAAACCGGGCAGCACTTTGCGCGCAATGGATGGCGGCTGGTCTATGGCGCAGGCGATATCGGACTGATGGGCGAGGTGGCACACGCCGCGCAGGAAGCGGGCGGGCACACAATGGGCGTGATTCCCCAGCATCTGATGCAGCGTGAGCGCCAGCGCAATTCCGGCGCGGGCAATGGCCGTGCCACGCTGGTGGTCACCGAAACCATGCATGAGCGCAAGAAGGTGATGTTCACCAATTCCGACGCCGCCATCGTGCTGCCAGGCGGCGCCGGCACGCTGGACGAATTCTTCGAGGTGCTGACCTGGGCGCAGATCGGGCTACATGCCAAGCCGATCATGTTGCTCGATGCGGGCGGCTTCTGGCAACCGCTGCGCGCGCTGATCGATCATGTCATCGCGCAAGGCTTCGCCGAGCCGAGCCTGCGCGATCTGTTCACCGCCGCCGCGGATGTGCCCGCACTCGCCAAAGCGCTGGAACGCCACCTGCCCGCGCCGGGCACGCGCTGACGCTGCGACGCAGCGCGCCCCTGCAGCAGCCAAGCGCCAACCTTACCTTTACGCACAAGCCTGTTGACAGCCGCAACCGGGCTCTGCTTGAGTGTTGATCAAGCGGTTGATTAACTGCCGTCCGCCGCATGGCCGGCCAGGGCGGTTGGGGGGGGGAAGCCATGACCGAAACGGAAACCGGAGCCCGGCTTTGAGCCAGGTTGCACAAGCACAAGCGGTGCGACGCGACGCGCAGGAGGCGATTCTCGACGCTGCCGAGATGGTCTTTGCCGAGAACGGCTTTCACGGCGCCACCACCCGCGCCATCGCCGAGCGCGCCGAAGCCAATCCGGCGCTGATCCATTACTATTTCGGCTCGAAGGAGGCGCTGTTCGAAACCGTCTTCGCGCGCCGCTCCGAGGCAATCAACGCCGAGCGCCGCGAAAAGCTGAAGGCGCTGCATGCCGAAGGGCCGCCATCGCTGGAGTCGATTCTCGATGCACTTCTGCGCCCCACCGTGGCGCTGGGCCACGACCCGGCGCGCGGCGGGGCGCATTATGCGCGGCTGCTGGTGCATGTCGCTTCGGGCACCGACGAGCGCTCGCGGCGCATGACCGGCGAGCGCTATGATGCCATCGCCCGGCTGTTCATCGACGAGATCGCCGCCGCGGTGCCCGGGCTGGACCGGCAAGCGGCGGTGCATTGCTACCTCAACGCCATCGCCATCGCCATCTCGCTGATGGCGCCGACGGGGCGCGCGCAGAAGCTGATGAAGGGTCCGGCAGAGGCCGAGAGCCTGAACGATATACTGGACCGCACGGTGCGCTTCATCGCCGCCGGCATCCGCGCCATGGCCGCGCCCGGCTGAGCCCGGACGCGCCACTCAATGCAAGCCGGGCCGAGGAGGGCCCGGCGCGTTCAACAGGAGGAGACACCATGCAACGATCCATCCGCCCGCTTCTGGCCGCACCTATCCTGGCCGCGGGGCTGGCCCTGCCCGCCACCGGGCCCGCCCAGGCCATCGATGTGACCCTGGTCAATGGTCACCCGCCCATCTTCCTGTGGGTGCAGCATCTGACCAACAGCTTCATCCCCGCCGTCGATGCCGCGCTCGAGGGCAGCGGCCACAGCATCGACTGGACCGAAGCCTATGGCGGCACCATCGCCGGCGTCGGCGGCGAGCTGGAGGCGGTCGAGGACGGGCTGGCCGAGGTCGGCGCCATCCCCACCGTGTTCATGCCCACGCAGCTGCCCTTGCAGAACGTCACCTACAATACTCCCTTCGGCCCGTCCGACCCGGAACTGGTGATGCAGGTGATGGACATGCTGCATGGCGAGGTGCCGGGCATGGTGGAAAGCTGGCATGGCTTTGACGCCGAATATCTGGGCGGTGGCTTCGCGCTCGACAACTACCTGCTCATGACCACCTTCCCGGTGAATTCCATCGACGATCTGCAGGGCCGGCGCATCGCCGCGCCGGGCCCGGCGGTGAACTGGGTCGAGGGCACCGGCGCGGTGGGCGTGGCCGGCAACCTGACCACCTATTACAACGACCTGCAGACCGGCGTGTTCGAGGGTGTCATCGTCTTTCCCACCGCCGCCGCGCCAGCACGCCTGCACGAGGTGGCACCCTATGTGACGATCACCGATTTCGGCGCGCAATATGCCGGCACGCTGGTAGCCAACCGCACATGGTTCCAGGCCCAGCCCGAAGCGGTGCAGGACGCCCTGCGCGCGGGCGCCGATGCCTATACGGCGGCCTATCTGGCCGAGCAGACCGAGCGCGTGGCGGCGGCGATGGAAACCATCGCGCCCGATCCGGACCGCCTGCATGTGCTGGCCCCCGAAGAGCGCGCGCGCTGGGCCGCGGCGCTGCCCGATATCGCCGGCGCCTGGGCTGAAAACGCCGATGGCATGGGCCTGCCGGGCACCGATGTGCTGCAAGCCTACATGGCGGCAATGGCCGAGGCCGGCGCCGATATGGGCCGCGACTGGTCGCAGCGCTGAGACGCGTAGGGCGGGGGTTGACCCCGCCCTGCCGCCCTACCCCCACGCCACCAACGGCCACCGCGAGGCCCCGCGATGGATGACCTGCGCACCGGGCTCTGGCCCGTCGATACCGCCGCCTGGCTTCTGGACCGGGTAACGGCGCTGTTCTCGGCGCTGGGCACGCTGCTCATTCTCGCCGTGATGGCGCTGATCTCGGTCGATGTGGGCGGGCGTTTCCTGTTTGGCCGGCCCATCGCTGGCGTGCCCGAGATGGTGGCGATGTCGATTCTGGCCATCGTCTTTCTGCAGATCGCCAACACGCTGGCACGCGGCAAGCTGACGCGCTCGGATGCCTTCCTGTCGATGCTGCGTCGGCGCCGCCCGCGCCTGGCCGATGCGCTGGATGCGGTGCTGCACGGCGCCGGCGCATTCCTGATCTACACGCTGCTCAGCGCCTTCTGGCCGCTTTTCCTGCGCTCCTACGGGCGCGGGCAGATGGTGGGTGCGGTGGGCCAGTTCCTAGCGCCCATCTGGCCGGTGCATGGCATCGTGGTGCTGGGCTCGGCGCTGATGCTGGCAGTGTTCGTCATGCGCGCGCTGGCGCTGGCCATCCGCGCTGCCAGGGGTGCGCCATCGGATGCGCCACGGGTGGCGCCATGAGCGGCATCGAGATCGGCCTGTGGTCGCTGGTGGGCATTCTCGGCCTGATCTGGCTGGGCATGCATGTGTCAATCGCGCTGGCGCTGGTCAGCTTCATCGGCATCTGGATCCTGCGCGACAACCCGCAACTGGCGGCACGCTCGCTGTCGCTGGCGGCGCGCGAAAGCATCTCTTCCTATCTCTTCGGGGTGGTGCCGCTCTTCGTTCTGATGGGGCTGGTGGTCAGCCGCGCCGATATCGGGCGCGACACCTTCGATGTCGCCAACCGCGCCTTTCAGCGCCTCAGGGGCGGGCTGGGCATGGCCACGGTGGGCGCCAACGCCATCTTCGCCGCGATCACCGGCATCTCCATCGCCTCGGCCGCCGTGTTTGCCAAGGTGGCGGTGCCCGAGATGGTGCGCATCGGCTATTCGCGGCGCTTTGCCTCGGGGGTGGTGGCTGGCTCGTCGATCCTGGGCATGATGATCCCGCCCTCGCTGCTGCTGATCCTCTACGGCATCCTGTCCGAGCAATCGGTGGGCAGGCTGTTCATCGCCGGCATCGTGCCGGGGCTGTTGCTGGCGCTGGCCTTCTGCATCGGCATCGCGGTGATGGTGCGGCTGTTTCCGCGCTTTACCGGCACGCCCCTGCCCTTGCCCCCCACCGCCATGCCCACCGGCACGCTGCTGCTCGATTCGGCGAACAAGCTCCTGCCCATCCTGGCACTCATCGTGCTGGTGCTGGGCGGCATCTATGGCGGCATCTTCACCCCCACCGAGGCCGGCGCCATCGGCGCGCTGGGGGCGATCATCATCGCCGTGGCCAAGCGCCGCATGGGGCCGCGCACACTGTGGCAGGTGACCATCGAAACCGGCCATATCACCGCCGCCATCTGCTTTCTGATCATCGCCGCGACGATGTATTCGCGCTTCCTGTCGTTTTCTGGCCTGCCCGCCTTCATGACCGGCTGGGCAGTGGATCGCGAACTGGGCATCTACGGTTTCATCCTGCTCTATTGCGCCATCCTCATCGTGCTGGGCACGATCCTCGATTCGTCGTCAATCATGCTGATCACCCTGCCGCTGGTGCTGCCCATCGCGAGCGCCATGCAGATCGACCTGATCTGGTTTGGCATCATCACCGTGCTGGCGGTCGAGATCGGGTTGCTGACACCGCCGCTGGGGCTGTCGGTCTATGTCATCAAGGGCGCGCTCAACGACCCACGCACCAGCCTGGGCGATGTCTTTGCGGGTGCCGCCCCATTCGCGCTTATCATGGTTGCCGTGCTGGGGCTGATCATTGCATTTCCATCCATCGCCATCGGCTTGCTCTAGGAGACCCGAATGAAGATCATCGACCTGTCCGTGCCGCTGGAAACCGGCATCGCCTCGGACCCGCCCGGATTCGAACCCAAGATCACCTATCTGGACCACAGCCAGACCGCCGGGCAGATCACCCAGTTCTTCCCCGGCATGACGCAAGACGAACTGCCCGGCGGCGAGGGCTGGGCGGTCGAGATGCTGCAATGCATCACCCATAACGGCACACATCTGGATGCGCCCTGGCACCACCATTCCACCATGGATGGCGGCAAGCGCGCCATCACCATCGACGAGGTGCCGCTGGAATGGTGCTTCCAGCCCGGGGTGAAGCTGGATTTCCGCCACCTGCCCGATGGCCATGTCGTGCAGCCCGAAGAGGTGGAAGCGGAACTCAAGCGCATCGGGCACAGCCTCAGCCCGCTGGAGATCGTGGTCATCAACACCGCCGCCGGCGAGGCCTATGGCCAGCCCGATTACCTGGACAAGGGCTGCGGCATGGGCCGCGCGGCCACGCTGTGGCTGCTCGAACGCGGCGTGCGCGTCACCGGCACCGATGGCTGGTCATGGGATGCGCCGTTTTCCTTTACCCGCGAGCGCTATGTCGAAAACCGCGACCCCTCGATCGTGTGGGAAGGCCACCGCGCCAGCATGGATATCGGCTATTGCCATATCGAGAAACTCACCAATCTCGACAAGCTGCCGCCCACGGGTTTCCGGCTTTCCTGCTTTCCCTTCAAGATCAAGGCCGCCTCGGCCGGCTTCGTGCGCGCCGTCGCGATCCTCGACGACTGACAATCATCCAGGCGGGCCGGCGGCACATTGTTTCGCACACGCCGCCGGCCCGCCCTGCCCCTTCATCTTGCCCGAAATACTCTGGGGGAGCCCCGAAGGGGCGGGGGCAACGCCCCCGAAAACACCGCGCCGGCTGGCGCATCGGCGCGCCATTCCGGCCCCAGCTTTCTGATCACAGGAGCCTGCCATGACTCGCAATCCCATCGACGGCTTCACCGTCAGCCCCGAGTATATCTCTTATGTCGGCCACGATCTGCAGCGCCCCGAATGCATCCTGGCCGAGCCCGATGGCAGCCTGTGGTCGGCCGATGCACGCGGCGGCGTGGTCCATATCCGCCCCGACGGCACGCAAGAGCTGATCGCCCAGGCGCTCGATACCCGCTTCGGCGCCACCGCCGACGAGGCCACGCGCTTCACCGAAGGCACGCTGCCCAACGGGCTGGCCTTTGATGCCGATGGCTCGATCCTGATCTCCAATTTCGGCTTCGACCGGCTGGAACGGATGACCCGCGACGGCCAGACCACGGTGGTGCTGGACGAGATCGACGGCGAGCCCATCGGCAAGGTCAACTTCGTGCTGCGCGACAGTAAAAGCCGCATCTGGCTGACCATCTCGACGAAAATCACCAACTGGATGGCAGCGATCAGCCCCAACATTGCCGATGGCGCGGTGGCGGTGCTCGACGACAACGGCGCGCGCATCGTCGCCGACGGCTTCATGTTCACCAACGAAATCCGCTTCGATGCCGCCGAGGAATGGCTCTATGTGGTTGAAACCACGGGCCGCCGCATTACAAGGCTGCGTATCGGCGCCGATGCGCAGGTGCTGGAACGCGAATTGTTCGGCCCCGCCGATACCGGCGGTTTCATCGACGGTATCGCTTTTGACGCGCATGGCAATCTTTGGGGCACGCATGTGATGTCGGACCGCATCTTCGCGCTGACGCCCGATGGCGAGTTCCGAGTCATCCTTGATGACGACAATCCCGGCCCCTCGGCGGCGCTGATGGCCGCGTTCAAGGCCGACAAGGTGGCGCCCGAACACATGCTCGCCTGCGGCGGCAACATCGCGCCCTGGTTCGCCTCGGTCACCTTTGGCGGGAAGGATCTGCGCAATCTCTATATCGGCTCGCTGCGCGGCACCCGCATTCCCTGTTTCCGCAGCCCGGTTGCGGGGTTGCCGATGGTGCATTGGCGCTGAGAACGCGCTGGGCCCATATCATGTGTCGCGTCCGACCGGGCTCGCTTGCCCGGTGCCAAGGCGCAGAGTGCGGCGCGCCCGGACATTGAAGCCTACGGTTTGGCGCTGGCAGCAGCGGTATTTCGACGAGGGCGTGGCGGGCCTCATGCGCGGCAAGACAAGGCCCTCGCGCGTGCCACCGCTGCCCATGAAAACAAGGCTGATGGTTATCACCAAGACAGTGCAGGAGACGCCGCCCAATGCCACTTACTGGAGCCGTGGCAGCGTAACTAACCGGCATCAAGCCTCCGGCAAACTAGCACCCACCGTCTCGCGGAGCACATCCTGGAATCGCTGGGCCTCGCGCGGGCTAGTTCCGAATATGCGCCCGATCACTTCTGGATCACCCGAGATCAAGTCGCCCAATGTCTCGATTCCGCTGCGATCAAGCTGCCCAACATGCTGACGTGTGAAAGTATCGAACACCCCATTTGTCGGCCAGCGACCCGGTCCGGGAAACCACTCGTTCGTGTCACCCATGAGCGTACTCAACGGTGTTTCGGGGTGATGGTGCGATACTGAACAAGCATTGTGTTCGGGTTCACCTCCGGCGCCTGAGCCTTTACCAGTGGCGCTTGAACCCCCGAAAGAGGTTGCACGCCATGCCCCGGCGCATGGACTTGCGCATGCGCCGCAACGCCCGCAGCCAGTATCAACGCAGCTCCCCCTTGGATCGCGACCATGAAACGCATGATGTCCTCCCATTGCTTTTGCACCATAAACAACCAAGCCTGTCAGTGCGCTCCCTGCCGGGTCAACCCGTACGTCCCTTCGGAACCGGCACTCGGCAGCAAAAAAAACGTGAACCGCCCCCCCCTATTGGACTGCCTTTTTTAGTGCTGATTGCCAGATTGGGCCGCTTGATTGGCGGCCTACGAGCGGCTCTTAAACGACGGAATCTTCCGTCAGATGGCGAACACTAGCGGCTGCCCTCTTCCAGCTGATCGGCCAGCGACTCGGCGCGCGCGGCCAGTTCGGCCAGGGTATCGGTTACCTCGGGCGGGATCACCGGCACCTCGACGCGTGTCGGCTCGGGGCGCGGTGCGCGGCGCAGTCGCTCGATCTCTTCGCGCGCGGCGGCCAACTCGGCCTCCAGCGCCTGCATCCGCTCGTCGTGACCGGCCATCTTGTCGGCCAGCATCAGCCCCGCCATCAGCAGCATGCGCGCCTCGGGCAGGCGGCCGATCTGGTCGATGAGCTGGCGCGCCTCGGCATCAAGCAACCCGGCGGCGGCCTGCAGATAGGGCTCCTCGCCCTCCTGGCAGGCCACCTCGAAGCTCTTGCCGCCAATGGTGATGGTTTCCTCGGGCATCGTCCCTCCTCAGCCGCTGCGCCGCTCGGCACTCAGCAACGGTTTCAGCTCGGCCAGGATTTCTTCCATCTCGGCCATCTCGGCGCGGCGCTCGGCTTGCAGCGCGTCAAGCTCGGCGGCGATCGAGCGGTTGACCAGCTTCGATTCCAGCGCCCCCCCGTCGCGCGCGTCGCGCAGCGCGGCGTTGGATTCCATCAGCTTGGCATTGGCCTTCTTGAGTCGCAGCATCTCGAGGCTTTGCAGATCAAGCTGTTCGGTCAGCCGCGCCAGCCGGCGCTCGAGCTGGGCGATGGTGCTTTCCTGGCGCTGCCGTATCTGGTGCAGGCGCTCGGAAAGCTGCGAATTGGCGCCGCGCTCCTTCTCCAGCGCCTGGCGCAGGCGGGCCATTTCGCCGCCCGAAGCCGCGCCATCGGCGCCCGAGGCAGCCGGGGCACCCGGCCCCTGCCCTTCCATGCGCCGGGCGATACGGTCCAGCGCCGCGGAAATCCGGCGCTCGAATGCGGCAAGATCGCTCATCCACTCTCCTCCTGACGGCCCGGCACCGACAAACACATATTACCGCAACACGAATCACAAGCGCGCACAAATCCTGCGGCGCTTCGGTGCGAGATTACGCTCAAGCGCCGGCCTTTCCAACCGATCGCTGCCAACCCTTTGCAGCCGGGCTTCCCGCCGCTGGCGACCGAACAGCCGCTTGAACTCGCACCATAGACTGTTATGACGCGCGCAACCGGGTTTGAAAAGGATGCCTGCCTTGGATATCGCCACCCTCCGCGCCCAGCACCAAGACCATTGGCAACGCGCCTGCGCCATCCGCATGCTGGCGATGGATGCCGTGGCCGCGGCCAATTCGGGTCATTCCGGCATGCCGATGGGCATGGCCGATGTCGCCACCGTGCTGTTCGGCAAGCATCTGAAGTTCGATGCCGCCGCCCCCGACTGGGCCGACCGTGACCGCTTCATCCTGTCGGCGGGGCATGGCTCGATGCTGCTTTACGCGCTTTTGCACCTGACCGGCTACCGCGACATGACGCTCGATCAGATCCGCAATTTCCGCCAATGGGGCGCGGTCACGGCGGGCCATCCTGAATATGGCCACGCCAAGGGCATCGAAACCACAACCGGCCCGCTGGGCCAAGGGCTGGCCAATGCGGTGGGTTTCGCCATCGCCGAGGAAGCCCTGCGCGCGCGCTTCGGCGCGAAGCTGCAGGACCATTACACATGGGTCATCGCCGGCGATGGCTGCCTGATGGAGGGCATCAGCCACGAAGCCATCGGCCTGGCAGGGCGCCAGCAGCTTTCAAGGCTGATCGTGCTGTGGGACGATAACGGCATCACCATTGACGGGCGCGTCGATATCGCCTGCGTCACCGACCAGAAGGCGCGTTTTGCCGCCGCCGGCTGGGACGTGTTCGAATGCGACGGCCACGACCCCGGTGATATCGACCGCGCACTTGGTGCCGCCCAGGCCAGCCCGCGCCCGGCGATGGTGGCCTGCCGCACCCATATCGCGCTGGGCTCATCGGCGCAGGACACCGCCAAGGGCCACGGCGCGCTGACCGATGCGCAGCTCATTGCCGATACTCGCGCCGCCTATGGCTGGAAACACGCGCCCTTTACCATTCCCGCCGAGATCAAGAGCTGGTGGGAAGGAGTGGGCGCGCGCGGCCGGGCCGAGCGGCTGGCATGGGAAGCAAGGCTCGATGCCGCGCCTTCCAGCCGCCGCGCCGAATTCAACCGCGTCTTCGCGCGCGAATTGCCCGCCAGGCTTGCCGGCGCCATCCGCAAGCTGAAAAAGGACGCCGCCGAGGCGGCGCCGAAACTGGCCACCCGTGCGGCCTCGGAAAGGGTGCTGGGAATCGTCAACCCGATCCTGGGCGAAATGCTGGGCGGCTCGGCCGATCTGACCGGCTCGAACAACACCAAGACCCCCGATCTGGGCGTGTTCTGCCCCGATAACCGCAAGGGAAGGCACATCCATTACGGCGTGCGCGAGCATGGCATGGCGGCGGCGATGAACGGCATGGCGCTGCATGGCGGCATCCGCCCCTATGGCGGCACCTTCATGGCGTTTACCGATTACGCCCGCCCCTCGATGCGGCTGTCGGCGCTGATGGGGCTGCCGGTGGTCTATGTGATGACGCATGACAGCATCGGGCTGGGCGAGGATGGCCCCACGCACCAGCCGGTCGAGCATCTGGCAATCAGCCGCGCCACGCCCAACACGCTGGTCATGCGCCCCGCCGATCTGGTGGAAACCGCCGAGGCCTGGGAAATCGCGCTGGGGCAGAAGACCACGCCGACGGTGCTGTCGCTGACCCGGCAGGGCGTGCCGGCGGTGCGCCAGCGCCACAGCACGAAGAACCTGAGCGCGCAGGGCGCCTATGTGCTGGCCGAGGCCGAGGGCAAGCGCCGCGCCATCCTCATCGCCACCGGCTCGGAAGTGGCCATCGCTCTGGCCGCGCGCGAGATATTGCAGGGCGAGGGTATCGGCACGCGCGTGGTGTCGATGCCCTGCATGGAGTTGTTCGCCGCCCAGCCCGAGGGCTATCGCCGCCGCGTGCTGCCCGCCGGCCCGGTGCGGCTGGGCATCGAAGCCGGGGTCCGCGCCGGGGGCTGGGACCGCTGGCTCACCGGCGAGCGCGGGCGCAAGGGCGAATTTCTTGGCATGGAGGGTTTCGGCGCCTCGGCCCCGGCCGAAGTGCTGTACCGCGAATTCGGCATCACCGCCGAAGCCGCCGCCGAGAGGGTGCGCGCGCTGCTGTAAAGGCCGGCCCTGAATGACAGGCGGGGGGGGGGGGGGGGGGGGGGGCTGCCCCCCGTCCGCTTGCGCGGACTCCCCCCCGGAGTACTTGGGGCAAGATGAAGGGGCGGAGCCGAAAAAACGGCCCGTGGCGGCGGCTAGCGGCGTGGTGAATATGGTCGGAGCAGCAGGATTCGAACCTGCGACCTCTGGTACCCAAAACCAGCGCGCTACCAGGCTGCGCCATGCTCCGTCGCGCTGCTCTTAGCCCAAGGCAAGGGCGGTG
Source organism: Pararhodobacter sp. (assembly GCA_020832665.1). Lineage (GTDB taxonomy): Bacteria > Pseudomonadota > Alphaproteobacteria > Rhodobacterales > Rhodobacteraceae > Pararhodobacter. The sequence goes on along the minus strand of JAFIEG010000059.1, from coordinate 6,111 downwards.
AAAAGCACCAAGCGCATGAAGCGACGCCCGCGCCTGCGGGTTATTCCTCGCAGGGCCAGGCAGCCCGCGCCGGGTCAAGTCTTGGGTGGCGCAATTCGCTGCCCGGCACGATACCCAGCCGGCTTGAGAGCCCACCATTGATCTCGAGCACCATCAGCACGTTTTCGCCGCCATCGATCGGCGTGCGGTCGCGCGGGCGCGCCTGGTGGTGGATATGCTGCACCACGCCGGCCGGATCGACGAACAGCATGTCGAGCGCAATAAGCGTGTTCTCCATCCAGAACACGGCCCGGTCGGGGCGGTCGAAGATGAACAGCATGCCCGCCGAGCGCGGCAGCGATTCGCGGTGCATCAGCCCGCGCGCCCTTGTATCGGGCGTGTCGGCGAGTTCGACCGAGAACCGAGCCTGCCCCCAGTCGCCGCGCAGATGCACCGTATCTTCGCGGCAGGCCGGCGAGCCCGAGGCCAGGCTCGCCGTCGCCGTGAACATCGCCAGCGCGGCCACGAGTACCGCCAGCCACAGGCGCTGACCGGCGCGCCGCCCCAGATGTCGCATCCGCGTCTCCACTCCCGTTCAGCCCGATGCGGGCCCCGTCGTCTCTTCGCGCAGCGCCGCTTCCCAGGGCGCGATCATCACCGCCAGTCGGCCCCGCTCGCCATCAACGATGCGCAGCGCCACCGCCTCGCCGGGCTGCAGATCGGCAAAGCCCGAGCGGCGCAGGGCCTCCATATGGATGAAGATATCCTCGCCGCGGCCAAAGACATTGCCGAAGCCGAAGCCCTTGGCCTTGTCGAACCATTTCACCCGCGCCGGTTCCAGCGGCAGCGTCAGATATTCGGCAGGCAGCGCCTGCCCGGATTCGTCGCCGCCCTCGGCCTCGACCGGCGGGACGATCTCGACCACCTCGACGGCCTGCAAGCCGCGCGGCGTTTGTTGCACGCTGACGACGATGGTTGTGCCATCGCAGACCGTGCTTTGTCCGTAGCTGCGCAAGGCATTGACATGCAACAATATATCCGGCCCGCCCGATTCCGAGACGATGAAGCCGAAGCCCTTTCCAGGGTCGAACCACTTGACGCTACCGCGCATGCGCGGGAGGCATCGTTCCATTTCTACCATTCTACTTTCCCAACCCGAATGACAGTCCTTCCAGATACCCAGACTCTTCGCAATTTGCGAAAGATTCAAGTTCGAATCGAGCCCGGGCGGCTTGCCGGCATTGCTGCCGGTATCAGGGGTATAGCCTGTTCACGGCCCATTTCCCTGCTCGATCGGGGCGATGCCAGCGGAACCGGTCATGCAGCCGGAATGCGCCATCGGCCCAGAATTCCATCTCGAGCGGCACGATCCGGTAGCCGCCCCAGAAGGGCGGGCGTGGCGGGCTCGTGCCGTGTTTCACCGTTTGCCGCGCGACCTCGGCCATGAGCGAGGCGCGCGATTTCAGCGGCTGCGACTGGCGCGAGGCCCAGGCCCCCAGCCGCGATTGCAGCGAGCGCGAAGCGAAATAGGCATCGGCCTTGTCGTCCTCGACCCGCTCGACGATGCCGCGCGCCCGGACCTGCCGGCGCAGGCTTTTCCAATGCAGCACCAGCGCCGCCTTGGCGGTGGCCTCGATCTCGCTGGCCTTGGCGCTGGCGTGGTTGGTGTAGAAGACGAAACCGCCATCCTCGATCGCCTTCAGCAGCACCATGCGCGTATTCGGCATGCCCTGCGCATCGACCGTCGCCAGCGCCATGGCGTTGGCGTCGTTGATTTCCTTGCGCTCGGCCTCGGCCAGCCAGGCGCGGGCGATGGCAAAGGGGTCGTCGCCGGCAAAAATGCCGGCGCGCGTGTCCGCACCAGCCGTTTCCGGCGCCTGCCTCTGCCCGTGTACTGCGTCCTGCATCTGCTCTTCCCGGCCCTTCAGCCAGCATCTTTCCCGTTCGCCCGCAAACAGGCAAGCCCCGGCCCGATCACTTCTTCTGACACCACCAGCAAGCCGGCGCATTGAAGCTTGCGGCGCAATAACTTCGCCCGACGGGGTTGCAAGGTTGCCGTGACGTCCGCCTGCTCACAATTCGGTCAACGGGCCGGTGCGGCGCCAAGTGCCCGCGGCATTTGCGCGCGGCCTTGATGCCCCTGCGGCTTTGCCCTAATCCTGAGCGACAATCGCACAGAACGGGGGCGGCTGATGGGTTCGGGGTTGATGGAAGGCAGGCGCGGCCTGATCATGGGGCTGGCCAATGACAAGTCGATCGCCTGGGGGATTGCGAAAGCCCTGGCCGGGCAAGGTGCCGAACTGGCCTTTTCCTATCAGGGCGAAGCGCTGAAAAAGCGCGTTCTGCCGCTGGCCGAGCAGCTGGGAACGCCGCGCGTGTTCGAATGCGACGTGGCCAGCATGGAATCGCTCGATGCGCTGTTTGCCGCCCTCAAGGAGTTGTGGGGCGAGATCGATTTCGTCGTCCACGCCATCGGCTTTTCCGACAAGAGCGAGCTGCGCGGGCGCTATGTCGATACCTCGCGCGACAATTTCCTGCGCACGATGGATATTTCCGTCTATTCCTTCACCGCGATCTGCCAGCGCGCGGCTGCCATGATGCGCCCCGGCGGCAGCCTGCTGACGCTGACCTATTACGGCGCCGAGAAGGTGATGCCGCATTACAACGTCATGGGGCTGGCCAAGGCGGCGCTGGAATCCTCGGTGATGTATATCGCCGAGGATCTGGGCAAGGACGGCATCCGCTGCAACGCCATCAGCGCCGGGCCGATCAAGACGCTGGCGGCAAGCGGCATCGGCGATTTTCGCTACATCATGAAATGGAACGAGCTGAACTCGCCGCTGCGGCGCAATGTCACGCAAGACGAGGTGGGCAAGGCCGCGCTCTACCTGCTGTCCGATCTTGGCTCGGGCACCACCGGCGAGGTGCTGCATGTCGATGCCGGCTATCATGTGGTGGGCATGAAGGCAGTCGATGCGCCTGACATTGCCACCACCGGCCACCAGCCCGCCGCGAAGGACTGAGCGCATGACCGACCGCCTGCCGCATGAGAAGGGTTTCCATGTAAGCTGGGACCAGCTGCACCGCGATGCGCGCGCGCTGGCCTGGCGGCTGCAGGGGCTGGGCCCCGATGACGGGCACTGGCGCGCGGTGGTGGCGATCACCCGCGGCGGCATGGCGCCGGCGATGATCGTCTCGCGCGAGTTGAACATCCGCGTTGTCGATACCGTTTCGGTGAAAAGCTATGACCGCCAGACCCAGGCCGAGCCGCGGCTGATCAAGGCGCCCAACCCCGAGATCATGGGCGAGGGCGGCAAGGGGGTGCTGATCGTCGATGATCTGGTCGATACCGGCAAGACGCTGGAACTGGTGCGCGCGCTTTATCCCAATGCGCATTACGCCACCGTCTATGCCAAGCCCAAGGGCCGGCCGATGGTGGAGACCTTCATCACTGAGGTCAGCCAGGACACCTGGATCTTCTTTCCCTGGGACATGGCGCTGCAATATGTCGAGCCGTTTCGGGCGGGGGGGTGAGGGGCGGTTTGTGGGGCGGAGCGGTCGTTCGCACTACCGAGTTGCTTCGGCCTCTTACTTCTTTTTCGCGATTGCCTCTAATGCTGCAACCATTCTCATCTGGGGAGACTTGTTTGCTCCAAGACCCTGCATTTCGCTTACATCGATAGTAAACTCCCCGTCATATTTTCCTCCAGCCAAGTCCTCATAGGACAACCTAGCCTTGAATGGTGGCAATGGGCTTATCGGTCGGTTTTTATCAATGGATTTAGTGGGCTCTTGTCCCAAAAGTTGCCACCCAAGTGCAAGGCTAAACTCAATTGAGTTTCCTTGAAGAATTACCGAAAAAGGTTCGCGTGGATCAAAAATATTCTGCAAGAATTCTCTCTTCTCCCAGTCATCCGCATCATCATCTGGACGTTCCACCTCAAGTTGCACATTCAAAGCTGCACCTGCTCCGACATTGGAGACTTTGAATGTAACCAACTCGCGGGCGTCTTCCCGTTGGCCAAGGTGAGCAATGAGCACGGGGTCAGTACCCGCTTCTCGTATCTTGCGTTGCTCGAGTAGAGCATTGGCTGCAAAGTAGGTTGATGCCATCGCAACGAGCAAAGATATAATTAAGGGTGCGATCAACAGATATTCTGATAAATCCTGCACACCCCATATAAATTCGTAGGCGACAAACGCGAGAACTACCGACAAGCTTCCGACGACTACCCCAAGAGCCAATCTTCCGTCACCTCGGAATAGGCTTCTGGTTTCTGTTTTGTCATGTCGGATCGTATACTTGGCCATCTGTCAATTTTAACATATGTAAGGCTTAAGGCAATGTCCGCAGTGGGCTCAAACCACCCCCCTACCCCTCCCTCACATCACCCGCTAGGCTCGCCCCGAAAAACAGGAGCCGCCCTTCATGCCCTTCCCCCGCCTGTCCTTTCACGGTGCCGCCCGCGCCGTCACCGGCTCGTGCATGCGGCTGGAAACCGGCCATGGCGCCGTGCTCATCGATTGCGGCATGTTCCAGGGGCCGAAGACCGAGAAAGAGCTGAACTATCGCCCCTTTCCGTTTGACCCCGCCGAGATCGAGGGCGTGATCCTGACCCATGCGCATATCGATCATGCCGGGCTGCTGCCCCGGCTGGTGCGCGACGGCTTCAAGGGCGCCATCCACGCCACCGCCGCCAGCGCCGATCTGGCCGCCGTCATGCTGCCCGACAGCGCCCATATCCAGTCGATCGAGGTGAAGGCGCTGAACCGGCGCAAGGCCCGCGCCCCGGCCGAAGAGGTGGAGCCGATCTATGATGGCGGCGATGTCGAGCGTTGCCTGGCGCTGTTTCGCGAGCAGGATTATGGCGAATGGTTCGGCGTGCTGCCCGGGCTGCGCGCGCGGCTGTGGAATGCCGGGCACATGCTGGGTTCGGCCTCGGTGGAATTGGAAGTGGCGCTGAGCGGGCATCGCAAGCCGCTGCGGCTGTTGTTTTCGGGCGATATCGGCCCGGCGGCCAAGCTGCTGCACCCCGACCCTGATGCTCCCTCGGGGCTTGATTACGTGATCTGCGAAGGCACCTATGGCGACGAGGACCGCCCCGCCACCACCGAGGACGCCCGCCGCCAGCTTCTGCGCGACGAGGTGCGCGCGGCGATGAACCCAAGCGGCGCGCTGATCATCCCCTCCTTCGCCGTCGAGCGCGCGCAGGAAATCGTCGCCGATCTGATGCAGCTGATGGATGAGGGCGCGCTGCCCCCCATCCCGGTGCATGTCGATTCGCCGCTGGCGCTGCGCGCCACCCAGGTCTTTGCCCGCCACAAGCGCGAGCTGGAAGAGGGCCGGCGCTTTCGCGAGTTGCTGGGCTCGAAGAACCTGCATTTCACCCAGACGATCGAGCAGAGCATGGCGCTCGACAATCTGCGCGAGTTTCACATCGTCATCGCCGCCTCGGGCATGTGCGAGGCCGGGCGCATCCGCCACCGGCTGAAGAACTGGCTATGGCGCGACGAGGCAACAGTGCTGTTTGTCGGCTATCAGGCCGAGGGCACGCTGGGGCGCATCCTGCGCGACGGGGCACAATCGGTGCGTATTCAGGGCGAGGCCTTCGCCGTGCGCGCGCGCATCCGCGCCATCGATCTCTATTCCGGCCATGCCGACGCTGCCGAGCTTGCCGCCTGGATTAAGGCGCGCCAGCCGATCGCGCATGAGATCTTCCTCAACCACGGCGAGGAGCCGGCGCTGGCGGCGCTGGCCGAGCGGCTGGAGGGCAGCTTCGGGGCCAGCCGCATCCTGCGCCCGGTGCTAGACGAGGTGTTCGAGCTGACCCCGGCCGGCGCCCGCGCGCCCGAGGAAAAACCCGCGCCCCGGCTCAAGCCCGAACAGGTGGGCAGGCTGGATTGGCACAACGAGGTCTCGAAGCTGTTTCTCGATATCAACGACGCGCTCGCCCAGACCGCCGACGAGCGCTCGCGCCGCGTGCTCATCCGCCGCCTGCGCCGAGCGCTGGATGAGGGCGAGGCGGAAGGCGAGCGGTAGAGCACGCGGCGTATGTTCGATTTCATCCCGCCCGGGCCGCTTGCGGCCCGGGCATGCGCCCGCCTGTGGGGCGGGCGGGCGGCGGCCCGCTG